>NZ_PDKF01000011.1:4403-32819 GCF_004118855.1 Arcobacter sp. CECT 8983 | reverse complement strand
ATATACCTTCTAAATTGTAAAAGATCTCCCATATCATCGTAACTCTCTCAAATCTTTTTGATGTCGTTCCTCTGAAATTGGACGGGAATTATAATAGATTTTTCTTGCTTTGTCAAGGGTTTTTTCTTAACTAGAGCTTAAATTTTTAAAAAAGTTGCTTTTCTCACTTATTTATTCCTATAAAACCTGTATTTGACTCTATTTTAATGCTTTTTATTTCCCCTACTTTATTTATAAGTTCAATAAAACAACTGTTTTTTATCTCATACTCTTCACTTTTATTCTCATGTGTTGATAGTTTACTATATATTTTTCCACCATTTCCAAAAGATATTTGTCCTAAACCTGATGTATTATTACAAGATATATTTGTATCCACTACATCAAACTCTTTTGTTAATAATACATATTTACTTCTATTTTCATCATATTCACAATGATGAGTAGAGAAAACTCTCTTTTTTGTAAGAGGATCTAATAAACTCTCATTTTCATTTGGATGTCCCTTTTTATTTTCATCACTATATATAACATAGTATATTCCTTTATCATTTGAGCAATTAAAAAATTTAAAAGTCCATCTTTTTCTAAACCACAAAGAATCATTTTCATTTTGTTTATTATCTATAAGTGCTTGGTATCTAGTTTGTTTTAAATATAGTTCTATTCTATTAGCAGCATCTGCTAACTTATTTTGATATAGTTTAAAATAAAAGGTAGTAGTAATTATAGATAGAATAAAAAGTACAAGTATCAATTCAAGAATTGAAAAACTATTTTTCATTTTCTTTTATTATATATGTAGTATATAAAGTTTTATTAAAATAGCTTACGTCAATTTTGTAGTCATAAAAGAATTGTTCTTTTGTAGTAATATAATATTTATTTCCAGACTCTATGCCATAAAACCTTAATCTTAATAGCAACTTTTCATCTTCAGAATTAATATAATTTATATTTTTCTTTTTTAATTGTATAGCAATATCTTCTATAAAATCATATTTATAAGCGAAATGTTTTTTTGGTTCACTTACTAATAAGTATAAAGGCTTGTTAAATAGTGTTAAAAATACACTTAAAAAAAGAATAATAAGTGTTGCAATAGTTACATTATAATGTTTTTTTCTAAACCTTGGTAATCTAATTCTTATGCTATTAAAAAATAGTCTTATCATATAAGGTAAAAATATAACAACAAAAGGAGCATAATCTTCTATATATATTCTTTGCCTAAAAGACAGTAATAAAGAGAAGAATAAAGAAGTCATTGATACATACCAAGTAAGAGTTCTATTTTCTTTTATTCCTATTCTATATATTGAATAAAAAAAGTATATAAATAATAAAGGAGAAAAGATAGATGCATAAATAGCAAAGGTATCCATTAAGAATCCCTTTGGTTTTCCCCCTGTATCAAAACCATATATTCCCATAGAAGTTCCAAATAATAGTAAAGAGACAATTAATAAAATAGTATCTCTTTTTTTTAGTGAATAAAAAAATAGTGCTAAAAAAAAGATTGCAAAGGAGTTATCTAAAAATAAAAATAACAGTAATAGTATATATGAGTGTTTACTATTTATTTTATATATGTATATATACAAAAGAGTGAAAAAAGTAACTATAATAGCACTATTCACAAGTATAGAAGCACTTAACAATCCAGGTAAAATTGAAAATATTGCTAAATTAATATATCTATCAGACTCCTTTTTAAAAAAATCTTCTGTTAATTTATACATTAAAACAACAGAAAATATATAAAAAACTAAAAAAGGAAATCTCAATCCAAAGTCATTTTGACCTAAAATAGCAGTGGAAGCATTTGTTATGATGCTTAATATTGAATTATTGATAAAAAAATTTAGTGCCTCTTTATAAGAAATACTAAGGTCTAAAATATTGTAAACTAGTGCAGATAAAACTAGAGAGAAAAATAGTAAAAATAAATATCTGTATGCACTAGTTATTGTTTTCATATCTTTAAAAAATTATCTATTATTTTATGTCCATATTCACTCATAATAGATTCTGGGTGAAATTGAACTCCATAAATATTTTTGTCTTTAATTTCTAAAGACATAATCTCATTGTCATCCGTACTATATGAAGTAGGAATCACAACTTCTGGCAAATCATCTTTTTTAACAGTTAAAGAATGATATCTTGTTTGTGTAAACTCTTGTGGTAACTCGTTAAATATTTTAGTTTCTTTAACTTGTTTAATTGTTGATGTTTTTCCATGCATCATATTTTTAGCACGAATTACTTTTGCTCCAAAAACTTGAGCAATACTTTGATGCCCAAGACATATTCCTAAAATCGGTTTTTTGTTTGCAAAATACTCTATTGCTTCTAAACAAATACCTGCATCATCAGGAGTTGCTGGTCCTGGAGAGATTATAATCTTTTCTGGATTTAGTTTCTCTATCTCTTCTATACTTAATTCATCATTTCTAATTACTTTTAAATCTGCTCCTAGCTCTAAGCAGTATTGAACAATATTGTATGTAAATGAATCGTAATTATCGATCATTAAAATCATTAATTTTCTCCTATTTTTAGAACATGTATTATATCAACAAATATATTAAATCCATATAGATTATATTTTATATTATTTAGATATACTTTCTTCATGAATATCTACAAAATATTTTTATTAATATCTATACTTTTTAATACTATGATTTTACATGCAAAAGAGAATGAGAAAGTCTCAATTCAATTAGATTGGTTACATCAATTTCAATTTGCAGGTTATTATATGGCAAAAGAAAAAGGTTACTTCAAAGAAGAAAACCTTGATGTAGATATTAAAGAATTTAACTTTAATGTAGATTTAGTAAAAACAGTATTAAACTCTAAAGCTAGTTATGCAGTTGGAAAATCATCTTTAATTATCGATAGACTAGAAGGTAAAAAAATAGTTCTTCTTGTAGCCATTTATCAAAACTCTCCAATGGTTCTAATTTCATTAAACAAATCAAAGATTAAAAAAATAAAAGATTTTAAAAATAAGAAAGTAATGCTAACTCCCGATGCAAGATCAGCAGCTGCTATTAATTCAATGATTATTTCTCAAGGTTTAAAATTAAAAGATATTGATTTTATACAACACTCTTTTAACCTTGATGACTTAATAAATGGAAAAACTGATGCAATGGGTTGTTACTTATCAAATGAACCATATATTTTAGATTCTAAAAATATAGAATTTACAATACATAATCCAAGTGACTATGGTTTTGACTTTTATGGTGGATTATTTTTTACTTCTCAAGAGGAGTTAAAACAAAACCCTGTAAGAGTTAGAAAAATGTATAAAGCAGTTTTAAAAGGTTGGAAATATGCCTTTGAAAATATAGAAAATACTGCAAAAATCATATATGATAAATATAATACACAAAACAAAAGTTTAAACTCTTTAATATATGAAGGAAAAGTTTTAAAAAAACTTGCTCAATTTGAAGAAGGCAAACTTGGTAATATAGATTATAAAAAAGTAGAAGAGATTAAAAGATTATATCTTTTACTTGGATTAAGTAATAGTCCTGTCAATTTTAAGTTAGAAGATATTATATATAATTCAAAAAAAATAAATCTAAGTAAAGAAGAAAAAGAGTACATAAAAAATAATCAAATTAATCTTATTTCCAATTCTGACTTCCCTCCTTTTACAATAGAAACAGCAGGTAAATTATCTGGAATAGAAATAGATTATTGGAATCTAATAAGAAAAAAACTTAATTTAAATTCAGCTATTGATGTTATTAATAACAATAAAAAAGCAAATGAAAAAATTAATACAGGTCAAAATAATTTAAAATATGCCTTTGGAACAGTAGATTATGAGAATATAAACTCACATCATACACTTAGTATAGATAAAATAAAACTTGCATTAGCAACTTTAGTTGACAAACCTTATACTACTTCAATAAAAGAATTAACTAATGAAAAAATTGCTATTACTAAATATGCTTCTTATTACACGGATTTAAAAGCTAAATATCCAAATATAAATTTTATAGAAACTAAAAATATAAAAGAATCATTTGCGCTATTACAAAACAATGAAGTTTATGGGATAATAGGTAAACTTCCTGCCTTGTCATATAATATAACAAAAATGACTATTTCAAATGCAAAGATTTCTGGTATTTACAATGAAAATTATGAAATTAAACTTCATGTGAATAAAAATAATAAAATGCTATTAAACATACTTAATAAAGCAATTTCAACAATTACAGAAGAGGAAAGAAAATATATTCGAGATAAATACAATTCTATTATTTATGAGCCAGAAAAAGATTATACATGGATATATACTATAACTTTATTTCTTTTAGTTGTTATTATTGTAGTCACAATAAATAATAGAAAATTAAATAAAGAAATCAAAAAAAGAAAAATTGTAGAAGAAGAACTAAATAAAATTGCAAATATTGATAGACTTACAAATACTTATAATAGAAGAAAAATTGAAACTATATTAGAACTTGAATTGAATAAAGAAAAAAAGTACAAAAAAGGTCTGTCTTTAATCTTCTTTGATGTTGATAACTTTAAGTTAATTAATGACCAACTAGGTCATTCTATAGGAGATAGTGTTTTAGAAAAAGTATCATATTTAGTAAATAATAATATACGAAAAACTGACTCTTTTGGAAGATGGGGAGGAGAAGAGTTTATAATAGTTCTTCCTAAAACCAATAAAATACAAGCAAAAAATATAGCTTATTTACTAAAAGAAAAGATTGCAAACTTTGATTTTGAAATAGATAGAAAAGTTACTTGTAGTTTTGGCGTTTCTCAATTTGAAGAAACAGATTGTGCGGACTCTTTATTAACAAGAGCTGATAATGCAATGTATTATGTGAAAAGAAACGGAAAAGATGAAGTTAAAGTAGTATAAACTACTTTAACTTTTTTATAATTGATATTTTTTAATAAACTCATCTGAAATATCTAAAATACCTCTTTGTTTTAGACTATTTAAAACTTCCCTTGAACAATCTACATCATCAGGCCATCTTCTTTTAAAGTTGTCAAACTCATTTTTATTTGTACCATCTAAACAAATAGTATTATCTTCAATATATAAATCTCTATTTGAGTCAATATTATTCACGACTCTCCATAGTAACATATATGGATTATTTACATCATTTTGATTTTTAGCATCTACAATTATTAATATTTTGATATTTTTGTAAAGAGGTTTTAAACTTTCAAAAACTTCTTTTTGATTTCTTTTTTTATCAACTGTTATAACAGTTAAAGGATTTTTTGTATTTGTATAGTACTGTTTTAAATCCTTTACCTCATCAGTTATTTCTTCTATTTTTGTTAATAATTCTTTATCACTTAATAGAGTAATTCCAAGCTCTTTTACTTCTTCATTAGTACAATCAAGACCTAATTTTCCACCCACTGCAAATTTTGGACTAGAATGGTCAAGGGCATCAACAACACCTCTTGAAACTAGAAGTTCATCAATATCAATTCTATTTAATATATATTCTGTAAGTGCTTCATGATTAGTTAATTCAGGGGCATCTTCATTTACAAAGATTGCATGTTTAACAAAACTCATCTGCCCTACTCCCCAAAATGCATGCATCATTTGAGATGCATGTCCAGGATAAAGTGTTTTAATTTTTGCAATAATTAGGTTATGAAATACACCGTTTTCCGGCATATAATAATCAATTAAATCAGGAGCTGTTGTTTTAAGTAATGGCAAAAAGATTCTTTCTGTTGCATGTCCCATATACTTATCTTCTAAAGGTGGTTTTCCAACAACTGTTGCTAGGTATGTAGGCTCTTTTTTATGAGTAATAGCAGTTACTTCCATAAAAGGATACTCTTCTTCTAAAGTATAATATCCAGTATGATCTCCAAAAGGTCCTTCAATTCTTAATTTACTTGTATCTACAAAACCTTCAATTACAAAGTCATTGTCCCGTGGCACATATATATCATTTGTAATTGATTTTACAAGTTGTGCATTTTTATTTTTTACAAAACCATAAAGCATAAGTTCAAAAATACCAATTGGAAGAGGAGCTTGTCCACACCAAATATACATTGGATCTCCACCAATTCCTATTGAAACTGGCATTTTTTTACCAGCCTTTTTATATTCGTGGAAAAAATGATTAGAATCTTTATGAATCTGCCAGTGCATTCCTAATGTGTTGTCATCATATACTTGAAGTCTATACATTCCTAAATTTTTCATTTCACCATTTAAAGAGGTAGTATAAACTTGTCCCATAGTAATAAATGGTCCCCCATCTTGTTCCCATGTACTTAAAATTGGAAGGTCTGAAAGTTTTGCTTCACTTCCAAGTTTTATTACTTCTTGACACTCACCTTTTCCCCTATTTTTTTTAGGAATTGTATTTTTAAGTGCAAATAGTTTTCCAAAGGTAGAAAGTTTTTCACTTAATGTTGTAGGTGGTTTCATTTTTAATAAAGATTCAATCTCTTTTCCAATCTTATCTCCATCTCCAATGAAAAGTTTTACCGCTTTTTCATTACAGAATACATTCATTAATACTGGAATATCAAATTTTTTATTGTTTTTTCTATCTACAACATTTGTAAATAATAATGCCTTTGAGTCTTCTTTTTTTACTTCAACATAAGCGATGTGTGGTATCTCTAAATATATATCCAACTCATCATCAATGATTCTTAAAAGATCATTTTTTTTTAAAATTTCAATAGCTTCTTTCATTTTTTCCTCATAGTAAACTAATTGTTAGTATAAGTTTTATATCATTTTATCATTAAAAAATAGTTTATAGTAGAGGTAATATATATGTTTGATGAGATAGTAAATAGAAAAGGAACATCTTGTGCTAAATATGATGCACTAGAAACATACTTTGGATACTCTGATTTACAACCACTTTGGGTAGCTGATATGGATTTTAAAACTCCTGATATTATAAATGATGCAATTATAAAAAGAGCTCAACATGGAATTTATGGATACACAAAACCTACTACAAAAACTTATAACCTTGTTAAAGAGTGGATGAAAAAAAGACACTCATGGGAAATTGATACTTCATGGATATCTTTTTGTAATGGTGTAGTTCCGGCTTATAGTGCAGCAATTGAAGCTTTTAGTGAAGAAGGTGATGAAATTATTGTTCAAACTCCTGTATATTTTCCTCTGTTTAACTCAATTAAACATAATAATAGAACCGTAGTTAGAAATTCACTAAAAGAAGAAAACGGTTACTATACTATGGATTTAGAAGATTTAAAAAACAAAATTACTTCTAAATCTAAAATATTAGTTTTATGTTCTCCACACAATCCAGTTGGAAGGGTTTGGGATAAAGATGAGCTTGAACAATTAGCCAAAATTTGTATAGAAAACAATTTACTAATAATAAGTGATGAAATTCATGCTGATATTGTATTTAAAAAGTTTACTCCTATAGCATCAATATCAAAGGAGATTTCAAACATTACTTTAACTTTAAACTCACCTGGAAAAACATTTAATATTGCAGGCTTAAATTGTTCATATGCAATTTGTGAAAACAAAGAAATAAAAGAAAGATTTGATAAAGAAATTACAAAAAGAGAATTAGCTTCTGTAAATGTATTTGGATTTACAGCATTAGAAGCTGCATATGAATTTGGTGAAGAATGGTTAGAAGAATTAAAAAAATATCTAAAAAATAATATTGATTTTACTAAAGAATATTTAATAGAAAGTAACTCAAAAGTAGAATTTTTAGAGCCAGAAGCAACATATTTGTTATGGCTAAACTTTAAAAACACAAAGCTAAAACATAAAGAAATAAAAAATTTGTTATTTGAAAAATCAAAAGTTGCACTTAATGATGGACGAAGCTTTGGAACTGAAGGAGACTCGTATTTTAGGCTAAATTGTGCACTTCCAATATCTCAACTTGAAGAGGGACTGGGTAAAATAGTTACATATTTTTAGCCCTGTTTCCCCTTTAGTATTACAAATCTTCTCACCAAATTCTAAACTTCTAAGAATTTTTAACATATGACCAAATAGTAACTTATTTTATTGTACAATTTAGTAAACATTCTAATAAATGGGATACATTATGTCGACACATTTAGTTCTTTCATCTGTGATTTTTGTCTCTATTGCTTTTATATTAGTAGGAGTTTTCTTACTAACAAAGTACCTAGGGCCAAACAATACACAAGATAAATTAAAAAATACAGTTTACGAAAGTGGTGTTTCCAACCCAGTTGGAACTACAAACATTAGGTTTTCTATTAAGTTTTACTTAGTAGCTATTGGATTCTTATTATTTGATGTAGAAATAATCTTTATGTTTCCTTGGGCAGTAAACTTAGTTGACCTTGGCTATGCAGGTTTAGTAAAAATGTTTATTTTTATTGGACTACTTTTTGCTGGCCTTATTTATATGTATAAGAAAAAGGCGTTATCATGGGATTAGGAGCTGAAGCTAATTTAGGTGATTCTATAATCACAACTAAACTTGATGAAGCAGTTAACTGGGCTAGATCATATTCAATGTGGCCAATGGCATTTGGTACAGCATGTTGTGGTATTGAGTTCATGTCAGTTGCAGCAGCGAAATATGATATATCAAGATTTGGAGCAGAGGTTGTAAGATTCTCGCCAAGACAGGCAGACTTACTTATTGTTGCAGGAACTATTACTTATAAACAAGCTCCTGTTTTAAAAAGAATTTGGGATCAAATGTGTGAACCTAAATGGGTTATCTCTATGGGAGCATGTGCATGTTCTGGTGGTTTTTATGATAACTATACAACATTACAAGGAATTGATGAAGTTATTCCTGTGCATGAATATATTTCAGGTTGTCCTCCAAGACCAGAAGCTGTTTTAGATGCAATTATGAATATTCAGAAAAAATCTTATAATGAATCTATAATCAAAGAAAGAGACCAAAACTTCAAAGGGATTTTAGATGCTTAAAACAGATATGCTTATTAATGCAAAAGATATAAAATCAACAATTACTAGACTTAAAAATGAAGAAGATTATACATTATTACTAGATATTACTGCTATTGATTTTTTAAAATATCCTGATGTTACCCCATCTAGATTTGCAGTTATCTATGTTTTAAGAACTAGTAACTTTAAAAAACAAATTTCTATTAAATCGTATGTTGATGATAACACTTTAGAAGTTGATTCAATTACTGATTTATATTACGCTGCAGATTGGGGAGAAAGAGAAACTTATGATCAATATGGTATTAGATTTAAAGGTCACCCAAACTTAAAAAGAGTACTAAATCATCATCAATTTGTAGGACATCCACTTAGAAAAGATTATGAAATCACTAAAGGTCAGATTTGTACTGAAACTGAAGACTTAATGGATGAAATGCTTCCTTTATTAAAAAGAAAAGGTTATAGTGAAGCTGATATGGAAGATCTAATGATGCTAAATGTTGGACCTTCTCACCCTGCTTCACACGGTACAATTAGAAACTTCGTTGCAATGGAAGGTGAAACAATTGCTGCTTGTGTAACTGAAATTGGTTACTTACATAGAGGTTTTGAAAAATCTTGTGAAACTCACAACTACTCTCAAATCATTCCATATACTGATAGACTAAATTATTGTTCTGCAATTTTAAATAATATCGGTTATTCAAAAGCTGTTGAAGATATGTTAGGAATCGATATTACTCCTAGAGCAAAAATGATTAGAGTTATTATTGGTGAGCTTTCAAGAATCACTGACCATATTGTTTGTAATGCTGCAAATATGGTTGACCTTGGAGGACTTACAAATTTCTGGTATATCTTCGCACCAAGAGATAAAGCTTATGATATTCTTTCAAAGCTAACAGGAGCAAGACTTACAAATACATACACTAGAATTGGTGGATTAGAGTTTGACCTTTATGATGGCTTTGCTGAAGATTTAGCAGCAGTTTTAAAAGATGTTGAAAAAGCTATTGAAGACTCACTATCATTAATTGAACACAATAGAATTTTCCACGATAGAACACAAGACGTAGGTGTAATTGATGCTGATTTTGCAATTAGTGCTGGTATTACTGGTCCTAACTTAAGAGCTGCTGGTGTTGCATTTGACTTAAGAAAAAATGCTCCTTATTATGGATATGAAAACTTTGACTTTGATGTTGTTGTAGGTTCACATGGTGATGTTTATGACAGAATAATGGTTAAGTTTGAAGAGATGAGACAATCAATTAAAATCATTAGACAAGCTATGAAAGAGCTTCCTGATGGACCACTTAATGTTGACCACCAAGGAATTATCCTTCCTAATAAAAAAGATGTTTATGGAAATATTGAAGGATTAATGAATCAGTTTAAACTAACATTTGAAGGTATTAAAGTTCCTAAAGGTGAATACTACGGTTACACTGAAGGTGCAAATGGTGAATTAGGATTCTACATCGTAAGTGATGGTTCAGGTACTCCATATAAAGTTAAATGTAGACCACCTTGTTTCTACTCTTTAGGTGCTTATTCAAAAATTGTAGAAGGTGATATGTTAGCTGATGCTGTTGTAACAATGGCTAGTATGAACTTTATTGCAGGGGAGTTTGATAGATAATGGGTAAATTTAAATATACAGAAGCAAATGAAAAAGAGTTTGCAAGAATTGCTAAAAAGTATCCAAAAATTGATGCGATGATGTTACCTGCTTTATGGCTTGTACAAGAACAAGAAGGTTGGGTAAGTCCTGATGCAATGATTTTTGTAGCAGATAAGTTAGGAAAAACTCCAATTGAAGTTTATGAATTTGCAACATTCTATACAATGTTTAATTTAAAACCAATTGGAACATACCACATCGAGTTATGTAAAACTCTTTCTTGTATGGTAATGGGTGCTCCTGAACTTAAGAAATTTGTAAAAGATACTTTAGGTATTGGTCCTGGTGAAACAAGTGAAGATGGAAAATTCCACTTTTCTGAAGTTGAGTGTCAAGGAGCTTGTGGTGGTGCACCAATGATTGCATTAAATAATCAATACCATGAAAACATGTCTGTTGATAAACTTAAAAAGATTATTGAGGAGTGTAAGTAATGGCAGTTGAATTAGTAAAAATTGTTAGTAAAAACTTTGACATTCCAGATTCTCATAAACTTGAAGTTGCTTTAAAACATGGAAGATATGAGTCTATTGACAAAGCATTTTCTATGCAACCAGATGAGATTACAGAAGAAGTTTGTAAAAGTGGACTTAGAGGTAAAGGTGGTGGTGGTGCCGCTTGTGGACCAAAATGGAAATTAATGCCACCAGTTGATGAAAGACCTAGATACTTAATTGTAAATGGAGATGAATCTGAACCTGGAACATTTAAAGATAGACAAATTTTCCAATATGACCCGCACTTATTAATTGAAGGAATTATTTGTTCTTCGTATGCAATTGGTGCACATGATGCATATATTTATATTAGAGGTGAATATAAATGGTTCATCGATAGATTAAATGAAGCAATTGAAGAAGCATATACGCACGGAATCATTGGTGAAAAAGTAATGAACAAATACGATTATAGAATTGACATTACTGTTCACAGAGGTGGTGGAGCTTATATTTGTGGAGAAAAATCTGCTTTAATTGAATCAATTGAAGGTAAAAGAGGACATCCAAGACTTAAACCACATGGAAAAGAGTGTGAATGGTTCTATGGAATGCCTGCAACTGTAAACAATGTTGAAACAATTTCATCTGTTCCAAATATTGTATTAAACGGGTTTGAATCATATACAAAATGGGGTACTGAAAAAGCTCCAGGAACAATGCTATTTGCAATGAGTGGTCCTGTAAAAAACCCTGGAGTTTATGAACTTCAATATGGTGAAAAAATGCTTGATGTTATTAATGACATCGGTGGAGGTATGAAAGATGGACTTAAGTTAAAAGCAGTAATTCCTGGTGGAGCTTCTTGCCCAATTTTAACTGCCGAAGAAGTTGAGAAAGCATATTTAGATTATGAATCTATGTGGGATATTGGTTCAACACTTGGTACTGGTGGAATGATGATTATTCCAGAAGGTACTTCAATGGTTGAAGTTGCTAAAAACTTAATTGAGTTTTATCACCATGAGTCTTGTGGACAATGTACTCCTTGTAGAGAAGGAACTGGTTGGATTGATAAAACTATTAAAAAAATTCTAGAAGGTAATGGTTCAGATGAGGACATTAATACTATTTTAGATGTATGTGTAACAATGAATGGAAAAACTATTTGTGTATTTGCACCAGCAGTTAAAGATATTATCCAAAGCATTGTTGAAAAATATAGACACGAATTCGTTGAATACTTTAAAAGCTAAAATATAAGGAGATATAAAAGATGGCAAAGAATACTTTTACACTAACGGATAACAGAAATGGTAAATCTTATGAGTATGATGTTTTAAGTGGTACAAGAGGACCAGATGTATTAGATATTAGAACTTTCTATAAAGATTCTGGAATGTTTACTTATGACCCTGGATATACTTCAACTGCATCTTGTGAATCAAAAATCACATTTATTGATGGAGAAAATTCTGAATTAAGATATAGAGGTTACCCTATTCAAGAACTTGCTGGTAAAAAATCTTACCTAGATGTTTGTCACCTTCTAATGATGGGAAAACTTCCAAGTGAAGAAGAGTCTAAAGCTTTTGATTTAGAAATTAGACATAGATCATTTTTAAATGAAGGTATTATTAGACTATTTGATGCATTACCAGATGGAGCTCACCCAATGGCAACTATGGGTGCTGCAACAATGGCATTATCTGCATTTTATAAAGACCATTTACATTTAGAAGATGAAGAACAATTCAAAACAATGAGAAGAAGAATTTTAGCTAAAATGCCTACAATTGCAGCAATGGCTTATAGAAATTCAATTGGTACTCCATTAATTTATCCAGATGTAAATAAATATTTCACAGAAAACTTCTTATATATGTTAAGAGCTTATCCAAATGGAAGTATGAAATACTTAGGTGATGGTAAAAATGATGAAATTAAACAAGTTGAAGTTGATGCATTAGATGCTATTTTAACTTTACATGCTGATCACGAACAAAATGCTTCTACTACTACAGTTAGAAATGTTGGGTCAACAGAAGCACATCCATATGTTGCAATTGCTTCTGGTATCTCTGCATTATGGGGTTCTGCTCATGGTGGAGCGAATGAAAAAGTTATGGATCAATTAAGATTAATTGGTGATGTAAAAAATGTACCTACTTATATTGCTAAAGCAAAAGATAAAAATGATCCATTTAGATTAATGGGATTCGGACACAGAGTTTATAAAAATAGAGACCCTAGAGCTGAAACACTTAAATTATTACAAGATCAATTAAGAGAAGAATTAAACTTAGATTCTAAGTTATTAGACGTAGCTGCAGCAGTTGAAGAAGCAGCATTAAGTGATGATTACTTCAAAGATAGAGGATTATATCCAAATATTGACTTCTACTCAGGTGTTATTTTAACTGCACTTAAGATTCCTGTAGAGATGTTTACTCCTATTTTTGTTATTGGAAGAATTCCAGGATGGATTTCTCAATGGTCAGAATTAAAACAAGATCCAGCAGCTAAAATTGCTAGACCAAGACAACTATATACAGGTAAGTAAGAAGTGTCTAATAAAGGAGATGACGCACTATGAGTGAATTAGTTAAATTTTCAGTAAATGGGGAAGAACATGAAGCAAAAAAGGGTAGTCTTTTAATAGATACTCTTTTAGATCGTGATATTCATATTCCTCATTTTTGTTACCATCAAGCCCTTGGGAAAGATGGTAACTGTAGAATGTGTATGGTAGAAATTGAAGGTCAAAAAAGACCGCAAATTGCTTGTGATACTCCAGTTAAAGAAGGTATGATTGTAAGAACAAAAGGTGAAAATATTGAAAAAGTAAGAAGAGATATTTTAGAACTTGAACTTATTAATCACCCAATTGACTGTCCTACATGTGACCAAGCAGGAGAATGTAAACTGCAAGATTATTACATGGAGTCTGGATTCTATGAATCAAGAGTAAATGTAAATCAAAAAGTTACTGCAAGAAAAAGAGTTGATTTAGGTTCTAATGTAATGTTAGACCAAGAAAGATGTGTGCTTTGTACAAGATGTGTTAGATTTTGTTCAGAAATCACTGGTACAAATGAACTTGGTGTTATTTCTAGAGCAGATCACTCTGTAATTGGTACATTCCCAGGGAAACCACTTGACAATCCATATGCAATGAATGTTGTTGATATTTGTCCTGTTGGAGCTCTTACTTCTAAAGACTTTAGATTTAAACAAAGAGTTTGGTTTATGGAATCTTTTGATGCAATTTGTAATGGTTGTTCTATGGGATGTAATATCCATGTAGACCATAGAAAAGAAAAATATAAAGATGACCAAATCTTTAGATTTAGACCAAGAGTAAATAGAGATGTAAATGGTTGGTTTATTTGTGATGAAGGTAGACTTTCATACAAAAATGAAGAAGAAAATAGATTTACAACTTCTTTAATTAACTCTACAGAAACTGATTTTAGTAATACGATTGCTAGTGTATATAAAATATTAACAGAGAAAAAAGATATTCTTTTTGTATTAGATCCATCATTATCTTTAGAAGAAATGCAAAATACAGTTAAATTAGCTGAAGCTGTAAAAGCTGAGATTACTGGTTATTCACCACAATATATTGATGAAAGTTTTGCAGATGATTATTTAAGAAAAAGTGATAAAAGTCCAAACAGAGCATCTTTTAAAGAATTAAACATTAATGAATCAGAAGAAGATTTTAAAAATAAAATTGCAAAAGCTAAAACTGTAATTATATTAAATAATAACTACTTCGATCAAAACTTAGAGATTTTAGAAGGTAAAACTGTTATTTCTTGTTTCTCTCATAACTGTTTAACAATTTCAAAATCTAATGTAGCTATTCCTATTTCATCATTCTATGAAAAAAGTGGTACTTACATTAACTTTGAAGGTAAAAAACAAAAAGTTATTTCTAAACTTAATAAAGATAAACCAATGGAATCAGTATCTTCAATTATTGAACATATTAAATCTATGGTTGAAAAAGGTAGCCTATGAGTACAGCTGCAATAGTAATTATTATAGTAAACATTCTTCTTGCTAAAATTTTATCAGTTGGTACTACACCAATTATGGTTTGGTGGGAAAGAAGAGTTGCTGGTTTTATTCAAGATAGAACAGGTCCAAATAGATGTGACATTGGAGGAATTAGACTTGGTGGTTTAATTCAAGCAATCGCAGATATGTTAAAACTTGTATTTAAAGAAGACTTTACTCCTTCACATATTAAAGAGAAATTTCTTTATACAATTGCACCAGCACTTGTATTTATCTGTTCATTTTTAACAATGGCAGTTATTCCTTTTGCAGATAACTTAGTTATTGATGGTGAAAGTTTTATGATGCAAGCTATTCCAACTCAACTTGGAATTATGTGGTTCTTAGCATTTGCAGGTCTATCAGTATTTGGTATTATTTTAGGTGGTTATTCATCACAAAATAAATATGGATTATTAGGTGGTATTAGAGCTTCAGCGCAAGTTATCTCTTATGAAGCAGCAATGGGACTATCTATTATTTCTATTTTATTAACATATGGTTCAATCAACTTAAATGATATGGTACAAGCACAAGGTGATACTTTCTTTGGAATTATTCCTTCATGGGGTATCTTTATGCAGCCACTTGCAGCTTTAATCTTTATTGTTACTGCATTTGCTGAAACAAACAGAACACCATTTGATATTGCGGAAGGTGAGTCTGAGATTGTTGCTGGTTATCACACTGAGTATTCTGCTATGAGATTTGGTCTTTTCCAAGTTGGTGAATATGCAGCAATGAGTGCATCATCTGCAATTATTGTTACTTTATTCTTAGGTGGATATCATATTCCATGGATGGATACAGCAACTATTCAAAGTAACATCAACTATGTTATCTTAGCTATTGTAATTTTATTACCAATTAAAGCATACCTTTTTGCTAAATGGATGAATAAAAACTATGATTGGTTAGATGCTAATGATAAAAGACATAGAGAAAAGAATATTTTAATTAGAGGATTCTGGTTACTTGCAATTGTTATCTCTGCTGTTTTAATTATGTTCTTAGTTACAGGACTTGGTGAAAATGGTGTTAATATTGCAACAGCAGTTATCCAAATTGGTACATTTGTAGTTAAATTTTTACTTATGAACTTAGTATTCATCTGGATTAGATGGACTCTATTAAGATTTAGATATGACCAATTACAAATGTTAGGATGGAAAGTTCTTATTCCATTAGCGATATTAAATATTGTAATAACAGCAACATTTATTGTTGTGACAGGAAGTTAATATGGGAATTAAAATTGTAGAAAGACACGGAAAGTCTCTAAAAGATAGATTATATATCCCTGCTATAATGGGTGGTATGAAGACTACTTTTAGACACTTTAGAGAAAATTTGAGTGACGTTTCAAATCTTAAAACAATGCAGTACCCTGAAGTTCAACCTGATGATATCACAGATAGATATAGAGGTGTACACAGACTTACTAAATGGGAAGATGAAAGTGAAAAGTGTGTTGCTTGTTATATGTGTGCTACTGCTTGTCCTGCTCAATGTATTTTTATTGATGCAGAAGAAAGATTTGATGGTAAAGCTGAAAAAAGACCAAAAGAATTCAAAATTGACCTTCTAGAGTGTGTATACTGTGGATACTGTGTAGAAGCTTGTCCTTGTGATGCTATTAGAATGGACACTGGAATCTTTAGTTTTACAGGTGATAAAAGAGAAGATTTCGTTGTTGATAAAAATTACCTAATGAGCAATGAAAGATCAAAGGATTTTGATGATGAGTGATTTAATATTTGTAGCACTTAGTATTTTTGCTATAGTTGGTGCAGTAATGATGCTATTCTTTAGAAAACCAATGTACTCAGCACTTGGATTATTAGTTTCTATTTTAGCTGTAGCAGGTCTGTTTGCACTATTAAATGCAACATTCTTGTTTATGGTACAAATTATTGTTTATGCTGGTGCAATTATGACACTGATTCTATTTTTACTTATGTTTCTTAATATTAAAGAAGAGCATCTTCCAAAAGAGCCTAAGAAGTATTTATTAATTGGAATTGGTGCAGCAATAATGATTCCTTTTAATGTTGTTATTTTAAAAGCAGTATCAAAGCTTCCAGAAGCTGATATGAATATTATTGCTAATAGCACTTTTGGTGATATTAAACCAGTTGGTGCTTTATTATATAATGATTGGATTTTAGCATTCGAATTAATTTCGATTCTTCTATTAGTTGCGCTTGTTGGTTCAATTGTTTTAGCAAAAAGAAAAAAATCTAATAAGGAGAATGCATGATTAGTTTAACATCTTATGCTTTTGTCTCTATGATTCTTTTTTCTATTGGTGTAATAGGTGTAATTGCAAGAAGAAATATATTTGTTATTTATATGTCAATAGAACTTATGTTAAATGGAATTGCACTTTTCCTTATAACATTTGCAAGATATCATTTTAATATGGATCCACAAATTATTACAGTTATGGTTATTTCAATTGCAGCAGCAGAAGCAGCAATTTTCTTATCTGTAATTATTTTATTATTTAGAACAAAAAAGTCGTTAGATACTGATATCTTTACAACACTAACACAAGGAGAGAAGTCATGATGGATACTTCACTGTTAGTTTGGATTATTCTTGCTCCATTAATGGGTGCAATATTAAATGGTGGATTATATTTTTACCACGTAAAAAGAAAGCCAGTATCTGAAACACTATTTTCTATTATTGGAACAGGTACACCATTAATTGCATTTTTAATCACGTTAACTCTATTTTTAGACATGGTAGATGGTGGAGTAACATTTAAACAAGAACTATTTACTTGGGTAAATATTGGTGATTTAAATATTACTATGGCATTTTTAGGTGATAATCTAGCTATCTTTATGTCAATGTTTGTAACTTTTGTTGGATGGCTAATTCACATCTATGCAATTGGTTATATGACAAAAGATGAAGGTTTTGGTAAATTCTTTGCTTACTTCAATCTTTTCTTAGCATCAATGTTAATTTTAGTTCTTGCAGATAACCCAGTTATTCTTTTCATTGGATGGGAAGGTGTTGGAGTTTGTTCATACTTACTAATTGCATTCTACTATGGTGATAAAGAAAATGTTATCGCTGGTAACAAAGCATTTATTGCAAATAGAGTTGGTGACTTTGGATTTCTTTTAGGAATTGTTACTTTATTCTTTGCACTTGGACAAGTTGATTTAAGCTTCTCTTCACTTGAAGCTAATATTTCTAATGCTTCACCTGAATTATTAGTATTATCAGGATTCTTATTATTTGTTGGTGCTATGGGGAAATCAGCTCAAATTCCATTATATGTATGGCTTCCAGATGCAATGGCAGGACCAACTCCAATTTCTGCACTTATTCACGCAGCTACAATGGTAACAGCTGGTGTGTATATGGTTGCAAGATTTCATTTCTTATATTCTGGAATTGAAGAGATTGGTGTATTTATTGCTTATATTGGTGCATTTTCTGCATTACTTGCAGCTGTTATTGCAACAAGACAACAAGATATTAAAAAGATTCTTGCGTATTCAACTATGTCTCAATTAGGATACATGTTTATTGCTGTAGGACTTGGTTTTTATAGTTCTGGACTTTTTCATGTATTTACACATGCTTTCTTTAAAGCTATGTTATTCATGGGTGCAGGTGGTATTATTATTGCCTTACACCACGAACAAAATATCTTTAAAATTGCACAACATAGAGCACAACTTCCAATTATTAAATTTACGTTCTTAATTGGTGTTATTGCAATTTCAGGTATTCCACCATTTTCAGGTTTCTTCTCTAAAGATGCTATTTTAGCAGCAGCTTTCCAAGAAGGAGAATATTTAATTTGGGGAATTGGAATGTTCACAGCATTTTTAACAGCATTTTATATGTTTAGACTTTATTTTATTGTGTTTGTTGCACCAAATAAAGAGAGTGTTCCTTATGTTTATACATCAAAAACAATTACTTTCCCACTTATGATTTTAGCAGTTGGGGCAGTATTTGCAGGGTTCTTAAACTTCCCAGCTATTTTTGGTGGTTCAAATTTAGTTGATAATTGGTTAGCTCAAACTAACTCTATAAAAATTCATATGTCTCATTCAACTGAGTACATATTAATGGCTGCATCAATTTTAATTGCAGCAGCAGGTATTTTTGTTGCATACAAAAAATACGCAAACTTTGATGTTTACAAACCAGAAGATGAAAAAGGTATTATTGCTAATAAATTCTATGTAGATGAATTCTATGATTTAGTATTTGTTCAATTCTCTAAAAAAATCTCTTCATTCATTGATAAGATCTTAGATTCAAAAATCATTGATGGATTTATCATGACAACTTGTGAACAGTTTGTTGAGTTTGGTAAAAAAGTTGCAACTATTCAAAATGCTAATGTAAGATTTTATGCTGCGTTCATGCTTGTAGGTATGAGTGCTGTATTTATCTATTTATATATTTCTTTAGGATTGTAATATGAGTGCAGATACTTTATCGTTTATTATATTTTTACCAGCAGTAGTAGCATTTGGTTTAATGATTACTACTAAGCATGTAGAAACAGTTAGAAACATTGCATTTTTAACAACAACAGTTATCTTAGCACTTGTATTAAAACTTTATATTGAGTTTGAACCAAGTGCAGGTATGCAGTTCGTTACAAATGTTCCATGGATTGCCTCTTATGGTATTAACTACTACATTGGTGTTGATGGTTTCTCTTTAACTATTTTAATGATGATTGCTATTTTAATTCCTACAGCATATCTTTTATTATGGGAAGGAAGAACTAAAGGTTACTGGATTAATATGCTATTAGTACAAGCAGGGGTTACTGGTTCACTTTTAGCATTAGATGTAATTTTATTCTATTTCTTCTGGGAAGTTATGTTATTACCAGTATTCTTAATGATTGGTATTTATGGATTTGGGGATAAAGTATTCACAACTATTAAAGTAACAGTATATACAATGCTTGGTTCACTTTTAATGTTTGTTGCTATGCTTTATTTAGGAGTTACATATCATGCTGAGTTTGGAACTTGGTCATTCCAATATGATAGTTTAACTCAAATTACATCATTAACATACAATGAAAAGATTTGGTTATTTTTAGCATTCCTTTCTGCATTTGCTATTAAGATTCCTATTTTCCCATTACATACATGGATTATGGAAACATATAAAAATGCTCCAACTGGTGCAGTATTCTTATTATCATCAATCATGGCAAAACTAGGTGTTTATGCAATTGTTAGATTCTTAATTCCTATTTTCCCAGAGATTTATGTTGAATTCTCATCATGGTTTGTATTTATTGGATTATTTGGTCTTGTTTACTTTGGTGTTGCAGCTCTTATGCAAGATGATATTAAAAGAATGTTCGCATACTCTTCTGCATCACACTTAAGTTTCATTGCAGCAGGTATCTTCTCATTAAATGCTTTTGGTATTAATGGTGCTTTATATTTAATCATTGCCCATGCAATTGCAACTGGTGCACTATTCTTACTTGTTGGTATTATTCATGATGAAACAGGATATAAAACAATTAAAGATTTAGGTGGATTAGCAAAACAGTCTCCAATCTTTACTACTATTTTTGCAATTATGTTATTTGCAAATGTAGGACTTCCTGGAACTAATGGTTTCGTATCAGAGTTATTAATTATCTTTGGTATTTATGAATTTAACCATACACTAGGATATATTTCAGCTCTTACTGTTATTATTGGTGCTTCATATATGTTATGGATGTTCCAAAGAGCAATTTTACAAGATAGAGAAGGTGAAGCTTTAAAATTCAGAGATTTAAAAATCAAAGAGATTGTTGGTTTAGCTCCATGGGTTATTCTTGTATTCTTAATGGGTATTTACCCAGATATTTTCATTGATAAGTTTGAGCCAACTGTAACTCACTACTTAAATGACATTTTACATATTGGAGCAGCAAAATGAATGAATTAATACACATATTACCAGTTTCATTAATTTTACTATCAGCTGTTGGCTTAATGTTCATGAGCATGTATGAAGAGAAATTTAATACGAAACAATATATTACTGTTTCGTCTATATTACTTATACTTGCTTTAGTTTTATCATTTATTCCTTTAGGGGAATCATATGCTGTTAGACCATTCAATAATATTTTTAATGATGTTTTAATTTTTGACTCGTTCTCAAATTTCTTTAACATCTTACTTATTTTAGGTACATTATTAACACTATTAATTGGTGAAAACTATTTCAGATCAAAAGAGTATTTTAGAGGTGAATTCTTCTCTATTTTATTATTTGCTCTATTTGGGATGATGTTATTAGCTAATGCTAACGAACTTGTTACTGCATTTATTGCTCTTGAAATTGCTTCGTTTGCTGTTTACGTTATGGTTGGTTATAACAGTGAAGACAGTAAAAGAGTTGAAGCAATTTTCAAATATTTAGTATTAGGTTCATTTATTGGAGCATTTTATCTTTTAGGTGTTGTTTTAGTTTATGGTGCAACTGCTACTACAAACTTAACAGAAATTGCTTCATATATTTCTAGTCACTCAAATGAAGATATGGCTTTATTATACATTGGTTTAACGTTAATTTTATTTACATTCCTATTTAAAATTGCAGCATTCCCATTCCAATCTTGGGTTCTAGATGTATATAGAGGTGCGCCAATGATTATTACTGCATATATGGCATCTACATTTAAAATTGCTATATTCTCTTTCTTCTTAAGAGCAGTATTACAAGATATCGCACCTATGATTGATTTCTGGGATTCAATCATGTATGTTATTATTATCTTTACACTTGTATTTGGTACATGGCTTGCAATTACACAAAACATTGTAAAAAGAATGCTTGCAGCATCTTCAATTGTACATACAGGTTATTTATTATTAGCATTTATTGCCCTTGGACAAAACATTCATGCAGCATATGCTACAGTATTTTATTTAATTGCATATTTATTATCTGCACTTGGTTCATTTGGTATTATTTCACATATTATCTCTGAAACTAAAGTAAGAGTTACATATGATGATTTCAAAGGTTTAGCAAAAGAGAGACCATATTTAGCAGCAATGATGACTATCTTCTTATTCTCACTTGCTGGTATTCCTTCAACAATTGGTTTCATTGGTAAATTCTATGTATTTACAGAAGCTATTAATGCAGGATATATTTTATTAGCAGTGTTAGCAATTATTGCTACATTTGTTTCAGTTTACTACTACTTCAAACTTATTGCGATGATGTATTTTTATCCAACAAAAGAAGAGTGTATGGACAATGACTTCAACGATAAAAGAGTATCTACTTATGCAATTGCATTTTTAGCTATTATTACAGTTGTTGGTGGTATTGGATCAGCTATTGTATTCTTTATTCCAGCATTGAATATTGATACATTAATTGAAATGACACAAATTGCTATTCAATCATTATTTATTAAATCATGATGTGTTAATATGTAACATACTCGTATGATTTTTTAAAATTACACTTCTACAAACAAAAAAATAAAAAGCCCTAGAAATAGGGCTTTTTTATTTCTACCTTATATATTTTGCACAATAATTGTACATTACAAAGCATTACTCTGTAGCCCACTATAAGGACATTTTCGCTATTATAATGCTATTCATGTAAATCAAAATCACTAGAAAGGATGTCAAATGAGTGACCTAATAGAAGGTTATTTAGGGAAGACTGTAGAGAGAAAAAAGAGTAGAGTTCCAGCCAAACTTGATTATATTCAAAGTGCAACTGGTTTATTTCTAGGTCTTTTTATGTGGGGACATATGTTTTTGGTGTCTTCTATTTTAGTTAGTAAAGACTTTATGTATAACGTTACAAAATTCTTTGAAGCAAGTTTTATTTTTGATGGAGGTAATCCATTATTAGTATCTATTATTGCATTTATTGTATTTGTTGTATTTATTACACATGCTGCTTTAGGTATGAGAAAGTTACCTGGTAACTTTAAACAATATCAAGTTATGAAAGCTCACGCTAATAGCATGGGACATGAAGACACTAAACTTTGGTTTATCCAAGCATTTACAGGTTTTGCAATGTTCTTCTTAGGTTCGGTACACTTATATATCATAATGACTCAAGCAGATGCAATTGGACCATATGCAAGTGCAGATAGAGTTTGGTCTAACTGGATGTGGCCTTTATATATTCTACTATTATTAGCAGTAGAATTCCATGGTACTATTGGATTATATAGACTAGCTGTTAAATGGGGATGGTTTGACGGTAAAGATCCAAAAGCAACAAGAAAAAGATTAAAATTATGGAAAAAATCTTTAACTTGGTTCTTCTTAATTTTAGGTTTTGCTACATTGGCAGCTTATATGAAAATAGGTTATGAAAATGCGCAAGCTGGAAAAGTTGGGCAAAAATATGTTCCAACTGCACAAGTTATGCAATTAGATAATACAGGGAGGCTAGCATAATATGAAAATTAATTACTGTGATTCATTAGTTATTGGTGGAGGATTAGCTGGGCTTAGAGCTGCTGTTGCTGCACAAAAAAAGGGATTAAATGCAATCGTTTTATCACTTGTTCCTGTAAAAAGATCTCATAGTGCTGCTGCTCAAGGTGGTATGCAAGCTTCTTTAGGTAACTCAAAGATGTCTGATGGAGATAATGAAGATTTACACTTTGCAGATACGGTAAAAGGTTCTGACTGGGGATGTGATCAAGAAGTTGCAAGAATGTTCGTACACACTGCACCAAAAGCAATTAGAGAATTAGCTTCATGGGGTGTGCCTTGGTCTAGAGTTAAGGCTGGTTCAAGAGAAGCAATTATTAATGCAAAGAAAACAACTATTACTGAAGAAGAAGAAAGACATGGATTAATCCACTCAAGAGACTTTGGTGGTACTAAAAAATGGAGAACATGTTATACAGCTGATGCAACAGGACATACAATGTTATTTGGTGTTGCAAATGAAGCTTTAAAACATGATGTTGACATTAGAGATAGAAAAGAAGCACTTTCATTAATCCACGAAGATGGAAGATGTTATGGTGCTGTTGTTAGAGATTTAATTACTGGTGAATTAGAAGCTTATGTTGCAAAGGGAACTTGTATTGCAACTGGTGGATATGGTAGAGTATTTAAACAAACTACAAATGCAGTAATTTGTGAAGGTACAGGTGCAGCAATTGCATTAGAAACTGGTATTGCAACACTTTCAAATATGGAAGCAGTACAATTCCACCCTACTCCAATTGTTCCATCAGGTATTTTATTAACAGAAGGTTGTAGAGGTGATGGTGGTATCTTAAGAGATGTTGACGGTCACAGATTTATGCCTGATTATGAACCAGAGAAAAAAGAACTTGCATCAAGAGACGTTGTTTCTAGAAGAATGATTGAACATATTAGAAATGGTAAAGGTGTTCCTTCTCCATATGGTTATCACGTATGGTTAGATATTTCTATTTTAGGTAGAGAGCATATTGAAAGAAACTTAAGAGACGTACAAGAGATTTGTCAAATCTTTAATGGTATAGACCCAGCAGATGAAGGTCCAAAAGGTTGGGCTCCAGTACTTCCAATGCAACACTACTCTATGGGTGGTATTAGAACAAAACCAACTGGTGAATCAACTAGATTATCTGGTTTATTTGCTTGTGGTGAAGCTGCTTGTTGGGATATGCATGGATTTAATAGACTTGGAGGTAACTCAGTTTCTGAAACAGTTGTTGCTGGTATGATTATTGGTAACTACTTTGCTGATTATTGTTTAGAAAATGATGTAACTATTCCTACAGCTACTGTTCAAAAATTTGTTGATGAGCAAGATGCTTACTTAGATGAACTTTTATCATACAATGGTTCTGAAGATATCTTCAAAATCAAAAATAGAATGCAAAAATTAATGGATGAAAAAGTAGGTATCTTTAGATCTGGTGAGCCTTTAGCAGAAGCTGTTGAAGAGTTAAAAGAACTATTAGTTAAAACTAAACAAATCACTGTTAAATCTAAAGAAAGAGCTGGTAATCCAGAACTTGAAGAAGCATACAGAGTTCCAAAAATGCTAAAAGTTGCACTTTGTGTTGCTAAAGGTGCAAGAGACAGAACTGAAAGTAGAGGCGCTCACTATAGAGAAGATTATCTAAAAAGAGATGATGCAAATTGGTTAAATAGAACACTATGTTCTTGGCCAAATAAAGATGATCTTGAACCAACAGTTGAGTATGCTGATTTAGATATTATGAAAATGGAAATGCCTCCTGCATTTAGAGGATATGGTGCTAAGGGTATGATTATTGAAAATGAACTAAGTGCTAAAAGACAAGAAGAAGTTGATTCAGTAACTGAAAAAATGCAAGCTGAAGGTAAAGATAGACATGAAATTCAAGACGCATTAATGCCATTTGAATTACCTATGAACTATAAAGAGAAAAACGAAAGATTAGGAGATAAATAATGAGCGTTGAAAAAGGTAGAGAAATAACTATATCAGTTCTTAAATTTAATCCAAGAAGTAAGGTTTCTAAACCTCACTTCGTTGATTTTAAATTAGAAGAGACTCCAGGGATGACTCTTTTTATTGCTCTTACTAAAATTAGAGAAGAGCTTGACCCAGATTTATCTTTTGATTTCGTATGTAGAGCTGGTATTTGTGGTTCTTGTGGTATGGTAGTTAATGGTAAACCAGCACTTGCTTGTAGAACACTTACTGCAAATTATCCAGAAGGTACATTAAAATTAATGCCTATGCCAGCATTCGAACTTATCAAAGATTTATCAGTTAATACTGGTAAATGGATGGATTCAATGTCAAAAAGAGTTCAATCTTGGATTGTAGATAATGGTAAAGAAGTTGATATTTCTAAAATGGAAGAAAGAATTGACCCAGAAGTAGCAAATGATACTTTTGAACTTGATAGATGTATTGAGTGTGGGATTTGTGTTGCTTCTTGTGGTACTATGCTTATGAGACCAAATTTTGTTGGACCTGTAGGACTAAACAGAATTGCTAGATTTGAAGTTGATCCTCATGATAAAAGAACAGCTGAGGACTTCTATGAGTTAGTAGGAGATGATGATGGTATCTTTGGTTGTATGTCATTAATGGCTTGTGAAGACCACTGTCCAAAACATTTACCACTACAAAATAAAATTGCTTACTTAAGAAGAAAATTAGTAGCACTAAAATAATTAAAAAGAGGGTTATTCCTCTTTTTAATACCCCATATTAAAAGTTAATTATTCTTAGGAGTAATTAACTTTTAATATTTTAGGAGATAGCCAATGGGTTTATCAAATGATTATTTCTTGCTTTATCATGGGAAACATATAGAACAAATAACAACATTTGGAACTATAGATAATAAAAACCAAGATGATTTCTTTGACATTTCTGCTTTAGTACTTTGTGTTACTAGAAAAGATTATGAAAAATATATATCGTTAAATAGTTTTAATGACCTTGTATCAAAAATTACAAATAAAGAAGTAAAAACTTTAAACGATATTTATCAGTTACAACACTGCATACTTGATACCCTTAAAGTTGATACTAAGAATATTCACCTTGATAAACTTCATAAAGCTTTTGAATATTTAAAAGATGAAAATATCATTGAAAGTTCTGCTTGTAAAATTTTAATCTCATTATTTGACCCAGAAGAGTTAACTGTCTCAAAAGAAATTAATTCAACGATTGAGTCTAATCAAAATGAAAATATTCCATTTAAAGAAGCGAAATCTATTTTAGAAAATACAATTATAGATTTAAAGAATATTTTTAATACAAATGATTTTATAACTGAACTGGATGAAACAAATAACTATTTAAATAATCAAAAATTCTCAATTGGTATTACTGGTGTTATGAATGCTGGTAAATCAACTATGTTAAATGCTCTTATGGGACAAGAAATTCTTGGAAGTGCAGTTGTTCCAGAAACTGCAAATTTAACTATTATAAAACATGGTACGCCAGAAGCAAAAGTATTTTATTGGAATAAAGCAGAATGGCAAAGAATTGAATCATCAGCTAAAGAGATTGAGTCAATTGCAGATTTTGTAAAAGAAACAAAATCTATTTTCAAAGATGACCTAGATAATTTAATAAAAGAAGAATCAGTAAATGAAAAAGTAGATATCAACAATTTAGCTGCTTTTACATCAGCAGAAGCTAGTGGCAAAAAATGTAATATTGTAAAATATGTTGAGTTAAAATCTGACTTAGAATTTTTAAAAGATGGAATTGAAATTGTTGATACTCCAGGATTAGATGATCCAGTTATTCAAAGAGAAGAGATAACTAAAGAGTACTTAGCACAGTGTGATTTAATGCTTCATCTTATGAATGTATCTCAAAGTGCTACACTAAAAGATGTTGAATTTATTATTGATGCCCTACTTTACCAAAATATTACAAAGTTATTAATTGTTATTACAAGAGCTGATACAGTATCTAAAGAACAACTTGAAGAAGTAATTAATTACACTAAAACTTCAATAGAAAATCAATTAAAAAATCAAAATAAAGATAGTAAACTAGATTATATTTTAAATAACATAAAGTTCATTCCAATCTCAGGTAAAATGGCACTACTTCATAGAACAGGAAGAGCACAAGAAGCTATTGATGCAGGATACAATATTGAAGATACTGGTATTTTAGAAATAGAAAACTATTTGCAGGAAACACTATTTGGTAAAAGTGCAAATAAATCTGAACTTGTCATTAAAAGTGCAAAATCCCAATTACAAAAAACAATAGAAAAAGAGATTAAATCTTTTAATTATGAATTAGTATTGCTTTCAAAGTCAAAAGAGGAATTAGAAACAGACTTAGAAGAATTCAATCAAAAAAAAGACACAAACAAAAGAATTTTCACAAGCTTAAAAGAGGATATTAATTTATATAAAAATGATGCCAAATCTTACTTAGAAACTTTAGAAACATATTTAGGTTCAGAGCTTGTTGAATTACAAAATGTAATCAGACAAAGAGTATATAATGACGTAAAATACTCTTTTGAGAAAACTAAGAAAAGACCTCCAAGTTCAAGGGTGAAAACTATTATTGAAACAGCTATAAAAGATGGAATTATTGATATAATAAGAGACTATAGATATAAATTTATTAAAAAATCTCAAAGTATTGGAGAAATTTGTGAACAAAAATATCAAGATTTAGGTTTTGTAATTGGTCACAAAAATGATAATTTTGATGCAAGAGGTTTTTTTCAAGATGACTTTAAAGCAGGCTTTTTAACTTCTTCAAATGAAGTA
>NZ_PDKF01000011.1:0-4245 GCF_004118855.1 Arcobacter sp. CECT 8983 | reverse complement strand
TTGATAGAAAATTTCTTTGAACAAATAGAAGAACCTTTAAAAGTATTTGAACATAAACTAAAAAAAGATGAAAAATCTCTTCAAGATAGACTTACAAATTTTGAAGAAAATGAAGCAAATAAAGATGAATTAACAATTTCAATTCATAAAAAAATCAAAAAACTAGATGCAATAAGTAAAGGGCTTAGATAATGAGTATACTTGATAGTTTTGTAAAAGAGTTTAATGAAACATACAATAAAACAACTGAAATTGAGTATGAAGAGGGACTATTTGGTGATATAAAAAGGATTAAAGATAAACTTCTTGATGAAAAGTTTCACCCTTCTATTCAATTAAAAAATATCTTAGATAAACAAATAAGAAGATCTAGATATCCAATGGAAGTTGCTATTACTGGTCAATTCTCATCTGGTAAATCTACATTTTTAAATGCACTACTTTCAAGAAATATTTTACCTACTGGTATTACTCCTGTTACATCAAAAGTAAACTTTATTAACTATGCAGATGAGTATAAATTAAAAATAACATATTACTCAGGTGCACACGAATATGCTCCTATTGAATCAATTGCTGCTTTTACAGACCAACGAGAACATGAAATGGCAGATATTAAGTATTTAACCCTTTATGCTCCAATGGATATTTTAAAAGATATTTCATTTGTTGACACACCTGGGTTAAATTCACAATCACAAAGTGATACTGATACTACAAGAAGAGTACTAAGAGATGTTGGTGGAATTATTTGGCTTACACTTATTGATAATGCAGGTAAAATGTCCGAAGCTGAAGTACTTGAAGAGTATATGGAACACTTTAAAAATAAATCTCTTTGTGTACTTAACCAAAAAGATAAATTTACAGAAGAACAAATTCAAACTACTACAAACTATATTAAAAATAAATTTTCAAAATATTTTTCTCAAGTTACACCTATTTCAGCTAAATTAGCACTTGAATCAAGGGCTGCACACAAAGATATTTTAGTAGAGACACAACAAGAAGAACTAATAAAAAACTTCAAAAAAGATTTAAGAGAGAATAAAATTAATACTCTTAAAAGTTTTGAACAAGAGTTTAATAAATATAAAGATGCAATTGATAAAATTAATGCAGTTGATAATACTGATAATACTAAACTTTTAGAAGAATCAAATATTCAAGAAGTTCTTGATTTCATTGAAAATACGATTAGACCACAAGCTGCAGAAGCCAAAGAGTATGCTATTAAAAAAGATTTAAAAGGTATTTGCGATATTTTAGTAAAAGAGTATGAAACTATTATTGGTGTTTATGACTCATTATGTGAAATATTGACAAGTGCAGAAAATGATATTCTTGAAGCTTTTGATAATATTCATAAAACATACTCTAAAGAATTATTTACAATTTATAATTCACTTGAATCAATTATGGAAAAAATGGCCCATGAAACATTTAAAAATGTAAAAAAACAAAAAGCATATAGATACGAAGAAAAAAGTGGTTTTTTAAGTAAAGACTCTTTTGAAAAAATTGAATATGAAACATATTGGATTGATAGTGATAATGTTTATAAAAAGCTATTTTATGATGACCAAACTATAGATAAAATGTTTAAAAGAGCAATTAAACAATTAAAAGAAGTAGAATTAGCTAGTGATGAAGCTTTTAGAAATGTTTATAGAGAAATTAAACAAAGAATTCATAGATGGCAAGAACCTTATGAGCTTATCAAAAAGCATAGAGAAATTGCTTCAGATTCAGAGTTTTCGACAACTAGGCACTTTGCAGCAAAAGTATATGAAAATGTATTAAGAAGTTTTCACCGTGCAATTTTAGAAAATATTTCAGCTTTAAGAAAAAAATTCGCATACTTTAATGGTGCTTTATCTTATTCATATATTCAAACAACGCAAGCTACAATTGCCCACTTTGAGCAACAAATTACTGAATCAATTACTTTATATGAAAAAGAACCTGCAAGATTTAATATATATCATCCAAGAGAAGATGAGATTCTTACAAAACTAAAAGCAAACTTCGGTTTTGAAAAAATTGAAGATTTCTTAACTTCAAAAAGAAATTACCTTTATAAAATCATACAATATTCAAAAAATCAATATTTGGAAATAAATAAAGATAGAATTGAGTTCGTAAGCTCTAAAAAAGCCACTTACTTAAATAAGATAGAAGACCTAAAAAGCATAAAAGATGAGATTTAATATCTCATCTTTTTAGTATTTTTTAATCAAAGAATTACAATACTACTTTAATCTCTTTATTTAAAGTTATTATAATAATACAGAAACGATTGTGTCGAATATTCGCACTTACAAAAAAAAATATGAAACTTAAGAAATAATCATAATGATTAACAACTGTTTAAATCAAAATGTGTGAAACTTTCATAAACATTTAATTAAAAAAATTGGAGATAAAATGAACGCATCAGATTTATTTATTAAGGCGTTAGAAAATGAAGGTGTTGAATATATATTTGGTATTCCTGGAGAAGAGAATCTAGACTTACTAGAAGCACTTAGAAAATCAGATAAAATCAAACTAATCTTAACTAGACATGAGCAAGGTGCAGGTTTCATGGCTGCTACATATGGTAGATTAACTGGAAAAGTTGGTGTATGTGTTTCAACTTTAGGACCTGGGGCTACTAACTTTGCAACAGCTGCTGCTTATGCACAATTAGGTGCAATGCCAATGCTTATGATTACTGGTCAAAAACCAATTAAAAAATCTAAACAAGGTAGATTCCAAATCATTGATATCGTTAGAATGATGAGACCAATGACTAAATTTGCAAAACAAATTGTAAATGGTAACAATGTTCCTTCAGTTGTAAGAGAAGCATTTAAAATTGCAACTACTGAAAGACCAGGTGCAGTTCATATTGAATTCCCTGAAGATATTTCTGCTGAAGAAGATGTTGAGAATAACATTTACCCAGTAAGAGATTTCCATTATCCACAACCTCATAAAAAAGCTATTGCTGATGCAGTTAAAATGATTGAAAAAGCGCAAAGACCACTATTATGTATTGGTAATGCTGCAAATAGAGATGATATTTCTGCTGCATTAACTGACTTTGTAAATGAAACTGGTATCCCATTCTTCTCTACTCAAATGGGTAAAGGTGTTGTTGATGAGAACCACAAATTATGTTTATCAACTGCTGCACTTTCAAAAGATGACTTTATTCACTGTGCAATTGAAAGAGCTGACTTAATTATCAATGTTGGTCACGATGTAATTGAAAAGCCACCATTCTTTATGGAAAATGAAGAAGGAGCTACAAAAGTTATTCATGTAAACTTCTTCCCATCAGAAGTGGATGATACTTATTTCCCACAACTAGACGTTGTTGGTGATATCTCTTCAAGTATAGAAAAAATCACAAATGATATTTCTAAACAAGAGCACTGGGACTTTGATTATTATGTAAGATTAGCAGATGAAATTAGAACAAGACTTTCTAAATACTTTGGTGATACAAGATTCCCAATTTTACCACAAAGAGCAGTTAGAACAATTAGACAAACTTTAACAAGTGATGATGATATCGTAACACTTGATAATGGAGTTTATAAAATTTGGTTTGCAAGAAACTATAGATGTGCTAAACCTAACACACTATTATTAGATAATGCTCTTGCTACTATGGGTGCAGGTCTTCCTTCTGGTATGGCAGCAAAAATGGTAAATCCTAACTCTAAAGTTGTTGCAGTTTGTGGTGATGGTGGATTCATGATGAATGACCAAGAAATGGAAACAGCAGTAAGATTAGGGTTAGACTTAACTGTAATTATTCTAAATGATAACGCATATGGAATGATTAAATGGAAACAAACAGGTATGGGATTCGATACTTTCGGACTTGATTTACAAAACCCTGACTTTGTTAAATTTGCAGAATCATTTGGGGCTAAAGGTTATAGACCAGAATCTTGTGAAGAGTTTGAAGAAACATTAGAAAAATGTGTAAACTCTAAAGGTGTACATTTAATTGACTTAGCAGTTGATTATTCATTAAATCACAAAATTTTAAATGATTTATTAGCAAATAAAACTTGTATGATATAATAAACAAAAATCAAAGAAAAGGAAAGAAATGAGTACAATAGAAGTAACATCACCATATGACGGGAAAGTAGTAGGAACAGTTCCTTTTACAAGTATAGAAGGTGTTCAAAAAGCAATCGACGTTGCATATGAAAAGTTTTTAGATGTTGATAATTGGATTCC
>NZ_PDKF01000010.1 GCF_004118855.1 Arcobacter sp. CECT 8983 | reverse complement strand
TTTTAAATAGCTCTCCACTTAGCAGGGCCAGTAGTATGAATAGAAGTACCTTCTGTATCAACTGCAACAGTAACAGGCATATCTTTTACTTCAAACTCATAGATAGCTTCCATTCCCATCTCTTCAAATGCTAATACTTTTGCATCTTTGATAGATTGAGAAATTAAATAAGCAGCTCCACCAGTTGCTATTAAATACATTGATTTATACTCTTTGATTAAATCAATTGTTGGTTGCTTTCTTTCAGCCTTACCAATCATTCCCATGATTCCTATTTCCATCATATCTTTAGTAAATTTATCCATTCTTGTAGATGTAGTTGGTCCTGCAGGTCCAACTTTCTCATCACGTACAGGATCAACTGGTCCAACATAATAAATAAATCTATCTTTTAAGTCAACTCCATTTGGAAGTGGTTTATTAGCATTTTTATATTCAACTATTTTCTTATGTGCTGCATCCCTTGCAGTTAAGATTTTTCCAGATAGAAGTAGAGTATCTCCTGATTTAAATTGAGATAGGTTTTCTTTTGTTAAATCTTCAATATTTACTCTTTTGATTGTATCCATTGGTAATTCAATATCTGGCCAAAGGTCTAAATCAGGTTTATTAAATTTAGCTGCTCCATTTCCATCTAATTCAAAATGAATATGTCTAGTAGCTGCACAGTTAGGAATCATAGCTACAGGAAGTGAAGCTGCATGACATGGGTAGTCTAAGATTTTTACATCTAATACAGTAGTGATACCACCAAGTCCTTGTGCACCAATACCAATTTTATTGATATCTTCATACAGTCTTAGTCTTAACTCTTCAACTGCATTTTGTGGACCTCTTTCTTTAAGTTCATGAATATCAACATGACCCATTAAAGCTTCTTTTGCTAAAAGCATTGACTTTTCTGGATTTCCACCAATACCAATACCTAAGATTCCTGGAGGACACCATCCAGCTCCCATTTGTGCTACATTATCCATAACCCAAGTATAGATATCATCTGATGGGTTTAATACAGTGAATTTAGATTTATTTTCACTTCCTCCACCTTTTGCTGCTACTGTAATCTCTATTTTATCTGAGTTATCTACACTATAGTGAATTACTGCTGGAGTATTATTTTTAGTATTTTTTCTTTCACCTGCTGGGTCAGATACAACAGAATATCTTAATGTATTATCTGGGTCTGTATAACCTTTTGCTACACCTTCATTTAATACATCTTCTAAATCTCTTGAAATATCTAAATCAGCTTTTAAACCAACTTTGATGAAAATATTTACGCTCCCTGTATCTTGACATAATGGTCTATGTCCCATTGCACACATTTTTGAGTTTATTAAAATTTGTCCTATTGCATTTTTTGCTGCTTCTGACTCCTCTTTTTCGTATGCTTCTACCATTCCTTTTACAAAATCTTCTGGATGGTAAAAAGAGATATATTGACAGGCATCTGCTATACTATC
>NZ_PDKF01000009.1 GCF_004118855.1 Arcobacter sp. CECT 8983 | reverse complement strand
ACAGCTGGAAAAAAATCTTCCATTAAAACTCTACCTCCAAAGACAGACTGAAATCCATCTCTAAATGTAGTATCCATAACATCAATATATTTTTTTGACATTTAATTTAACCTTTTAGATTTTTATGATGTTGAACAGCTGCTACTACAGCCGCTATCTTTGCAGTTTCGTTTATATTTTTCGCCCCTGTAGTTACTGTGGGCTTTGTAGGTACTGGTGTACTTTTCTCTGGAAAATACTTCCCTATGATTTTTGCTTGCAGTTTTAAAGCATAGACCATTACGATCAAGAACAAGAATACTATCCCCATTCCTAAGACCATAAACTTTACTGCCTCCGCAATTAAGTTTGTTTCCAT
>NZ_PDKF01000008.1:300000-597616 GCF_004118855.1 Arcobacter sp. CECT 8983 | reverse complement strand
TGCATCATAGTTAGAATATCTGGTTGGCTAGTTCCACCACTTACGGGAGAGGCTGCTAAGTCAATACCATCTGCACCTGCATCTAATGCTGCTAAGTAACAAGCAACAGATACACCTGCTGTTTCATGAGTATGTAATCTTATATGAGTATCTTCGCCAACTAAGTTTCTTGCCATTTTAATAGTATCAAATACTTTTTGAGGGGAAGATGTTCCACTTGCATCTTTAAAGCAGATTGAATCAAAAGGCAATCCACTATCTAGAATATTTCTTAATGTTTTTTCATAGAAAGGAACATCATGAGCACCTTCGCATCCTGGAGGTAAGTCCATTAGTGTTACTACTACTTCATGGTTTAGTCCATATTTTTTTATACATTCTGCACTATATTCTAAGTTTTGTACATCATTTAGTGCATCAAAGTTTCTAATTGTTGTTACACCATGTTTTGCGAACATTTTTGCGTGCATTTCTACTAGTTCTCTTGAACCTGTATCTAGCATTACTGTATTTATACCACGTGCTAGTGTTTGTAGATTTGCTTCTGGTCCTACAATTTCTCTAAACTTATCCATCATATCGAATGCGTTTTCTTGTAGGTAGAAGAATAAAGACTGAAATCTTGCTCCTCCTCCGAATTCGAAGTGATTTATACCTGCTTCTTTCGCAGCTTCTACAGCTGGAAAAAAATCTTCCATTAAAACTCTACCTCCAAAGACAGACTGAAATCCATCTCTAAATGTAGTATCCATAACATCAATATATTTTTTTGACATTTAATTTAACCTTTTAGATTTTTATGATGTTGAACAGCTGCTACTACAGCCGCTATCTTTGCAGTTTCGTTTATATTTTTCGCCCCTGTAGTTACTGTGGGCTTTGTAGGTACTGGTGTACTTTTCTCTGGAAAATACTTCCCTATGATTTTTGCTTGCAGTTTTAAAGCATAGACCATTACGATCAAGAACAAGAATACTATCCCCATTCCTAAGACCATAAACTTTACTGCCTCCGCAATTAAGTTTGTTTCCATATTACTCCCCGTGGTTACCATCGTGTAATTAGTGTTCTAATTCTATAGAAACTTTGCTTTAGTAAAATTTATTTTGTAGATTATCTTATTACAAATTTTGTAATTTGAATATATTATTAGTTTTTATAATATTTTTTTACCAACAACTAATAATAAATTATCAATTTTTAATAAAAAATTCATTACAGAGTTTGTTGCTTTAGTTATTTTTGCTGACATTTTTTAGTCCTTTTAATAAAAATATGTCAAAAGTTTATACTTTTTTTTCAAAACCCTTGAAAAATATTGCATTTTGTAATATAATTCAAAAAAGGAGTTATTATGTTAGCTGTACCAGAGATAATAGAAAAATTAAAAGATATTATAAGTAAAGATGGAAAGTTAGGAAAGGTTTTTGATAAAGATGTAGCCGGAGCTTTAGATTTAAGCCAAGTAAATTTTGCAACAATGAAAAATAGAGGAAAAATACCATTTTCTAATATTTTAGACTTTTGTGCAAGAAAAAAGATATCAATTAACTGGTTACTCTACAATCAAAATCCAGGTTCATTAGTTGATTCTACAGATAAATATTGGATTAGATATTATCCTGAAGTAAGAGTAAGTGCTGGTGGTGGAGCATATGAAAATGATGATGAATATGAAAGTTTAGAAGTTCCCCCATATTTTATAAATATGTTAGGTGGAAAAGAAAATCTTAAAAATATTGAAGCTATTAATGTAGTAGGGGACTCTATGGAACCAACTTTAAATAGTGATAATGTGATTTTTATTGACAAAACTAAAAAAGATGCATCAAGGGATGGAATATATGCATTTACAACAAACCATGGATTATTTGTAAAGAGAATACAAAAAAGAGTAGATGGAAAATTAGATGTAATATCTGATAATAAAGATTATCCTAAACAAGTATTAGATAACAGTGAATTAAATATTGTAGGTAAGGTTGTAAGTACTTTTGGTATGATTTACTAAAAGTACTTTAAATCAATGTTGGGCTATTATTTTCTTTAGATACTTGTTCATATAATGTATCATGATCTAAACCAACAAAATAGGCCGCATTAAAAGAGTTTTTCTTTAAAAAAGCTTTTAAATTATGTAAAGAAGTCAAATGAATATATTCAATATTTTCTGTATAAAGCTCTTCTTCAAAAGAAAAATACAAAATCTTTGCATATTTATACTTATTTTTTAAATATTTTATTTCTTCTTCTATTAGCTCTTTGTTTTCTTGAGCTATTAAAAATTTATCTGTTCTTCCATAATCAGTATGGTTAATTAGTTTATCAACAAATATAGGTCTTAATTTATTAAACTTTTTCAATTTATTTAAATCTGCATCAAAACCTAAAAAACTATATACATCTAAAAACTCTTTTAAATATAAACTTGGTATTTTTATTTTTGAGAAATATCTATCTTGATAAGAAAAAGTAGTCTCAAATATAGAGTGCTCAATTAAGTTTTTTATTTCATATTGCTTAGTATTAAAATCAAAATTTACTGGATATATATTTTCAAGTGTTTTTTGACATGAACATATTATTGTATCATTATCTTCAATATCATCTATAAATTTAAAAAACTTTGATAACTTTTTTGGAATAAGTTTTATATGATTATGCGTTGTGGATTTTTTAAGAATTTCAAAAAGGTCATAACTAACACTATTACAATAAAATGCAGTAAGTTTTTTATTTGAAAGTTGGAATCTAATTAATTTTGTAATTGCTTCATTTAAATTATTAACTTTAATCCATGCAATTTCATTATCAATTACTTCAACGTTTTCATCAATAATTAAAGCAAAAGCACCATTTTCCAATGCTTCTTTGATTTCCTCTTTATTTTGAACAATAAAAAGGTCTCCTTCTTTTACTTTTCTTGCATTAGTTTTAATAGAGTATATAAAAGAGATTGATGGTTGGTTTAGTAACCTACCATCAACTATATCTAATAAAGATGTAATTTGCACTAGCTTATTTTTGTCCCATTAGTTTTTGAAGTTTCTGGTCTTATTAAAGATAAACCATTCTCATCTTTTGCTGCAAGAAGCATACCTTCACTTAACATACCCATTAATTTAGCTGGTTTTAAATTTGCTACAACACAAGCTTGTGTACCAACTAAACTCTCAGCAGAATAGAATTCTTTAATTCCTGCAAGTACTTGTCTAGGTTTTTCTTCACCTACATCAACTTGAAGCTTTAAAAGCTTTTTAGATTTTGGAACTTCTTCAGCCTCTATAATTGTTCCAATTCTTAAAGTTGTTTCAAAGAATTGGTCGATTGTAATTAGATTATCTTCTTCAGACTCAGTTTTTTCTTCTTTTTTAGAAGTTTTTTTCTCTTCAGGTTCAGCTTTTGAAACTTCAGTAGGTTTTGCTTGTTCTAATAAAATTTCTTCAATTCTTGGGAAAAGTTGTTCTACTTTTGTAATAGTTGTTTCCCCCATAAGCTCTTTATTTACAATAAGTTTATTGTATGAATCATTATTGATTTCAAGACCTAATGAAGTAGCAATTTTAGAAATCTTTTCTGGCATAACTGAATCTAAAAGTAGGGCAACTTTAGCCATAATATTAGTAATTAAAGCAACTAATGCCATTGCTTCATCTTCTTTACCTTCTTTCATTTTTGTCCAAGGTTCATAATCACCAATTGCTCTATTTGCAATTGTTAATACTTTCCAAATATCTTCTAAATATTTATTAAGTTGCATATTAAATACATATTTCTCTACATTGTCTAAAATCTCTTGAACTTCATTTAACTCTTTTTCATGATATTTTATAACATCTTTTGAATCAATTTTAAAATCAAAATATTTTCCAGACATTCCAGAAATTCTATTTAAAAGGTTTCCTAAATCATTTCCTAAATCAGAGTTAATTCTATCCATTAAAGCTTTTTGAGAAAAATCTCCATCTTGTCCAAATGGAACTTCTCTTAACATGAAATATCTAAATGCATCTAAACCATAAGCATCTGCTACTTCTTTTGGATCTACAACATTCCCTTTTGATTTAGACATTTTTTCACCATCTCTTGTCCACCATCCATGAGCTGCAATATGATCTGGTAATGGTAAATCTAAAGACATTAAAAAGGCTGGCCAATAAACAGAGTGGAATCTTAAAATATCTTTTCCAACTAAATGAACTTTTGCAGGCCAAAACTCCATGTTTTTTTCATCTGTACCATAACCTAATGCAGTAACATAGTTCATTAAAGCATCTAACCAAACATACATTACATGCATTGGTTCATTTAAAGATTCTGGAAGTTTTACACCCCAATCAAAAGATGTTCTTGAAATAGAAAGGTCTTTTAATCCACCTTTTACAAAGTTCATAATTTCATTTTTCTTTGCTCTTGGTAAAATACAATCTTCATTCTCTTCGTACCATTTAATTAATTTATCTTCATATTTTGATAATTTAAAGAAATAACTCTCTTCTTTTACAATATTTGTAGGTTTACCACAATCAGGACAAAATTGTTCATCTATAAGTTGTTTTTCTGTAAAGAAAGTCTCACATGATACACAATAAAAACCTTCATACTCACCTTTATAAATATCACCTTTTTCATACATTTTTTCAAAAGCTTTTTGAACACCAATTTTATGTTCTTCATCTGTTGTACGTATAAATTTATCATAAGAGATATCAAAATCATCCCAAAGTTTTCTAAACTTACCTGATACTTCATCAGCATACTCTTTTGCAGTTTTTCCTCTTTGTTCTGCACTTTGAGCAATCTTTTGCCCATGTTCATCTGTTCCTGTTAAAAAATATGTGTTATATCCAGTTAATCTTGAGTATCTTGCTAACATATCAGCAATAATTGTTGTATATGCATGACCAATATGAGCTACATCATTTACATAATAAATAGGAGTTGTAATATAAACATTTTTACAAGAGTTTTCCATATAAATACCTTCTTCTTTTAATTAAAATTCAAATCCACCGCCAGAGCCTTTATTCATAGACTCATAAACAGCAACTACATATTTTTTTCTTAGTTCACAATCAAAAAACTTGTCACAAAATTTATTATCTGGTTGACATGATTGCTTATTATGTAAAGACATTTGGCAACTATTTAGTTCTGCCTTTACTCTTTCTAAGTTTAATTCCCATTGATCTTTCTCTTGGTTTTCAGACATGATTTTTGTAAACTTCTAATACTCTATTAATTTCATCATTAGATCCAAAAAAACAAGGGCTTGTATCATGAATGTGAGTTGTAGATATTTCTAAAACTCTATTTTTACCATCAACAGCTCTTCCTCCTGCAAATTCATAGGCTAAAGCAAAAGGAAAAACCTCAAATAGTTGTCTTAATTTACCCTTTGGTTTATCTGTTGTCCCAGGATAAGAAAATAATCCTCCACCTTTTAGAAGGATTTGGTGTAAATCAGGAACCATACCTCCTGAATATCTTAAATAATATCCAGCTTCATACATACTATTTATAAGTTCTTTATGGTGTGTTGACCAACACATTTGAGTTGAACCTGTTGCTGTTAATGTTCCTTTTTGCTCTAATTTAATATCTTTTATATAATTAAATTCGCCATCAAAAAGTCTATATAGTTTTACACTATTTTCATATGCAACAACCATTTCTACTCTTGGTCCAAATACAACATAAACTGAAGCAATAATATTATCTCCAGTAAAATCATTTTTATATATACCATAAATAGAACCAACAGATAAATTTACATCAACCAACGAAGACCCATCTAATGGATCGTAAGCTATTAAATATTCTCCATTTTCATTTAAATTGACAATATTTTCTTGTTCTTCACTAACAATTGATTTAATTGATGGAATTGTCGCAAAAACTTTTTCAATGATTATATCACTTGCAATATCAAGTTTTAATTGAGTATCACCAGTAGAGTTTTCATTTTCACTTTTTGCTGTATCACCTAATTCTATAACTTCTTGTATTTGTTTACTAGCTTCTTTTATTGCTTCAAATATTTCTTGCATTAAACTCTCTTTGCATTTTTTTCAATCCAGTTGATTATCTCTTCTGGGTTATTTAAGTCTAGTTTATCTAAGTTAGAAGGAATTTCATTTTCATTAATAGTTTCATCAAAAGCAATTGAGTTACTATATTTAAAATAAGCTTCATCTACTTTATTCCTAAAGATCGTAATTCTAGGTAGAGGAAGAGTTTTTAGTCCTTCAACTAATAAATAATCAAAGTCTTTAAAAGTTTCAATAATCTCATCAATCGATGAAGTTTCATTTTTAAAATATGTAGTTCTTTTAGGACTTACTACAGCAACATTTGCACCTGTTTCAAAGAATTTGAAACTATCTTTTTTAGGAACATCAAAAGTTGCTTTATCTCCAGGGTCATGTTTTACGATACAAACTTTGTATCCTTTCTCTTGTAAAAGAGTTGAAACCTTTATAACAAGGGTAGTTTTTCCACTATTTGACGGACCACTAAAAGCAACTGCGAGTTTTTTGTATTGATTATTCATAGGGAAGATTTTATCTAAATATTTGTTAAAGTAAAATTAGGATAAGATACCATCTTATAATAATTTAGGATGTTTTTTATGAAGATAATCAGTAGTTTTTTTATACTATTTTTAGCGCTATTTTTTTCAGCTTGTGCAGACAAAACCAGTGCATTAAATTACTTTGAAAAGGATAAGCTAAGTGCAAAAGCAATTCAATATACAAAAAAACGTGATTTGCTAAATAATAATGAAGTTGAAGCTTTAATTTTTGTTACATATTTAAATTATGTTGATGAAAAATATAAAAGTGATACTATAGAAACTTTTATTCTTGGAGTTCAAATTGCAAATAAAGATAAAGAAAACTTCTTTAAAGACTCATACAAACTTTTATTAAATGAAAAAGAATCAGTGAGTTTAAAAGGTTTAGAAACAGATTCTAAATTAGTAAGTTCTATTCCACTAAAAAACCCATGGGCTAGATATTATTTAGTAAAATTTAATAATAAAGAAAAAGAAAGAGAATTAAATTTAGAATTTATTCATAGCAAATATGGAACTGCTACTTTAAGTTTTCAAAAATAGAAGATAACTTTATCTTCTTTTTCCCTTTTTTAGTGTTATTATTAATATAAAAATAGTAATTTAAAATAAACTCTTCAAGTTTTTTATCAGTGATAAATTCAAATGCAAGGTTTTTATCTAGTTTTTCATTTAATTTAAAATTCTTTTTTAATAATTTTAAATGATTATTTTTATTTTCTACAGTTAAATATTTTATAATAGGATTAATATTTATATCTTCTAAAAGCTCTTTATTTAGCAAAAAAATACTTTTTTCTAAGCTAAGACCATTTTTATAAAAATCCTCTATATTTTCAAGCTTATAGTTTTGACTTAATAGTCCTATTGTAAACTCTTTTGAAATAAATTTGTTATCAAAATTTGAATTTACTTTAATTAATGAGTAAAGCAAAGCTTGTTCTTGTAGTGATAGTTTTTTTGTTATTTTTATAAACTCTTTATTTTTTATTTGCTTAAAAACAAACTTTATTTTATCTTCTAAAAGTTCATTGGCAAGGATTGTGTATATATCTATTTTGTTATTAAAAGTAATGTCTTTTAAATAAGCTTTATTATTTGTAGTTTTATATAACCAAAATAGAATTTTATTTATGTTTTCTTCATCTGTTTTATTTAAAGCATTTTGAAAAAATATAATTGCTTTATCCTTATTCTTGAAAGTAAAAGCATTTATACCTAATAAAAATGAAGAATTAGCATTTAAATCTGTATCATCAATAGATAAAAGAGAATCATTTACAATATCAAAGGTTCTATTAGTGATATTTTCTTTTAAATATTTTTCAAAATTTACTTTATCTTCATAAATTCTAAAAAATGTTTTTCTTGGTAATCTATAGTTTAAATAATTTTCTTTAAACTCTACTGGTAAACTAAAATATAACTCATAAAAAGAATCCCTATTTAAAGTAATAATTTTTGTAAAGGGTATTGATGAAGATAAAACTTTTAAATTTTTTGCAAAAAGAGGGTATTCTTCAGATGTTTTATTTATAAGCTGATTTAACTGCAAAGAGTCTAATTTTGAAGCTTCATAATAATTTAGTCCAACCTTAATACAGTCATCATAAGATTTAATCAACTGTTTTGTTGGCATATTCATACATTGAACTACAGCTAATGTTTCATCGTGTTTATATTTTATTGCAAAATTTGTAAAGAGTTTACTGTTCATTGAATCAATATATTTTAATGATTCATAAGCTTGATCTTGTGTAATCGAATCTTGTTTTAAAAATTCATTTATAAAAAAGTCTCTTCTTAAACCTTTCTCTTCTTTTTTAATTATTTCAAATGATAAAAACTCATTTTTCTTTTTATTTTCATCATTTGAAAAACTTAAAGTAGAAAACAGTGTTAAAAAAAGAAGAGAATAGGGCTTCATATTACATTCCCATAAAAAGTCTACCTAGGAATGTTTCTAAGAAGATTAATGCAAAAATTAAAATAATTGGAGCAAAATCCATTCCTCCAAAAACTGTAGGAATAAATCTTCTTACAAGATTATAAGCAGGTTCAGTTAATCTATATAGCATCTGTACAATTGGATTATATGGATCAGGTCTTACCCATGAAAGAATAGCTGAAATAATAATAACCCACTTGTATAAAAAGATGATACTTAATACAACTGTAAAAACTGAGCTTAATAAGGCATTTGTCATTTTGTAATTTCTCCTAAATAGTTTTTAATCAAAGGATAAACTTCTTCAAGTTCAATTCCTTGTAGTTTTGTTTGTCCAGTAAGAATATAAGTTAATGGTTTAAGAAGTTTAGAATCGTTTAATTGTGTTTTCTTACTAAGAAATTCTTTAAACTCAGAAAAACTTTCAATAAAAGGAGCATCATTTAGAGCTAATTTTAACTCTACAAACTCTTCTTCAAAACCTTCACAAGTTGATTTTGGTGCAAAAATCAAGTCAATCTTCTCTTTTATCTCTTTAATTGTAGAGTTTTCATTTAAAAAAAGTTTAGCTAACTTTCCAATATCATCATCTGCAAAACCTAGAATTTTTGAAAATCTCATATTATCAATATTTAGAAGATGTTTTTTATTTATCTCTTTTAATTTTTCTATATTAAATTTTGCAGCTTCTTTTGAAATATCTTTTATCTTAAACCATTCAATAGCTTCTTCTAAAGTAAAAATCTCTTTTGGAGTTTCATTTCCAAGTAAAACTAAGTAGTTTGCAATAGCTGAAGGAAGAAAACCATCATCAATAAGCTGTTTTACAGAAGAGTATTTTGAGTCAATATTTATATTTGGTATATGTGCAAACTCAATTTCTTTATCATAATTTAGTAATTTTCTAATATGAATCTGTTTTGCTGCATCATTTATATTATCTTCTGAAGTAATAACAGAAGAAATATCAAATAACATATCATCAACAGCATTAGCATAATTATGTGTTGGTGTTTTATCTTGTCTTAAAATAGGGAAAGAATCAACACTAGATGGTTTAAATGATAATTCACCTTTTAAAAGATCTTTAAAAACTATATTCTCATCAGGTTTTTTTATTCTAACAATAAAAGGAGAGTTTACATTTAAAACTGTTTCATCAGAAAGAGTTTGACAAAAACCATCATATTCATAAGGTTTATTCTTCTTTTTTGCTTCTTGTTTTAATTCTTCTATCTTTACATCAGAACAAAAACATGCAAAAGCATTTTTTTGCCCCATAAGTTGCATAGTGAGTTTTTGATGGTATTTTAAATTATCACTTTGGTGAAAAACTCCCTCATAGTCTATAGAGAAAAGATTTAAAAGTTCTAAAATTTCTTTGTCTTTTCCTTCAATATTCTTATCTTTATCTGTGTCTTCTATTCTTATTATAAGCTTTTCATTTGATTGTTTAGAAACAATATGATTAAATATCGCTACTCTTAAATCACTTATACTCATCTCTTTTGTCAAACTTTGTGAAAATCTTAACAAACTATTTCCTTACTATTGAAAATGATAATTTTTTAATCTCATCATGAGATTTTATATATTTATTTAAATCTTCTAATTTAAGATTTTTTATTTTTTCTAACTCTTTTTGTGAGTAATCAAAATCTAAACCTCTGTAAAATAGAGTAAAGGCTCTATGCAATCTTTGAGATAAAGTTTCAGTTCTTAAAGGTTCACTTCCTAAGATAAAGTTTTTTGCAGACTCTAACTCTTCTTGTGTTACCCCTTTATCTACAAAATCATTTACTATTTTTGATACCAACTCTTTTGCTTCATCAGCACTTTCAAGTTTAGTTTGTAAATAACCAGTAAAATAGTTATGAGACTTATTTATTGAAACATAACCATAAGCAGAATAGGCTAAACCTCTCTTAACTCTAATTTCTTCCATAAGCCTACTTCCAAATCCACTTCCACCTAAAATAAATGAAGCTACTTTTGCTTTATAGTTATCTTCATTTTTTACACTTGTTTCAAAAGGACTTCCAAAATAGATATAAGCTTGCTGAGTCTCTTTTTTAAGTGTTTTAGTTTCTATTTTATCACTTGCATTTACTGTTTTAAATTTATTGTTATTTTTAGCTTTTATATCTTTTAATAATTCTTTTAATTTTTGAGATAGTTCATTAAACTCAATATCCCCACCTACAACAACAATTAAATTATTTAAATCAATAGCATTGTTTAAAAAGTTTTTAATATCAGCAAGTTTAATCTTTTCAATTGATTCAATACTACCACTTGATGGGTTCTGTAAAGGTGTATTTTTAAAAAGAATCTCTTTTAAGTTCTTACTTGCAATATAATCAAAATCATTCTCTTTTCTTTTTAATGAACCAATTTTAATAGTTTTTATTTTTTCTAATACTTTTTTATCATAATTTGGGTCATTTAATAACTCTTTTAATAAAGATAAGGCTTTATCGTTTACATCTTTTAATGAAGAAAGTTCAATTACAAAAGTTTCAAATCCAACTGAAGAGTGTAAAGAAATAGCCCAGTCTTCTAGCTTTTGAGCAAACTTAGTAGTTCCTAGCTTTTTAGTTCCTTCATTTAGTAGTTTTGCTGAAAGTGATGCTAAACCACTTTTATCTTTATCTTGCATATACCCAGAGTTTTTAAATACAAGTTGTAAATTTAATATTGGTAAATTTTTATCTTGTTCAAAAACTACAGGTATTTCTATATCATTTATTTTTATTTGCTTAACTGTAGCAGACATTAAATATCCTTGAATTAGTAATAATAGTAAAAAAGATTTAAAGAGGTTCATGTAGCTTAAAACCTCTCTAAAATCTCATAAGCAGTATTTCTTTTTGCTGGGTTTTCACCAACATCATGGATTAATTGAATCATTTCATCTTGATTCATACAATTTGTAGCTCCTGCAGCTGCAACAACATTTTCTTCCATCATAGTACTTCCTAAATCATTTGCTCCAAATTTAAGAGCCATTTGACCAATATAACTTCCTTGAGTTACCCAAGAACTTTGAATATTTGGAAAATTATCTAAATATAGTCTTGAAACAGCAAGTAATCTTAAATATCTATTTGATGATTGAGCCTTTAAATCAGGAATCTCTTCTTTTAGTTTTGTATTTGCACTTTGAAAAGACCACATGATAAAGGCTCTAAAACCACCTGTTTCATCTTGTAGTTGTCTAATTCTATTCCAATGCTCAATAATCTCTTCATCTGTTTCAACTGTTCCAAACATCATTGTTGCAGTTGTTTTCATACCAATTGAGTGAGCAAGTCTATGAACTTCTAACCAATCATCAGTATCAATTTTTCTAGGAGCAATTATATCCCTAACTCTATCTGATAAAATTTCAGCTCCAGCTCCTGGAATAGAACTTAAACCCTTTGCTTGTAGTCTTTTTAAAACTTCAAGTCTAGAAATTTTTGAAACTTTTGCAATATAACAAATCTCAATAGCAGAAAAAGAGTGTAGGGTGATTTGTGGAAACTTTGTATGAATATGTTCAACTAATTCTTCATAATAATCAATTTTAAGTTTAGGATGAACTCCACCTTGCATAAGTATTTGTGTACCACCAATTTCTAATAATTCTTCAATTTTTTTATCAATTTCATCAAACTTTAATACATATGCATCTTCATCTCTTCCATGTCTATAAAAAGCACAGAATTTACAATCAACCCAGCAAACATTAGTGTAGTTAATATTTCTATCCACAACAAAGGTTGTGATTTTTTCTGGGTGTAGTTGTTCTTTTTTCTTAGAAGCTAAATCACCTAATTTTACTAAAGAAGCATTTTTTATTAAATCTAATGCTTCTTCATCTGTGATTCTTCTATTAATAATATCCATTTTTTTTACCATAAATTATCCAATTTTTCTATTTTTAAAAACTAGACCCTAAAGAAAATTCAAATGATGATGTATCATCACCAGACTCATCATCTAAAGCTTGAGCAAAAATCAGTTGTAATGGACCAAATGGAGATACCCACTCAAAAAGTGCACCTGTTGAAGATCTTTTAATGTCAGACATACTATCTTCACCAATCATACCATAATCATAGAATACACCCCATCTCATCTTAGCTTGAGGAGATAGAGGGAAACTCATTTCTACTGATGTTGCTGCCATATTTTTATAAGGGTCAACTTTCTCACCAGACTCATTTTTAGGGAAGGCATAAGATTTATATCCTCTTAATGATTTCGTACCACCTAAATATAATGAATCACCTTGATTGATTTGACCATTATCCACAAGAAAGTTTGCTTGTAGCTTATATCTAAAAATCCAATCTAAATCATAAAGATCGTTTAAAGAATAGAAGTATTTAAAGTAAGATAAACTCTTAAGGTATTCAGAATCCCCACCTAATCCTGCAAACTCTAAAGAAGAACCAGCTTTAAATCCACTTCTTGGATTTAAATAGTCATCTGTATTATCAAAGTTTACAAACGGAGTAATAGAACTAGTTACATAATCAGTATCTTTAAATCTTTTACTTTCTTTTACTCCAGAATCATCTTCATAGTCATACTCTTCTTTAATAAAGTCTAATCTATATCTAGCACCAACTCTCAAGTTTCTTATAAACTCTTTACCAACTCCTACAGAGAAACCTTTTATATCTTTATCTAATTCATATTTAGAACTATCAATTTCAACATTATCAGAGTGAATATCTAAATCACCACTATATTTACTATCTGCAATAGCTGGATTTTTAAGTTTTACAGAAAGGTCTGTTTTTCTTTTAGATAAATCAACAGAAAGACCTAAAGACAGACCAGAACCAAAGATATTGTTATCTACAATAGAACCATTAATCATAAATCCATCATATGAACCATATCCACCACCAAGAATAATATTTCCTGTAGCAGCTTCTTTAACCTTTACAACAATATCCATTTTATCAGCAGAAACTCTTTTTTGCTCTATTATTACATCTTCAAAATAACCTGTTCTTTTAAGCTTATTTTTTGAGTCATCATAATCTGTAAGATTAAATAAATCCCCTGGTGCTAAATAAACATCTCTTCTAATAACTCTATCAAGAGTTCTTGTATTTCCAGAAATTTTAACATCTCTAATAAATACTTTTTCTCCAGGAATAACATTAAATATTAAATCAGCAGTTCCATTTTTTTCATCTTTTTTAATATCATATTTAACTTGAGCAAAAGCATAACCCTTATCTGCAACTAAAGTTTTGATATAGTCAGCATCTTTTCTAAGTCTTTTAATATTAAAAGTTCTACCTTTTCTTAGTTTTAACTCAGGATAAATATTTTCAGGCTTAACAATGTCTGAATTTACATATATTGCAATATCATTTACACTATATTGTCTACCTTCTTCAATATAAAAATCAAGTTCAGCTTGATTTGAAGAGAAATCTACTTCTAAGAAAGGATCTTTTACTTTTGCATCTAAGTATCCATTTTCAAAATATACTTCTTGAATTCTTTTACTATCATATTCTAATTGTTCAGCTGCTAATTCACCACCATTTTGAGTAATAAACCAAGAAGCAAAATCTTCTTCTTTATTTGCAGTTGCTGGTTCAAAATCACCTGAATCAAGATTTTCAGAACCAAAATAGTTTACTTTTTTGATGATAATTTCATCACCTTTATTTACACTAAAAGTAATAGCTACTGAATCTTCATTTAAATGTTCTACTTCTGCTTCAACAACAGAATTAATATAACCTTCTCTTTCAAGCTCTTTTAAAAGTTTTTCTTTTGCATCTCTAACTCTTTTGTCAGAATACATATTCCCTTTTTCAAGACCTATTTGCTTTCTTAAAATGTCAATGTCATCTTCTCTTGATTTATATCCAGTGATATCAACATTTGCAATAGATGGTTTTTCATCAAATATAAACTGAAGCTTTCCCTTGTCCATATTAACTTTAATATCTTCAAAGTAGTTAAATTTATAAAAGTCTTTTATTGCTTTATTAACTTTTTCATTACTAACTTCATCACCAACTTTTATGTTTAATGTTTCATTTGCAACTGGTAAAGAAATTTTTGTTAAATTTACATATTCAATTGAAGTAATTTGTTCAGCTTGTAGAAGTGAAGCTAACGTGATAGATAATAAGATACTTTTCTTTTTCACAGTTATCCTTATTTTTAATAATTAAAGCTAAAATATATCTAAATAAACTTTATAGGATGTTTAAGATATAATCGCTTTTTAAATATATTGTAAAGGTTATAAAATTGAACGTAGGTATTATTGGTTTAGGATTAATGGGTGGTTCTTTTGCAAAAGCAGTAAAAAAATACTCAATAGCCACAAAAGTTTATGGATATGCAAGAAGTGAAAAATCTAAAAAAGAGATTGAAGAATTAAATTTAGTTGATGAATTAGTAAATATTAAAACAATAAAAGATAATTGTGATTTAATTGTTCTTGCTATTCCTGTTGATAATATTATTTCTATGATGCCAGAATTCTTAGATATTAAAGATAAAACTACAATTATGGATCTAGGATCGACAAAAGAGTTTATTATAAAAAATGTTCCTGCAAAGATTAGAAAAAATTTTATTGCAGCTCACCCAATGACAGGAACTGAAAAATCAGGACCAAAAGCAGCAATTGATAATTTATATGAAGGTAAAACTGTAGTTTTATGTAATCTTGAAGAAAATGCAAACCAACATGTAAATAGGGCGTTTAAAGTATTTCAAGAAATAGGTATGAGAATTGTTGTAATGGATGCTAATGAGCATGATATTCATGCTTGTTATATGTCACACTTGCCTCACGCGATCTCTTATTCTTTAGCAAACACCGTTATGGGACATGAGGACCCAAAATCTATTATTGCTTTAGCAGCAGGTGGATTTAAAGATATGAGTAGAATTGCAAAATCAAGTCCAGACATGTGGACAGATATTTTTAAACAAAATAGAAAAAATCTTTTAGCTTCTATTGATTTATTTGAAGATCACATGAGAAAAGTGAGAAAAATGGTTGAAGATGAAGATTATTCAGATTTAAAAGAGTGGATGAAAAAAGCAAACACACTACATGAGATTTTATAAGATCTCTTGTGTGTTAATAGCTTCTTGAACTTTAATTGCCTGATAATGTTCTTTTACATCATGGCATCTAATAATAGAAGCTCCATAATTTATAGACTCTAAATGTATTGCTAAAGTTCCAGGAAGTCTTTGCTCTGTAGGTGTTTCTATAATTTTATCTATCATTGATTTCCTACTAGCTCCCATTAAAAGTTCATATCCAAAGTGTTTAAAATGTTCTAGGTTCTTTATCAGTTTTAAGTTATGTTCTAAAGTTTTTCCAAAACCAATTCCAACATCTAAAACAATATCTTCAATTCCAAAACTTTTTGCTTTTTTTATTCTTTCTTTAAAAAAATCATCAATTTCTTGGATTAAGTCTTCATATACAGGGTTTTCCTGCATAATAGTTGGATCTTTTTGCATATGCATAATTACAACTTGTGCATTATATTTTGAAGCTACTTTACAAACTTCATCATTTGCTAAACCTGTTATATCATTAACTATGGAAAAACCGTTTTCTAAAGCATACTCTAATACTTTTGGTTCATATGAGTCTAAAGAAAATTTAGCTTTTTCAAAAAGCTTTTCTTTATAAATTACATCAATAATAGGTTTTGCTCTTTTTAATTCTTCTTCCCAAGGAATAGCTTTACTTCCTGGTCTACTAGAAACTGCACCTATATCAATAATACAAGCACCATCTTCAATCATTTTATTTATTCTAAAACTAGCATCTTCTTCATTAAAACGGCTATTTTGAAAGAAAGAGTCTTCATTTGCATTTAAAACACCCATTATTTTTGTTAGATATTTTTTAGAAGGGATAAACTCTTTTAAATTTTTTGCAAACTCCTTTAAACCAAAGGGTTGAGCTAACTCTTTTCTACTTAAAACTTCAAGCTGTTTTGTTGTTGCAATTAATATTCCATCTACATATTTTTCTTTTGCAGTTATAACACCAGTGGGAACTGCTAAGTCTGCTCCGATAGAAAGAGAATCTTGTTTTAAGATATTTGCTGCGCCAACATGCATATTTTTTATTAAGATTGTATGTAAAGATGATTTCTTTGATAAAATAGAAATACCGCCTTTATCACAACCAAGAGATTCATATACTTTTTTAGCATTACAAATAGATATTTTTTGTAATATCATTTTAACCCCTATATTTTCTATTAGTTACTGTTAAAAGTAGGGTAGTTAAAACATTTATTGGTCTAGAGTTTAAGCTTAATAATTTTATTGATTTAGAAAAAAATTCTAACTCACTTTGTGTAAGTTCAATTTTTTCTTTATTTATTTTTAAAAGCAGACTTTCAACAAAAGATATAGCTTCTTTTTTATCAATTCTTTGATTCTGTTTTAAAAACTCATAAACATCTTTTAAATCAAGTTTTCTTACATCTAAAGCCAAATCATCTTTTTTTGAACTACTTTTTAAAATTTTATGTGGCATTCTTGAAAAGATTGTTGGTAAAATAGTTGATTTAGAGTTAGTAATGATTATGAAAACAATATTAGTAGGGGGTTCTTCTAATATTTTTAATAAAGAGTTTTGTGCTTCATTTCTAAAAACTTTTCCACAAAGAAAAACATATTTCTTTTCATTTGTTGAAATATATGCTTCTTTTATTGTAGCATTTGCTTGAGCTAATTGAAACTCCTCTTTCTCTTCATTTCTAATTATTCTTACATTATGTTTAGAATAAAAAGGCAATAAAGCATTAAGAGTCTCATCTATATCATTAACTATTAAGATATGAGCTGTTTCAATTTTTTCCTTTATCATTAATGTTCTACGTTAATCTCTGCAAAAAGTGAAGCACTTAATGTTTTATCATAAAGCCTAAACATTTGAAGAAGTTTCATATCTAAAGCTTCATCATTATTTTTAAGATTAAATGCATCTTGAATCTCTTCATCAAAAATCCAAAGAAAAGAGTTCTTTGAAAATTTTGGTAAGATTGCTCTTGCATCTTGACTTCTACCAATATACCAAAAACAATAACCATTTGGAAAAGATATATTAAGCATATCTTTTATGAAATTTATTTCATCTTCTGTTTTTACTTCATCCAAATCTTTATAAAAAGATTTAAAGTTATAAAAAGGTAAGAAAGGTCTGTTTTTCTTTTGAGAATTTATATGTGTTAATACATACTTTAAAAACCAATCTCTATCACTATCTGTGATAACTAAAACAGAACGACCTTTTTCTAAAATATTAGTAACTGATTTAGAAACTAAAGGTACCCATTCATACTTTTTTTCTTCTAACCAAGGAGAAATAAGCCTATCTTCTCTAATTGTGTCTACTGTCCAATTTAGAAATTCTTGCACTGTTATTTATCCAAATTATATGCATCATGTAAAGTTCTAACAGCTAACTCTGCATACTTTTCTTCAATAATCATAGAGATTTTAATCTCTGAAGTTGAGATAATTCTAATATTAATATTTTCAGAAGCTAAAGCAGTAAAAGCTTTTGAAGCAACACCTGTGTGAGATTTCATACCTACACCTACAATAGATACTTTACAAATTGATTCATTATAATCAATATTTTCTGCATCATCTTTAAACTTATTCATAACTTCTTTACAGTTTTCTAAATCAGTTACAGGAATAGTAAAGTCTAAGTCAGTTTTACCATCAACACCAACTGTTTGTACAATCATATCTACATTAATATTTGCGTCTGCAAGAGCTGTAAAAATAGATGAAGCAATTCCTGGTCTATCTGTAACTCCATACATTCCAACTCTTACTTGATTTTTATCTAATGCAATACCACTTACAACTGGTTTTTCCATAATATTCTCTTCCTTAGTTATTAATGTACCTTCAACTTCTGGCGTAAAGCTACTTCTAGATACTAAATTTACATTTAATTTTTTCGCCATTTCTACTGATCTGTTTTGTAATACTTTTGCACCTAAAGAGGCTAATTCTAACATTTCATCATAAGAAATTCTATCTAGTTTTTTAGCCTTAGGTTCAATTCTTGGATCTGTTGTATAAATACCATCAACATCTGTATAAATCTCACATACATCTGCATCAATAGCACCAGCAATAGCAACAGCTGTTAAATCAGAACCACCTCTACCTAAAGTTGAAACTCTATTTGAGTCTTGTGCAACACCTTGGAAACCTGCAACAATAATGATTTTTCCTTCATTTAATGCATTTTTCATATTTGTTGTATCAATTGATTCGATTCTAGCTTTCATATGAGCATTATCAGTAACAATTCCAGCTTCTCTACCACTCATAGAAGTTGCTTTATATCCTTGCTCATTTAAAGCAATAGAAAGTAAAGCTGAAGTAACTCTTTCTCCTGAACTTAAAAGCATATCTATTTCATTTGCAACAGGATTTTTTGAAAAATTACCTGCAAACTCTAATAACTTGTTAGTTTCACCACTCATTGCAGAAACAACTGCAATAACATCATGACCTTCATCTTTTATATTTTTTATGATATTGGCTACGTTTTGTATTCTTTCAAGTGTTCCTACACTTGTGCCACCAAACTTTAGAACTTTTAACATCTTTTTAAATAAAACCCTCTTTTTTAAAATATTTTAACACTTGTTTATACACTGTTCTTTTGAAGAATGTTATATAATCATAAATATTCTCAGTTGGAACAAATTTATATTCACTAAACTCTGGTATTTCAGTGTTTATATCTATTTTTGCACCTTTTTTTAACTTAACTAAGTAATACTTTTGAATTTGACCATCATAAGGGTGCATCTTCTTAGCAATTACAGGAGGAAAATCATAGCTTACCCATTTTGGATACTCTGCAATAATTTCAACATCCCTTGTGCCAATCTCTTCTTCAAGCTCTCTATATAGTGCTTCATTAGGTTTTTCACCCTCATCAATTCCACCTTGTGGAAATTGCCAAGCATTTTCTACGTCTGTTCTTGAAGCAATGAAAATTTCACACTTCTCGGGATATTTTGCTGATAATACTATTGCTGCTACATTAGGTCTGTAATTTTTTTTATTTTTATTATCTTTCATTTCTTTATCAGTCATAAATATTTTTTCCCTTATAATTAGCCCAATATTATAATAAACTTAGGATTAAAAATTGCTTTTATACTTACATATACCTTTTTGCGACAGCAAGTGCCATTATTGTGCTTTCAATTCATATACAACTAAATTTAATCTAAAAAAAGATTACATGGAGGCTTTAAATAAGCAACTAAAACATGATTTAGAAAAACATTGTCAAAATAAAAAATTAGAAACTATCTTTTTTGGAGGAGGAACTCCTAGTACAATAAAACCAAAAGATTATGAAGAAACTTTTAAAATACTAGAAAAATACATTGATAAAAATACAGAAATAACAAGTGAATCAAATCCTAATTCTGCTACAAAAGAATGGCTTAATGAGATGAAAAATTTTGGAATAAATCGTATAAGTTTTGGAGTGCAAAGTTTTCAAGAAAATAAGTTAAAAGAATTAAATCGTGCACATAATGCTAAAAGTGCTATAACTGCTATACAAAATGCCTCTTGTATAGGTTTTGATAGTATTAACTGCGATATAATTTATGGTTTCAAAACTGATACATTAAATAATATAAAAGAAGATTTAGCACAAGCTTTTTCTTTGCCTGTTACTCACTTAAGTGCTTATTCTTTAACCTTAGAAGAGGGTACAAAATTTTTCAATAAAAGTGAAGTAAAAATTGATGATGAAGAGTTGTCTTATAAGATATTTGATTTTATAGAAAAGAATGGTTTTACTCAATATGAAATATCAAATTTTGCAAAAGATAAAAGTTATCAATCAAAACATAATTTTGGATATTGGGAACACAAAGAATATTTAGGAGTTGGAGCAGGAGCAGTTGGATATGTAAACAATAAAAGATATTATCCAAATAAGGATTTAGATAAATATATTAAAAATCCCACTTCTTATGAAATAGAAGAGCTATCAAAGGAAGATATAAAAGTTGAAAAAGTACTCTTAGGATTTAGATGTATTTTAGGAGTGGAACTTTCAATATTTACTGAAGATGAATTAAAAAGAGTAAAACACTTAATAAATGAAGATAAAATATATATAAATGATAAGAAAGTATTTAATAAAAACTTTCTTTTAGCAGATGAGATTGCTCTTTATATATTAGAGTAAACTCTTTTTGATATAATATTGCCTTTATTTATAATAAGGATATAAATGACAATAAAAGAAATTGTAAGAGATTATTCTAAACAATTAAAAGAAGTAACTCATATTCCAGCAAAAGAAGTTGAAATATTAATATGTTATATTTTAGACAAAAACAATATATGGTTACATCTTAATTATAATAATGAATTTACAGAAATAAAACAATTAGAAAAGTTAGTAGAAAAAAGAAAAAAAGATTACCCTTTAGAGTATTTAATTAAAAGAGCATCTTTTTATGGAGAAAGTTTTTTAGTAAAAGAGAATGTTTTAATTCCAAGACCAGAAACTGAACTTCTTGTTGACAATGCCGTTGAAATTTTAAAAGATACTAAAAATAAAACAGTTTTAGAAATAGGAACTGGTTCTGGAATAATTTCTGTTATGTTAGCTCTTTTAATTAAAGACATTAAAATTATTGCCGTTGATATAAATGATGATGCAATTGCTTTAGCAAAACAGAATGCAAAAAAACATAAGGTAGAAGATAAAATCACTTTTGTAAAAAGTGACTTATATACTAATATTAGTGAAGATCAAGAGATTTATATGACAATTTCAAATCCTCCATATATTGCAAATAATTATAAGCTTCCAGCAAATGTAAAATATGAACCTAGGAATGCTCTTTTTGGAGGTGAGGTTGGAGATGAATTATTAAAAGAAATCATTGAACAAACTTCAAAAAGAGATATAAAGTATCTACTTTGTGAAATGGGATATGACCAAAAAAAACCTTTGGAAAACTATTTAAATAATTTTGAAATTAAAGACTACTCATTTTATCAAGATTATGAAAAGTTTGATAGAGGATTTACAATTGAATTTAAAAAAATATAAAATAAAAAGGAGTATATATGTTTAAAGAATTTAATTTAACAGATTTAGAAAACAGTAAAAGTAAATTAGAAGAACTTTTAGAAAATAGTAAAAAACAAATTGATGAGTTATTAAAAATAGAAGACAAAAGTTATGAAAATTTTGTAAAACCTTATGAAGAAGTAGGGGAGAGATTAAATGATTTCATCACTCCAATCTTTCATATCGATTCAGTTAAAAATTCAGAAATAACGCAAAAAGTTTATGAGGAGTGCCTTCCTTTAATCTCAAACTACGAAACTGAGATATCACAAAATGATAATATTTATAGGTCTTTAAAAGATATACAAGATAAGTATTATACAAGTTTAAATGATATACAAAAAAAAGTGCTTGAAAATGAAATTAGAGACTTTGAATTAAGTGGTTGTCATTTAAATAACGAAATAAAAAATAGATTAAAAGAGATAAATTTAAGACTAAGTGAATTGTCTCACAAGTTTTCACAAAATCTTTTAAATGCAACTAATGCTTATGAAATGATTTGTGAAGATTATGAAGATGTAAAAGAGATTCCAGCTTCTGATTTAGAGTTTGCAAAGTTTGAAGAAGATGGAAAAACTAAATATAAATTTACTCTTCAAATGCCATCTTATTTAGCATATATTACTTATGGATCAAATAGACAAAGAAGAGAAGAAATCTATAAAGCATACTCGACAAGAGCACCTGAGAATGGAAAAATAATCGAAGAGATACTTTCTTTAAAAGATGAGAAAGTAAAAATTTTAGGTTTTGAAAACTATGCTTCATATTCTCTTTCAACTAAAATGGCAAAGAAAGAAGAAGAGGTAATTAACTTCTTAGAAGAGCTTGCAAAAAAAGGTAAAGATAGAGCATTAGAAGAGATAGAAGAGTTAAAAGTGTATGCTTCAAAAGATGGAATTTCTGATATAAAAAGTTTTGATTTAGCTTATTATAGTGAGAAGTTAAAAGAAGAAAAATATGATATTGATGAAGAATATTATAGACCTTATTTTGAAAAAACTTCTGTATTAAATGGGTTCTTTTACTTTTTAAATAAGATCTTTAATGTAGAGTTTGAAGAAGCAAAAGATGCTAAGGCTTGGGATAAAGATGTATTAGTATGCAATATAAAAGAAAACACAAAAGTTTTTGCAAGAATATATATTGATTTAGAAGCTAAAAAAGAGAAAAGAGGTGGTGCTTGGATGAACAATTGGCACTCTCATTATGTAGATAAAGATGGTAATAAAAAACTTCCTACTGCTTATATTGTTTGTAACTTTCCACAATCAAAAGAGGGTGTTCCATCGTTATTAAGACATTCTGATGTTGTGACACTATTTCATGAAATGGGACATGCTTTACATCATTTATTTAGTAAGGTTCCAGAGGCTTTTGTTAGTGGTATTGCTGGTGTTGCTTGGGATGTTGTCGAATTCCCTTCACAATTCCTTGAATACTTTTCTTACGATAAAGAAGTATTAAAAATGTTTGCAAAGCATTATGAAACAGGAAAAGTATTAGATGACGAAGCAATTGACAAATTAATTAAAGCAAGAAATTTTCAATCTGCACTTGGAATGTTAAGACAAATAGAGTTTGCTTTGTTTGATTTTAAACTCCATCAAAAGTTATACAAAAAGGAAACTGAAATACAGGATTTATTAGATAACATAAGAAATGAATATGCCGTTATAAAGCCACCTGCGTATAATAAGTTTCAAAATGGATTTGCCCATATTTTTGCAGGGGGATATGCAGCAGGATATTACTCTTACAAATGGGCAGAAGTATTAAGTGCAGATGCATTTTATATGTTTATTGACTCAGGTAAAGTGTTTAACAAAGAGTTAGCAATGAAATATAAAAAAGCTATTTTAGAAAAGGGTGGTTCACAAGATATGGATAAATTATTCTATGAATTTGCACAAAGAGAGCCAAGTGTTGATTCTTTATTAAAAATTGATGGAATTATTAGCTAGTTTTTGTAATAATATCACTTTTAATTAATAATAGAATTTTATAAGGGTTATTTAAATGACAAACGCAGAAACAATCGCAAAACTTAATGAAGCTTTAGAAAAACTAATAGTTGCATATGAACAATTACAAAACTCTTATGATCAACTACAAGATGAACATAATACATTAGAAAATGAAAATGAAAAATTAAATAGCGAAAATAATAAACTTAAAGATAAAATCTCAGCTTTAGAAGCTGAGACTAGAAACTTAGAGGACAACTTAAATAGTTTACAAGATAGTAGTGAGAAAGATTCTTCAAATATTAACTCAATGTTAAGTAAAATAGAAGGTCTATTGAGTAAAAAGGCTCATCCAGAAAAGCATAAGTATGATGAAGATACCTCAAAGGTAAGAGAAACAATTCAAGAAGTTATTGTAGATAAAAATAATGATGAAACACTTCCATTAAACTCAGAAGACAATGATGAAATAAAAGAAAATAAAGAGTCTCAAAATAATAACACAAGTGGTTCTTCTTCGGAAAAGATTGATTTAAATAGAATGGCATCATTATTAAATGGCTTCAATAATTAAAAGATAACATGATACTTCTATTAAATAAAGATTCTCTATTTTCTACCTTTGGAGTTGATTCTTTTCAAAGTTTAGATTTAGCTATAAATAGTATGGCTCCATCGATGGTAGATTATTACTTGTCAGATCTTTCAAGCGGAATGGATGATATATATTTAAATAAAAGAAGTATTCAAAATAGTATTAGTACGGGAGATTTTTCTATATATTTAGATTATGATGAAGAAGTTTATTTAGAGATAGAAGAAACAAGTAACTCTTTAGAACTTGAAACTGCATCTTTATGGTAAAGTATTTACTAATCCATAAGATTAGTAGTAGCTTTTAATCTCTCTTTATCAAAATGTGTATATATTCTAGAAGTATTTATATCTGCATGACCTAAAGCTTCTTGAACTAAGATAAGATCATGGTGTTTTTGGTAAAGTAGGGTTGCAAAAGAGTGTCTTAACATATGTGCACCATTTTTCTCTTTTCTAATACCAGCAAGAGTTAGAATATTTTCTACAATTCTACTAACATAGGCTTGAGTTAACCTATTTCCTTTTTTATTACAAACAACATAGTCTTCGTCACAGACTCTTTGATTTAGCCAGTTTTGTAAGTCATTTTCTATAATCTTTGTTTTAATCATAGCAATACGAGGTTTATTTCCTTTACCTCTAACTTGTAATACATAAACATCATCTTCTTTATACAAATCTCTTAACTTTAGGTTTAACATTTCAGAAACCCTTATTCCTGTATATATGATCATTTTTAGAATAACTCTATTTCTATAAACAGTATCTGCTGAAAACTCATACTTATCAATAGCTTTTAAAAATCTATCAATTTCATCCTTATTCATATGAGCAGGAAGTTTTGTTCCAGATTTTCCACCAAGTCCTGCCCAGTTTTTAAGTTCAATTTTAAACTGATAAGAGCTTCCATCAGGATTTTCATTTTGTTTGTCTATATAAGAAAAAAAGTTAAGTAGGGCAATTCTATGATTTTTCTTGCTTGCATCAGATAGACCACTTGTATATGAAGCTAAAAAGTCAATAAGTAACTCTTCATCAATTTCTTTCATAGAGGCTGGTCCAAATGTTTGCAAAAATTCATATAATTTCATAAGAGGGTTAAAATATGTATTTATTCCTGTTAAACCAATATTTCTAGCTTGTTTAACCAAATCCTTTAGTTCTTCAATTGATTTATTTCCACGAATTAAAACTTGCAGTATATTTGCAAATTTTTCTTTGTCATTTACTTGAGTATTAGAAAGTGTTGTTAATTTATTTCTTACAAATAAGGAGAGCCAAAAACAGTAGGTTTTGTTAAACGTGTTTTCAAAGTCAAGTTCATATCGCATATTGTGCCTTTATACAGAATAGTTGTATTTTAGCAAAATATATATTAATTAGTATTGAAAACTATAATTTTCAAACTTTTTTATACATACAAAAGAAGCACTCTTATCTTCTTTTGTTCTTAGCAAAATCAATTATGTAATCTGCTATTTCATCTAAATGAATAATATCTTTTACAGCACCAGCTTGAATAGCTTTTGCTGGCATACCAAAAACAACACAACTTTCTTCATTCTGTGCTACTGTATATGCACCATTATCATGAAGTTCTTTCATTGCAATTGTTCCATCGTCTCCCATTCCAGTCATCATCACAGCCATTGCAGCTCCACCAACTGTATTATTTACTGATCTAAACATCACATCAACACTTGGTTTATGATGACTGACTTTCATTTCATCTAATAATCTTATTTGATAATTGTTGCCAGCTGTTCTTTCGATTGTTAAATGCATATTACCAGGAGCTAAATAAGCATGTCCATTTTCAAGAACCATTCCAGTTTCAGCTTGATGAACAATTAATGAAGAGTTATCATTTAATCTATCAGCAAATGATTTAGAAAAACCATATGGAATATGTTGAGTTATTACTATAGGAGGAAGATTATTTGTTAACCTTTTAAAGACCCTTAACAATGATTCAACTCCTCCAGTAGAAGAACCTATAGCAATAATCTTCTTACCCATTAATGGGGCTTGTCTCAATGGTATTACTAAGTCTGGGTGATTTTTCTTATTTGCTTCTAATGTTGTTTTAGTTTTTACTTGCTTTTTTGCTTTTGGTTTTTTTAATGTATATCTTTTTAGTAAAAAAGTAAGATTAAGAAGATTTTCTTTGATTCTCTCTCCAAAAGAAATCATAGACTCCCCTGCTTCAGGTTTTGGAATAAAACCTACTGCACCATCATCAAAAATATCATTACCTCTAACACTTTCTCCTGAAACAACAACAGCAGGCATTGGATGAAGTCTCATAAGGTTTCTTAAAAAAGTTACTCCATCCATTTTAGGCATATTAATGTCAATTGTTACTAAATCTGGTTCATATTCTTTGATTTTTTCTCTTGCATCATAAGCATCAAAAGCTTCTGCAATAACTTCAAAATCTTCTATATTGTTGACCATATCTTTAATAATTCTTCTCATTGAAGGAGAATCATCAATTACTAAGACAGTATACATTTAATCACCCTACACTTTTAAATTTAAAATAATTCAATTTCCATTTCTGGTTCTGCTTTACTAGAGTTATCATCAAATAAGTCAACACCACCAACATATTCTTTGATAACTGGTGCTTTTGTGATTTCTGTTTGTAATGCTTTTTCTTCTTTAACAATTTTACTATCAGTTTCACTTTTCTGAGTAACTTTGATAAATGTCTCAAAAGTGTCTGCAAGAAGAATCAATCTACCATGTTCTCCTCTTGTATGTTCACTTATTAATTTAAAACCTTCAGATTTACAAAAATCTTTTGCAAACTCTACATTTCTATGTCCAATTGATATAGCAGACATATTAAGCTGCATAATATCAGCACCACCAGAAATTTTAGCGCTCATATTTTTTTTATCGCAACCTAATTTATACATTTCATTAAGCATTGCTTCAACAGAATATAATCCATACTTCATATCGTCGTTACTACTATTTGTAGTAGGAAGTAAAAAGTGATTCATACCTTTTATTTTTTTAACTTTATCATAGAACATAATTGCAACACAAGAGCCTAAAAGTGTTTTAAATGCTATGCTATCAGCATCTTTCCCAACGGCAAACTCTCCACCTATTACAGTGTGAGTATTGTACCCTTTAGTTTTTTGTGTAAATCTTGAGATAGAAGCTTTTTCAATACTTCCATCTTTATGACCTATAACAATCAATTAAATTCCTTTTTCTTTATAAAAATATTTTGACCAATTCTATCTACATAATCAATTAAATCATGCGGATTTTCTGAATGCCCTAAATATAATGTTCCACCCATTTTCAAATGAGAAAACAACCTTTTTAAAATCTTATTTTGATCTTCTGATGAAAAGTAAATTAATACATTTCTACAAAATACTACATCAAAGTAATCTTTTTGAAAAGGATATGTTAAATCATTTAAATTATTAACTTGAAAAGTTACCATTTTTTGAAGTTCTGGTTTTACTTTTATTAGTATCTCTTCGCTAGTTAATGTTTTATTTACTCTTTTTTTAAAGAATTTCGGTGGTTTTATCCACTCAGGAAACTCTCTAGATGATTTTGCATATCTGTAAACACCATTTGCAGCATATTGCAAAACATTTGTATCAATATCAGTTGCTATTATTGAAGCATTAATTCTTCTTCCTAGTAACTCTTGTGTTTCAAGTACTGTCATTGCCATAGAATATGGTTCTTCTCCTGTTGAAGAAGCTGAGCAGTACATTTTAATCTCTTTTCCTGAATTTGCAAAAGCAGGAAGAACTCTATCTCTTAAATCTGTAAAATGAAACTCTTCTCTAAAAAAGTGAGTTTTATTTGTTGTAAAAGAGTTTATAAACTCCATAGTAAAAGAACCCTCTTCTATAGAGTCTAAAAGATGATCAATATCACCAGTATATTTTGTGTCTCTTTTTAATTTATGAAGTCTATTTGCTATCATAATATCTTTATTCTCTGCAAGGGTAATTCCTGTTAGAGAATAAAGTATTTTTTTTACCCTTTGGTGTAAAACTCTATCGCTAGCCATATTTTTAAGAAGCGAATTGAGCTGCTGTTAAATCTTTTTCTATTTTAATTTGAGCATTGATAATACCTAATACATCTAGAATAAGACCAATACTTCCATCACCTCTAACAGTAGCAGCACCAATTCCTTCTACACTTCTAAAGTTTTTATCTAAAGGTTTAACAACAACTTGATGTTGATTTAAGAATTCATCAATAGAAATAGCAACTTTTTGATTACCCGATTTTACAACAATTAGCATACCATCTTCAAGGTTATCAAACGTTGGAGGAACACCAAATAATTGATGTAATCTTACTACAGGAATAAACTCTTCTCTTAACATTAATAAGTCTTGAGAACCATCACCAATCTTTTTAATCATATCAGGAGTTGGTTGTAATGACTCAACAATTGAACTTAATGGTAAAATATATTTTTGATCTCCAACTGCAATATCTAATCCATCTAGAATTGCAAGTGTAAGAGGTAACATAATAGTAATAGTTGTTCCCTCACCTGGAGTAGTATCAAGTTTAATTGCTCCACCTAATTTTTGGATATTTGTTTTAACAACGTCCATACCAACACCACGTCCAGAAATATCAGTAATTTTTTCAGCTGTTGAAACACCTGCTCCAAATACAAGCATAGCCTTTTCATTATTATTCATACTATTGTATTGGTTTTCATCAATTTGACCTTGTTCTAAAGCTTTAAGTGCAACTCTATCACCGTCAATACCTTTTCCATCATCATCAATAGTAATAATCATTTGACCATTTGCTTGTTCTGCAGAAATAGCAATAGTACCAACCTCTTCTTTTCCATTTGCAACTCTTATATCTGGAGTTTCTAAACCATGATCTAAAGAGTTTCTAATAATATGCATTAATGGATCTGTAAGACCTTCAATCATTGCTTTATCAATTTCAACACCATCTCCATAGTGTTTAAATTCAACTTTTTTACCAAGTTTTCTAGAAATATCCCTAACAACTTTAGGGAATTTAGAATAAATAGCATCCATTGGTACCATTCTGATACTCATAATAGAATCTTGCATTTCTCTAATATGTCTTTCTAATAATTCTAATCTTTCTAATACAGCATTTCTTGTTTTATCAGATTCTATAGTAGTAGAGAACTGTGTTAACATTGCATTTGTAATAACTAAATCACCAACATTATTCATAAGTAAATCAATTTTTTCAAGATTTACTCTAATATTATTTGAAGCAGAAGATTTTTTACTTGCTTCTCTTTCTTTTCTTGGTGCAGCTGGCACAGGTTTCTTACTATCAGCACTAGTTGCTGCTGAAGGAGTAGGAGTTTCAACTTTTTTCTCTTCTGCTGTAGGAGCTGCTTTAGTTTCTACAGTTTTTGTTTCTTGTGCTTTTATTTCTTCTTTTTGGTCTTCATTATTTGCTTCAATTTTTGAATCAGATGTAATTTCAGCCATATCATCAAAAAAGCCAAAATCATCGCTATCTTCATGTTCTATTACTGGGGTTGCAGCTGTTTCTGAAATTCTGTCTAATTCTTCATCAAAAAAACCATAACTCTCATTATTTTTTCCAATTTCTTCATCATTGAAAAAACCATAAGTTTCATTAAAATTACTTTCTTGGATATTTTCATCGTAGAATCCAATATTATCTGATTCAGATGAAATATTAGTCTCAACTGTAGGAGTAACTTCTATTGTTTCTTCTACTACTGGAGCTTCTTGTACAGGAGTTGCTTCTGAAGCAGGAGATTCTCCATCAATATAAGCTCTAATTGTAACTAATAAATCAGATGTCATCTCTTCAAAAGTTTCTCTCGTAAGTTCTTCTGCAACTTCTAAGTTTAGAAGTTCTCTCATAACATCTAAACCATCAATTAATGTACCTGCCATTTCTGGTTTGAATTCAATCTGATGATTTCTTAATTTATCCATCATATTTTCAACATCATGAGTAAATTCAGCAAAAAGATTTAATTCAACAGAAGCACCACTACCTTTTAATGTATGAACATCTCTAAATAGTTGTCCCATTTCATCATCAGTAAGTGAACCATTACTTTCTGCTTCAAGTAACACATTATCTGCAGATTCAAATAGCTCTTCAGCTTCCTCTACAAACATCTCTCTATATTTAGATATATCAAAACCAGACATGATAAAACCTTTTTATATTTATAATTATAGTCTTTAAACTATCTACTTAAAACTATGTTAACTGCTTTTAATAATTGTTCTGGTACAAACGGTTTTACAATCCAACCTGTTGCACCTGCAGCTTTACCCTTTGCTTTCATCTCATCACTTCTTTCAGTAGTTAATACTAAAATTGGCTTTGAAGCATATTCAGGTAATTTTCTTAATTCACCAATTAATGTTAAACCATCCATATTTGGCATATTTACATCTGTAATTATTAAATCAAATGAGCTAGATTTAGCCTTTTCAAGACCATCAACTCCATCAATGGCTTCAACTACATCAGTATAACCGCCTTCATTTAGTGCATAATTTAGCATATCCCTTAACATTGTAGAATCATCTACGATTAAAAGCTTAGCCATATAAACCCCTTATTTGTAATAAAAATATATTATTTTAATCAATATTAACTAAACAAATATTAATTTAGTATTAAATTTTAAAACTGCGCTGAAGCTAGTTCAATTCTATCTTTTTTAACTTTTAATACTTTAATTTCAACATCTTGATCAACTTTTAATACATCTTCAACTTTATTTACTCTTTGTTTAGAAATTTTTGAAATATGTAAAAGGCCTTCTCCACCTTTTGGTAGTTCAACAAATGCACCAAAATCTGCTATTCTAACAACTTTACCAGTTAATACATCATCTACTTTATATAGTTTTTCAAAATCAATATTCTTTTTTTGATGATCTTTTCTCTCAGGTGCATTGTTAGAAATAGTTTTAATATGTTCGCAAGCATCTAAAACATTTTGTTTATTTTCTCCACTTACCTTTACATTTCCTGTATCTCTATCTAAATCAATAGAAACTGAGAATTTTTCTATAATTTCTTTAATAGTTGCCCCTGCTTTTCCAATTACTACCATAAATTTACTTGGATCAATAGCAAATTGTTCAATTAAAGGTAGTGCTTCACTTGGCACAATTTGAGCTGATGCTTCTTCCATTAATCCTAAAATATGTTCTCTACCTTCTTTTGCTTGAAGTAGAGCTTCTTTTAATACTGATAGTTCAATTCCACCAAGTTTAATATCCATCTGAAGTGCAGTAATACCTTCTTTTGTTCCTGCTACTTTAAAATCCATATCTCCATCATGGTCTTCTAATCCCATAATATCAGTTAATACAGAATAGTTATCACCTTCAACAACCATACCCATTGCAACACCAGCAACTAAATTAGAAACAGGAACACCTGCTGCTTTTAATGCTAATGAACCACCACAAACTGTTGCCATAGATGAAGAACCATTTGATTCTAAAATTTCAGAAACTAATCTAACAGTTTCACTATAATCTTTATCAATAGTTGATTCAAGTGCCTTTTTAGCTAAGTTACCATGACCTAATTCTCTTCTTCCTACACCAAACATTGGTTTAGCTTCACCTACAGAAAAACCTGGAAAGTTATAATGAACCATAAAAGTTTCAGTTGAAGTCGATTTTTCAGTTAATGTTTCAAACATTTGACCATCTTTAGCTCCCGCTAAAGTTCCAACTACTAAAGCTTGTGTTTCACCTCTTGTAAAAAGACAAGAAGAGTGTGCTGAAGGTAAAATATTAGTATCAATAGAAATGGGTCTTACATCTTTAAGCCCTCTTCCATCTGCTCTAACTTTATCATTTACAATCATTTGTCTTACAGCTTCTCTTTTTACAATTGAAACTGCTTCATAAATTGTGCTATATTCAATCTCTTTTTCTACACAATATTCATCTACTAAAATTAGACTTGCAACTTCTTTTAATTCAGTTGCTCTTTCACTTTTAGCTAGTTTTTGAATTGCACTTTTAATATTTTCTAAATAGTTATCTCTTACATAGTTAATAATTGATTCATCAATTGTAAACTCAACTAGTTTTACATCTTTAATTTCTTTACAAACAGATTCAAAACCTTTTTCATATGTTTCATTTGATTCTTTTAATGCTTCTTGAGCAACTGAAATAGCTTCTACTAAATCATCTTCACTCATTTCATTTGTTTGATGAACTTTTGTAAATGCTTCAATATCAACTTCTATCATCTCCTCTGAAGCAATTGATTTCATTTCAATCATTAATAGCTCTTCTTTAGAACCAGCAACATATAAATCAAGTGTTGACTCATCCATATCACTTAGATTTGGATTTACAACATATTTACCATTTATTTTAGCAACTCTTACACCTGCAACAGATTTTTTAACTGGTAAGTTAGAAGTATATAATGCTGCACTTGCTGCATTTAAAGCTAAAACCTGTAAATCAACATCTTTATCTGCACTTAAAACCATTACAGTAATAGTTGTTGGATAAACATAACCTTTTGGGAAAAGAGGTCTTAAACTTCTGTCAATAACTCTTGAAGTTAAAGTTTCAAACTCACTTGGTTTTGCTTCTCTTTTAATAAAACCACCAGGTAATTTAGCTGCTGCATAAGTTTTTTCTACATATTGAACTGTTAAAGGAGTAAAATCTTCTTCCACAGGATTATCAAACTCACTTACTACAGTTGCTAATACAACTGCATTCCCTACTTGTGCTAAAACAGATCCGTTTGATTGTTTAGCTACTTTATTAAATTCGAAAACCTCTTGTTTTTCATTTAATTCAAATTCACATACTGTTGACATAAGTTTTATCCTTTATTCATTATTTTTAATAAGTCTTCATATTGTAATTCATCAAGTTCATCATAATAGAAACCGATATCTATAAAATGATCAAGACTCTCTACATAATACAAATCATCTGCAATTGATTCTATAGTATTAATACTCACCTTTGGCAAAATTGGAGTCGCTACAGAGACTGATTTTGCCCCTAGATTAATTGCTGTTTTAATACAAGCCATCATAGTTAAACTAGTATTTAACCCTTCATCTACAAGAAGAATATTTTTATTTGTAAAATCACCTAATTTTTTACCTCTCCTATGTTTTGAAACCATTTTAGACAAATCATTTTCATAGATATATCTAGATTTTGAGAATACAAAATCTAAACTAATATCAAAAGCTTTAACTAGCTCTTCATGAATTACAACCTCTTCAGTCTCAGTAACAATTGCAACTTCACAATCTTCATTATTAGGAGATAGTATTTTTCTAGAGAAAAGTACTTCACAATTTCCTTCTAACTCTTTTGCAATAATTTGAGCAACAGGATAACCTCCATATGAAGTTGCAATAACAATCCACTCTTCAAGCTTCATTTTATTTACAGGTAATACATCAATTAGTCTATATGCTGCAACATCTCTATTTTTAAAAAATATTTTATCAGGAGTCATATTAGTTATCTCTTTCTAGTTCAAACTCTTGTTTTACTGCACCTAAAGGCTTTAAAACTAATTGTAAATAGAAGATGTCTTGTGTAATAGGTTCAGAATCAATAGTTGAAGCAGGTTCTGTTTCTCTTTCAAAGCTGATACTAAAGTCCCAGCATCTATCATTAATATCAAAATGAATAGCTTCCTTACTTCTATAGTCTCTTTCTAAGTCATAGGTTGTAGTATAACCTATTTTATAATCATTAGAAATTCTATAATTTGTAGAAACATTATAAGACTCTAACTCTTCTTTTCCTGAGTTAGGAGTATCTTTAGACATATAATAACCAAGTCTTAAATAATAATCTTCATAAGATAATGAAAAGCTAGTAGAGTTTTCAATAAATTGATCATCTTCATGGTTATATACTACTTTATTAGAAATTGAACCTAATGCATAATTATATGTAAGTTGGTTTTCTAAGTTTCCTAGTTCAAAGTTATCATTTTCATCTTTTTCAAAAGATTGTCTAATTCTATGATTTATTATTTGCTTTAAATTCTCTTTATCATAAATTGATTGATTTAACCCAAAGACTACATTATCTGTACTTTCTGAAACAGGGAAAGAGCTTAATTGAGAATTGTTATTTGAAATAGAGAAAAGATCACCATCTTTTTTCATTGTATTAAAATGATTATACTCAGCACTTAAATTCATAGTATGTATATAATTTTCATAGGCTTTAATCAAATCACTATTTAACACAATACTACTAACACTTTCTACAAATGTTCCATCTTCAAGATCTAAGTTTATATCCTTATCATCATATGAAAACTTATTAGCTGTTATTTGATGTTTTAAAGTAAGTGTTAAATAATCATCAAATAAAGAAAAAGAGTATGATAAAGGAATACTAAACTCGTATTGATTTGCATTTAACCCATCTCTTCTATAGTGATTAGTATACTTTAAATCTGTAGAATACATTAATTTATCAATTAAGGGTCTACTATAAGAGTGAGCTTGAAGTTTTGGTAATTCTTGAAGAGTCTCATTATTTGACTCTTTTTGTGTATCTATATAATATCTTGAGTATGCACCTAAAAAGTAGTTAGGAGTATTATAGATATAGTTTATTTTAGATTCAACCTTTCTTTCAATAGACTCTTGATATCTACTATCTTCTAAAGAATTAAACTCTACATTATTTAGATATCTAATAGAAGCATATAATCCATCTTTTGAATCAAAAGTATCTGCAAATAGATTTACCCTTTTATAATCTAAATTAAATCCATAATGTTCATCATCTCTTAAATCATTTTTTTCAACATAAGAATCTTTTTCTTTAAAATAACCCGTCCCAATTTTAAGCATTGAATCTGGTGAGTCAGCATATCTAAAATAAAAATAAGAACCATATCCTCTATTTGTTCTAATTTGAGGAACAACTTCTATATCGTAGTTAGGTGCAGGTGCAAAATAAATTGGTTGATTATAGAAAAAACCTTCTTCTGTTGAATATCCTAGTAAAGGTATTAAAAGACCTGTTCTTCTTCTTGTATCTGTTGAAAAACCTAAATAAGGGGTATATATAACCGGAAAATCTTTTACATAAAGGGTAGTATTATATGTATTAATCCACATATCTTTTGTATCATAATCCATACTAGAAGATCTAATACTCCAATCAGGATCAACACAATCACAACTTGAAAGTATTGATTTTCCTAATTCAATTAGATCATTTTTTTTATCTGCTTCTTTTGAGTTAATCCAAATTTGGCTCTTCTCTTCATAAAAGATATTTGGTTTTTGATAAAGGTCATCTTTATTTAAGTCTAAAAATGCATAATCACTTTTTGTTTGTACATTATTGTTTTTTACAATAATTACATCATCAAATAACTCTAAGGTATTTTTATCTTTATCATGGATTATTTTTTGTGCCGTTATATAATATTTAGGAGAAAATACAACAACATCACCTTTTGCTACTAAAATATTATTCTTAGTATTTAAATTATTTGCAATAACTTGAAACTTTTCACTTTCAGCATGTAAAGATACAACTAAAATGGCTGTTGCTAAAACTTTTTTAAGCATTAACTACTAATGTCCTTCCTACTTTATCATGTAATGTTTGTCTGCTTTCTGTAAAAAAAGCAAAAATAAATCCAAAATAGAAAAACATTTCACTAAAAAGCCTAAAAATAGATCTTGTTGCAGAAGTAAGCAAAGAAACCCTTCCTAAATCATTAAAATCAATAACTCTTACTTTAGCTATTATTTTTCCTATAGTTGCACCATAATACCAAATAAAAAATGTTTGATAAATAAATTTTAATAATAATACTTGCCAAATAAATGTATTCATTACTGCAAGAACAGATACAAGGTCTGTTCCACTTACTGCAATTTTATCCCAAAACATTATAACAATTATAAAAGTTACTAAAAAGTCATCAATTACATAAGCTAAAGCTCTTCTTCTATTTGATGCTAATTCTAAGTTATCTGTATTCATACTTTTTATTTTAATGCCTGATAAGCGATATCTGTTCTGATTTTTTTACCTGCAAAATGAACTTGCCCACAAAGGCCATATGCTCTATCTCTTGCTTGTCTAATAGATTTACCAAAGCCAACACAAAGAAGAACTCTTCCCCCTGTTGCCATTAGTTTACCATCTTGCATTTCAACACCTGCATATGAGATGTGAGTATGTTCTTTTAAATCTTCATCAACAATTTCATCTACAATAATTTCAGCAGGCTCACTTGAACCGTATGGATAGTTACCACTTGCCATAACAACTGCAACCCCATATTCATCTTTGATTTTGATATCTAATTTATCTAATTGTTTAGTAGCACCTTTATAAAACAGTTCTGAAACAGGAGTTTCTAATAAAGGCATTAAAATTTCACACTCTGGATCACCAAATCTAACATTATATTCTAAAATAATTGGCTCACCTTTTACTACCATTACTCCAATAAATAGTACACCTTCAAAAGGTGCTCCTTCTTGTTTCATCCCTTCTAAAGTTGGTTTAATAACTCTTTCTTCAACTTTTTTGTAAATATCATCATTTACTAAAGGAGTTGGAGCATAAGCACCCATACCTCCTGTATTTGGTCCAGTATCACCATCCCCTACTCTTTTATGATCTTGAGCTGCTGGTAATACCTTATAATTATCACCATCACAAATAGCAAAGATAGATAACTCATATCCATCTAAATACTCTTCAACAACAATAGAAGTTCCAGCATCACCAAAAGATGAGCCTGATAACATATCAGAAGCAGCCTTTTTTGCTTCATCCTTTGATTGAGCAATAATTACACCTTTTCCTGCACATAAACCATCTGCTTTTACAACAATTGGTTCACTCATAGTATCAATGAAATCATGAGCTTCTTTTTCATTTGTAGTTTCTATAAATGCTGCTGTTGGTATGTTATATTTCTTTAAAATATTTTTCATATAAACTTTTGAACCCTCTAGTTGAGCTGCAGCACGACTAGGTCCAAATACAGTTAATCCATGTTCTTTAAATATATCAACAACACCATCTACTAGTGGAGCTTCTGGTCCAACAATTGTTAAATCAATTGCATTGTTTTTTGCCCAAATAGCTAACTCATTATAATCTTTAATATTGATATTCTCTGCAATTTGCGAAGTAGCTCCATTTCCTGGATTAAAATATAATTTATGATTATCTTCTTCTTTAGAAATAGCAAGTCCTATTGAGTATTCTCTTCCACCACTACCAAGTATTAAAATATTCACTTTGATTTCCCCTAAAAATTATTAAAATACCCAAGTAGTCGTTAACCATTAAACGGCCCACAAAAGCCAACGTTAGCAAATAAGAGTAACATTTAAGGAGCCTAAACGCAATGAAAAGCTACACACCATGTTATCTACATTATCTACAAAAATATAGTATCGGACCCTCAACAATGGAAATCCCGTGCTACTTAGATATATACTATTTTATCTAATTGTATATGAATTAAACATTAAAGTATGCTATAATGGGCTTCTTTTATAACTATTTTTTTGTATTGAGTTAACTGCATCATCCAACTTATTAAATATATTTATATTTTTGAATATATTATTTTTATCTAAAGTAATGACTCTTTTTTTATCAGAAATTTTTAGTAATAAAATTACTTCAATATCTCTGTTTTTTAATCTTGTTATAACTTCTTCTAACATAAAAATAGCAGAAAGATCTAATACACTAACTTCTAAACAATCCAATATAATTGTTTTTGTTCTATCTCTTACTTTATCTATTCTTCTATCAAGAATAGAAGCTGTTCCAAAAAATAAAGAACCTTTAATTTTAATAATTTTAGTTGATTTATCTTCAATATCTATATCAAACCCTGACTGTTTTTTAGGATAGATAGTTTTAATTTTAGTATTTTTTGAAACCTTATATACTGCAATAATAGAAGCAAAAGTTATCCCTACTCCAACAGCCATAATTAAATCAACAAAAACAGTTAATAAAACTACTGTAATCATTACAAGTAAGTCTTGTCTTGAAACTTTAGTTATAAGTTTTATAAACTTGTAATCTAAGATATCAAATCCCACTTTTATTAAAATACCTGATAATACAGCAAGGGGAATACTTGATGCAAAGGGTGCTAGAACTAAAACAATTAAAAGAAGTGTTAAAGAGTGTACTACTCCTGAGGCTCTAGTTGTTCCACCACTTTTTATATTTATTACTGTTCTCATTGTAGCACCAGCACCTGGAATTGCACCAAAGAAAGAACAAATTGAGTTACCTATTCCTTGTGCAATAAGCTCTTTATCTGGTTTATGCTTTGTTTTTGTCATAGAATCTGCAACCAAAGATGTAAGTAAAGAATCAATTGAACCTAAAAGGGCTAAGGTTATTGCTAAAGTTATAATAGTGCTAAGTTTTAAAATATCAAAACTAAAAGGTAAAACAATATTAGGCAATCCCATAGGAATTTCTCCAATAGTTGTAATTGAGTATCCCATTGAAATAGAAAATAAAGTTACGAAAACTAATGCTATTAAAGCAGAAGGGATTACACTTGATATCTTTTTAGGAGTAAAAAACATTATTGTTAGGGTTATTGAAGCAATTATAAGAGAATGTAAATCTACATTTTTTATCGTATTTGGGATATTTATAACTGTTTCTATAACAGAACCATAAGAAGCAACTCCTAAAAAAGAGTTAATCTGCAATATAATAATTATTATTCCAATCCCTGACATAAAACCTGAAATAACTGGATAAGGAATATATTTAATCCATTTTCCTATTTTAACAATACCAAAAGAGATTTGGATTAAACCAGCTAAAAAGATAACACTAAAAACAGATTGTAAATCATTTTGAAAAGTTACTATAGCTGAAGCAGTAATTACTGTCATAGGTCCTGTTGGACCAGAAATTTGAGTAGAAGTTCCTCCAAAAAGTGAAGCAAAAAAACCTAAAACAATTGCTCCATAAAGACCTGCCGCTGCACCTGCACCACTTGCTACACCAAAGGCTAATGCCAAAGGTAAAGCAACTATTGCTGCAGTTACACCTCCAAAAATATCATTTTTAAAAGTGTTTATATTCAAGAAGAACTCCTTATTAGAAATCTTCTACTTCATCCTCATCTATATCTCTTTGACCTTTTCCTCTTGCAATAATATGAATAGGAGTTCCTTCAAAGTTAATATTTTTTCTTAAAAAATTAATTAAGTATCTTTTATATGAAAAATGTAGTAGTCGTGGTTTGTTCATTATAAGTGCAACTCTTGGAGGCTTCACCTCGTATTGAGTTGTATAATATATTCTTAAATATGCACCATTTGGACTTGGTAAAGCATGTCTAATTACTGCTTCTTCAATTATTTTATTTAATACTGATGTTGGAATTCTTTGTGCATAATTTTCATAAATTTCTATAATTTTATCTTTTAGTCTATCTATACTTCTTCCTGTCTTAGCTGAAACTGCAATAATAGGAGCATAATATAAAAACTTGAATTTTGAACGAATTTTATCTTCAAGCTTTTTAAAGGTATCCATATTTTCATCCCATTTATTTAAAACAATAATTGTTCCTAAACCATAAGTATCAACTAATCCAGCAATTTTTTCATCTAAATCAACTAATTCAGTAGAAGCATCTAAAACTAAAAGAGCTAAATTAGCTTTTTCTAACATTTGAGTAGTTCTATTTAAAGCATATTTTTCTATACCTTCAATTTTCCCTCTTCTTCTTAAACCTGCTGTATCAACAAAAGTAATATGCTTGTCTTTATAATCAAAAGATTCATCAACTGGATCTATTGTAGTACCTGCAATAGGTGAAACTACAGATCTTTCTTCTCCTACAAGTGCATTTAAAATTGAAGATTTTCCTACATTTACTCTTCCAATAATAGCAACTTTAACTTCACCATCATCTAATTGTGCTGTTTCATTAATATCTTCAACTGGATCTAAAAACTCTTCTAAAGAAAGATCTTCATTCTCTATTTCACTATTAATAATAAGTTCTGGTTCAATTTTTCTTGTAGGAAGCCTTGCAGCTATCCACTCAAATAAACTTTTAGTTCCCCTATTATGAGAAACAGAAATTCCAAAAAGATTATCATCATCTATTCCAAATTCATAGAAATTCCATAATCTTTCTTTTTCTTTATCATTATCAATCTTATTTACAACTAATGCAAGTTGTTTTCCTAAGTCTTGAAGCTCATAAAATAGTTCTTTATCCTTTTCATCAGGTAATCTTTTACCATCTACCATAAAAAGTATTATATCAGCCTCTTTTGCACACTCTATGGCTTTTCTTTTAACGTTACTAAAAATTGCATCATTAGTTTCGTCAATTCCACCAGTATCAAGCATTAAAGCATCTTTTTCTAAGATTTCTACTTCATGTCTTCTAATATCCCTTGTAGTACCAGCCATATCAGAAACAATTGCTATTCTTTGTTTTGCAATTCTATTAAATAGTGATGATTTACCTACGTTTGGTTGACCAACTAAAGCAATCTTTTTAAGTGTTTTGTCCATATAGTCTTTATATCCTTTTAAAATAAAAAAGGCATTAGCACAATGCTAATACCTTAAATTAGTAATCTTAGATTATATCTTAATATAATCCAAATTTACCTTCGTCTTTTGATTTGTATAATACTCTCATATTATCATCTTTATCATAGAATACTTTGAATAATGCATCTGATTCTTTTAATTCAGTTAATGCTTCTTCAATATCTACTGGCTTATAAGATGCAAGTCTAACAGGGAAGATTTCAGAATCTAATTTATCTAATTCATTAGCAATATTATCTTCAATCTCTTGAGAAACTACTTCTGTAAGCTTAGTTGCTTTATGACCAGTAATTTTATCATGATGTCTTCTTAAAACTTTTGATACTCTATCTACAGCAATATCAACAGCTGCATATAAATCTTTATCTTTTTGTTTAACAACTACAGTATCTAAATGTGCAATATTTAAAGTGAATTCAAAAGTAAAAGCTTTTCTACCATTTTTTTCTTCTTGTGCAATAATTGCATTAACAGATATAATATCTAAATTATATTTTTTGAAAATTTCGATTGAGCTATTAACGTAATCTTTAATTGGCTCTGTTAATTCTATGTGTCTTCCTACAATACTTGTATTCATAACATACTCCTTTGCTTTATAATAAAATTATTTTAGCACAAAATACATAAAAACAGGGTTTATAATAAAAGATTAATAGATTAAATTAATATTTCTCTGTTACCTTTGGCATTTGCTTCACTTAAAACGCCTGTTTGCTCTAATTGTTCTACAATTGTAGCTGCTCTATTGTACCCTATTCTTAGTTTTCTTTGAATATATGATATAGATGTTTTCTTATCATTTAACACAACTAATTTTGCATCTTCATAAAGTTCATCTAATTCTCCAAGTTCAACACCAGTTGCACCTGCAATATCTGATGTATTTCTATCTTTTACAAAGTTCATATCATATTCAACTTCTCTTTGATACTTTAAGAAATCAACTACTGCTTCAATTTCATCTTCTTTTGACCAAGGAGCATGAATTCTTACAATATTTGAAGTACCAGGAGGTGTAAATAACATATCCCCTCTTCCAAGAAGAGATTCAGCACCTAAAGAATCTAAAATAATTTTTGAGTCAACCTTTTGACCTACTTTATATGATAATCTACTTGGTAAGTTTGCTTTAATAAGCCCTGTAACAACATCAACAGAAGGTCTTTGTGTTGCTACAATTAAGTGAATACCACTAGCTCTTGCCATTTGTGCAAGTCTAGCAATAGAGTGTTCTACATCTTTTCCACTTGTCATCATTAAATCAGCTAACTCATCAATAACAACAACAATATAAGGGATTTTATCATATCCTTCTTTTTTTGCTTTTTCATTATAGTTTTCAATATTTTTAGTCTTTGTTTTTGACATTAATGTATATCTTCTTTCCATTTCTGCAACCATATTTGATAAAGCATTGATTGCATCCGTTGGCTTTGTGATAACAGGAGTTAAAAGATGAGGAATATCATTATACATTGAAAACTCAAGCATTTTTGGATCTATCATTACAAGTCTAAGATTATCTGGAGAATTCTTATATAAAAGAGATAATATCATTGAATTAATACCTACAGATTTACCTGAACCAGTAGTACCTGCTATAAGTAAATGTGGTAATTTCTTTAAATCTGTTACAAAAGGTTTTCCAACAATATCTTTACCTAAAACCATTGTTAAAGGTGATTTAGAATTTTGGAAAATTTCACTTTCTAGAAGTTCTCTTATATAAATTGTTTGCATATCTTCATTTGGAACTTCAATCCCAACAACATCTTTTCCAGGTATTGGAGCTTGAATTCTAATTGTTTGAGCCTTTAAAGCCATTGCTAAATCATCTTGAAGATTTAATATCTTTGAAACTTTTACATTTGGAGCTGGTTTAAACTCAAAAGTAGTAACTACTGGTCCTGTATAAGTTCTAACTACATCACCTTCAATTTTAAACATTAAAAGTTTTTCTAATAAATCTTCAATTTTTTGATCAATTACTGCTTCTGAAACTTTTGATTTCTTATCTTTTGGAGCATTTTGGAAAAACTTAGTTGGAGGAAGTTCAAAATCCTTTGGTTTTTCCATTTTCCCTAATTCAATATCTTCTAAAAGTTTTTTATTTTCTTCTAATTCATCAACAATAATTCCATGATAAGCACTGTCTTGTTCTATATCAATATCAGAAATCTCTTCTTCAGCCGAAGAGATATTTATCTCTTTTACATTTTCATCATTTAATTCTTCTTGATCTAAAGAAATTATATTTAAGTCATCAACTTTAATATCTGTAATACTCTCTGCACTATCCTCAATTACAATTTGAGGGATTTCTTCCTCTTCTTCAATAGAAGTTTTTTCTTCTTTTACAGGAGCTTGAGTTCTTTGTCTTTTCTCTTTTTTTCTACTAGAAATTCTTTTAGGTTTAGATGAAGTATCTACTTTTTTAAAACTGGGAGTGATTCTTTCCATATTAATATTGAAACTCATATCTTCAAAAAGAATTAAAAAAGATATTACAAAACCTATAATAACAAATATCCAAAGCCCTGCAACTCCGATAAAAGGCATCATTGAATCCACAATATAATTACCTATTTCACCACTTAATTTTCCTTCTAAAATTAAAGATTGGAAAGTTAAAAGAGTAATCAATAATAAAAAAATTGAAACAGTTTTTATTGAAAAATCGTTCCAATCAAAATTTTCTTTAAAATTTATAATATAAAGAGGTATAAATAATAGTAATAAATATCCATATGATAAAAATCCAAAATTTGCGTGAGAAAAATTAGCAAATACAGAGCCTATCTGCCCCACACTACTTTTATCAGATACGAAAGTTGCATATTCAAAATATACAATTAAAAAAAGTATGATTAGTGAAAAAATTTTCTTTAAAATTTTAAAGCCTTTATTTTAATAATTTTGCAATTCTACTTTGTAATTTTAGCCATTGTCTATGTTCAAATAATGGAAAGCCTGCCCACTGTTTCTTTGGTTCAGTAATAGACTTAGTTACTCCACCACGTGCTGCAATAGTAGTAAAAGGTGCTATTTCAAGGTGGCCTGCTGTTGCACTTTGCCCACCCATTATAACAAACTCGTTTAAAATAGTTGAACCTGAAAGTCCTACTTGTCCTGTTAAAATACAACCATCTTTTAAAACACAGTTATGTGCAATATGAACTAAATTATCAAGTCTAACACCATTTCCAATAATTGTTGAATTAAAAGTAGCTCTATCTATAGAACAGTTTGCTCCAATTTCAACATCATTTCCTATTGTTACATTACCATTTTGATATATTTTGATATATTTTCCCATTTTTGTATGAGCAAAACCAAAACCATCACTTCCAATAACTGTTCCAGCATGAATTATACAATCATCTCCAATAGTACAATCTCTATAAACTGATACATTAGGATAAATAATAGTATTATCTCCAATAGATACATTATCTCCAATAAAACTTCCAGACATAATTGTACTATTTTTACCAATCTTTGAGTCTTTTCCAAGATATACATTAGGCATAATATTTGTATTTTCACCTACAATACAATCATTTCCTTCAGTTTCTACTAACTTAGGAGCAAAGAACTTACTTAATCTTGCTAAAGTTAAATAAGGCTCTTCACAAACAATTGCGACTGTATTTTCTGGAACATCTTTTTTAAACTCTTCTTTTACTAAAACAGCTCCTGCTTTAGTTTTTGATAAATCTTTAACGTACTTTTTATTCTCTAAAAAAGAGATTTCATTTTCACTTGCATCTAAAAGTGTATTTAAACCAGAAACCTCTAATTTAGAATCTAAATAAATATCTACTTTTTCTAATATATCAGATAAAATCAAAGCTTTTCCTATCTTTCCATTGCTACAACACCACTTTTTACTACTTCTAGTGGTTTGTATTTATTCATAATATTTGTAAAATTTGCAATTCTACTTGGTGCATCCGTTGCAGAAATAACTATTGCATCATGTGTAACATTTTGGATGTGACCGTTGTATGCTCTTGCAATCACCTCAATATCACTAAGAGGTTGTTCAATTGGTATTTTAATTAATACTGTCTCTTTTTCAATAACATTTTGGTGTTCATTTACTTTTAAAACAGGAATTAATTTATTTAATTGTTTAACAATTTGATCAATAACTCTTTTACTTCCAGTTGTAACAATAGTCATTCTAGAATACTTTGAACCAGTCATTGGTGCTACAGTTAAAGAATCAATATTATAACCTCTTGCAGAAAAAAGTCCTACAATTCTAGATAAAACGTTATGTTCATTAATGACAATTACTGAGATAACCTGTCTTGTTGTTTCTGAATCATAATAGTGATTAAAATTATTCATTGCTATCTCCTAATAAAGTCATTTCATTTAGTGCATGTCCATTTGGAACCATTGGTAATACAATCTCATCTCTTGCTACAATAACATCAATCATTGCAGGTTTTTTCTTTTCTACTGCATCTTTTAAAGCTTCTTCAAACTCTTTTTTTGTAGAAACTCTATATCCTACTCCACCAAATGCTTCTACAAGTTTTTTAAAGTCAGGCTGTGCACTTAAATCTGTTTCAGATAATCTATTTTCATAGAATAGTGTTTGCCATTGTCTTACCATTCCAAGATAGTTATTATTTAGAATAATATTAATAACTGGTAAATTATATTCAACACAAGTCATTAATTCTTGGATATTCATTAAAATTGAACCATCACCAGTGAAGTTAATAGATACTTTGTCTGGATTACCTCTTGCAACACCCATTGCTCCTGGAAGTCCAAATCCCATAGTTCCTAAACCACCTGATGTATTCCATTGTCTTGGGAAAGAGAATGGGTAAAATTGTGCAGTCCACATTTGATGTTGTCCAACATCAGTAGAAATAATTGCATTTTCACCTAAAATTTGTCCAACTCTTTCAATAGCCCACTGTGGTTTAATAACTGAATCAGAATCTTGATATCTTAATGGTTCTTTTTCTTTATAGTCTCTTAATAAAGAAACCCAGTTAGTATATTCGTTAAACTGCATATCTTTTGCAGCTTCAATCATACCTTCAACAGTTACTTTTAAATCCCCTACAATTGGATAATTTGTATCCACTAATTTGCCAATAGAAGTTGGATCAACATCAACATGAATTACTTTTGCTTTTTTTGCAAATTCATCAAGTCTACCTGTAACCCTATCATCAAATCTTGCACCTAAAGAGATAATGCAATCAGTATCATGAGCTGCCATATTAGCTGCAAACTCACCATGCATACCTAACATTCCCATAAATAATTCATTGTCATCACCCATAACACCTCTTGCCATAAGTGTTTCAACAACTGGAATATTTGTCATCTTTGCAAATTCTCTAATCTCATAAGCACAATTTGCTAAAATTGCACCACCACCAACATAAAGTAGTGGTTTTTTAGATTTTGCAATTGCACCCATTGCTTTTTTTAATTGTCTTTTATTGTAATTAACAGTAGGTTTATATGTTGGGATATCAACCTCTTTAGGATATTCAAAGTTAGCTACTTCAGCTGTAATATCTTTAGGAATATCAATATGTACAGGACCAGGTCTCCCTGTTGCTGCTATATGAAATGCCTCTTTTATAATTCTTGGTAAATCTTTAATATCATTTACTAGATAGTTATGTTTTGTACATGGTCTACTAATACCAACTGCATCTATTTCTTGGAAACCATCAGTTCCGATGATTGTTGTTGGAACTTGTCCTGAAATAACAACCATTGGAACTGAATCCATATATGCATCTGCTAACCCAGTTACTGCATTAGTAAAACCAGGTCCACTTGTTACAATAGCAACACCTACTTTACCAGTAGATTTAGCAAAACCTTCAGCAGCATGTATTGCTGCTTGCTCGTGTCTAGTTAATATATGTTGAAAAAAACTCTGCTTATAAATTTCGTCATAGACATTCATAATAGCGCCACCAGGGTAACCAAATACTACATCTACCCCTTCCTCTTTTAATGATTCTGTAACCATTTTTGCGCCAGTTATTCTCATTGCCTTTTCCTTTTATAAAATAATCAAAGATTATACAGAAGTATTGATTAATCGCAGTTTAATAACTATTCAGATGATTAAAAATTAAATTTAGTTTACATTTATTATATTTTTGCTAGAATGTATAATTAAAAAACTACTTTAAGAGGTTTTGATGGATATTAATAACGTAAATAATAATATTGCTTCGTTAAATAGCTCTTCGGACTATCAACTTAATAAAACTAATAATTCATCTAAAATTATTGATAATAGTAGTGACTTTTTACATCTTACAATTAATGAATACAATCAAAAAAGAGATGAACTTTCAGAATCTTTACAATCATTTAATACTGGAATTGCTATTACAAAAGTAGCTGAAAATGGATTAAATAAACAAGAAGAAATACTAAATAATATTCAAGATAAACTTAACTCTTTAGACGAAAATATTCAAAATAAAAATGAAATCAAAAATGATTTAAATAAAGAACTTATGAACTTTAAAGAAGAAGCTTTTCAAACAAGATATCAAAGGGAAAATTTAATTGCAATTGATGATTATGAAGAAAACTTATCAGTTACAGTTTCTACAAAAGAAGCTTATCACTCTATTGATAAACCAAATACTCCTCAAATAGCAAATTCACTTGCACAAGAATTTAGCAGAAATGATTTTAATAATGAAGATGCATTAAATATAACAAAAGAACAAGTTTCTCTAGCACAAAAAGAGATTCAAGGATATAAGGACCAATTCAAGGATTTAGGGGAAAAGCTTGAATCAAGTGCAAAAGGTTCAATTTCTACGCAAATAGAATTATCAAAACTTAATATGCAAAATCTAAAAAATGCTCAAGAAATAAATTTTGGCAAAGAGATGAACGACTTTTCAAAAACAAATATCACTTCTAACATGGGATATTTAGCTGCTTCACAAGCAAATATTATGCAAGAACAAAGCGTAAGACTATTATCTAAGTAAGCAAGAGTTAATAGCTACACCTTCTCTTAAACCATCGTCTAAAACTATTGATTCATTTTTATCTAAAATTTCAAATATAGTTTTATAAATATAAACGCCAACTTCAATAAACTCTACTCTACCTCGTCCTACAAGCTTTGTAATTGTAGAAGTTGAAGAGTTTCTAAAAAGTTCTAAACACTCATCTAAATCTTTTAATTTAATTTTTGTACCATTTACAGCATTTTTATCATAATGAAAAAAATCTTGTCCAAGCTTTATAGCTGCAATAGTAGTTGGAGTTCCTGCTGTTGCAACGAAAGTATACTCTTTAGTATCTATATTATTTTCTACTAAAAAGTTTTTTATCTCTTTTTTACGAGATTGCAACTGTTTATATAAATCTTCATAATTATCATACTTTTGTGTTAAGGTTACAATTCCAAAATTAAAACTATGAGAAACAAAATCTTCATCATCATTTACAATAATCTCCGTAGAACCACCACCAATATCTAGTAAGATAAATTTTGAAGAGTTTATTTTTTCTCTTTTTAAAGCATGCTTTACAGCTAATAAAGTAAGTCTAGCTTCTTCTTTTCCATCAATTATTTTAAAATTTGCACCTGTTTTTTCTTTAAAATATTCTAAAACCTCTGAAGAATTTTGAGCCAGTCTCATTGCAGCGGTTGTAACACAAATTGCTTTACTTGGATCATATTTAAGCTTTTTACTTGATGCTTCAATAGCCAAGATAACTCTTTGTTGTGCTTCTTGTGAAATACAGTTTGTTTTATTCAAACCATCTGCCATACCTACAACTTCATTATACTCACCAATTACTTCATTATTTAAGCAATCATAAATAAGGACTCTAAAAGAATTAGAGCCCAAATCAATAGCAGTAACTTGATTCATTTAAGGATGTCTGATTTTAAGTTTTGAATTTAGGAGGTATCCAATGATAATCATTGAAATTAAAACAATATTTTCATTTATAAGTCCAGTTAACCATACTAGGTAAACAACCCATAATAATATAGCACCTAAAGGAGTTGGAACACCTATAAAATACTTCTCTACTTCACCTTCTTGAGCATTAATATTAAACTGTATTAATCTTCTTAGACCTGAAATTACATAATAGATAAATGCAAATGCAACTAAAGGAGTAAAAAGTATTAATTCTTTACCATCAATTACTGCAAAAAAAATAAACATTGTTGGAACAATAACAAATGATAAAAAGTCTGCAAATGAGTCTAATTGAATACCAAACTCTGTAGATAAATTGTATTTTCTTGCAATTTTACCATCCACAATATCAAATGCACCTGCAAGCCATGCGAAAAGTGCTGCTGCAAAAAAATTATTATGAGTTAAATAATAAATTGCTAACATACCAGCAGCAATATTAAAAAAAGTAGCCAAATTTGCTAAATTAAAATGACTATTTTTATTAAATAGAAACGTCAATTATTCTCCTTCGTTATAAATAGTAAACTGATTTCTACCATTTTCTTTTGATTTATATAAACATTCATCAGCTATTTTATAAAGCTTATTACAAGATGTATATGAATATGGTTTATAAATAACAGCTCCAATAGATATGGTAACTACATTTGCTATCTTACTATTTTTATGCTCAATATTTAATGATTGTATATTATTGTTTACATCTTTTAGGCATTCTTTTAAAGTTTTTTCATCAATATCAAATAAAATAACTCCAAACTCTTCTCCACCTAATCTAAATACATATTCGTAATCTTTATTAAAATACTCTTTAAGTTCTTTTGCCACTGCTTTTAAAGTTTCATCACCTAAATCATGCCCATAGGTATCATTATACTGTTTAAAAAAGTCAATATCAAGCATCACAAAAGCAGTATGCCAAGAATTTTGATTTGAAATAAATGGCATATTATCAAATATTTTATCAAAATACTTTCTATTATATAATTTTGTCATTGAATCAGTTATTGATTCTAAGGCATATTTTTTGGTAAGTATTTTTAATTGATTGTCTTTTTTTATAATTGAATAGATAATAAAAGAAATAAAAATAAAAGAAACTATAATCAAAGCAATCATATTATAAAACAAATAATCTTTCATAGATGAATACTCTTTCAAGAACTCTACTCTTTTTTTATAGGCAATCTTCTTTTCATACTCTTTTAAAAAGTTAATTCTTTTAATAACATTTTTATATGTAGAAATCTTAGTTTTATATGTTAAAGAATTATTTACAGACTTATCTATTTTACTAACAACTTTTCTTTCTTCAATATCTTTATAAGAGTTATTATAATAATCCCAGTCTTTTTTTATTGATTTAAAAAATGGGTCTCTTTTGCATTTTTTATAACTTCTCATACATTTAATTAAGTCATTATAATTTTCTTCTATACTATGAAGTTTTAATACAGGCATATAATTGCCAAAATAAATATAATCTATTTGTTTTTTTAATTTGTCAATTTGAGAATTAAACATAAAACTAGAAGTAAATAATGAAGCTAAAATAATGAAGCTAAGAACACCTAATTTAAAACCAACGCTTTTATAAAACTCTTTTTTCATACTAAAATTATATCTAATAAGTATTAAAAATGCTTATAAATTAGCTTAACTTATTCTTAATTATCTTTTAGATACAATCGCGATTTTAATAAGAAAGGGTTTTATTTTGTTGAATATCAAAGATACAATAATTGGTAAATCAATAAAAAGTGATGTTTTATCAGGAATAGTTGTTGCTATTGCCTTAGTCCCAGAGGCTATTGCATTTTCAATTATTGCTGGGGTATCACCTTTGGTTGGTTTATATACAGCATTTATTTTGGGACTGATTACTGCATTAGTTGGTGGTAAAGCAGGAATGATTTCTGGGGCAACAGGTGCAATAGCAGTTGTTTTAGTTGGACTAGGAGTTAAAGTAAAAGAAGCTATTCCTGAAGATTTAATGGCACAGCTTACTGCAAATGACGAATTATCTACATATATTCTACAGTATATTTTATTAGCTACTATTCTTGCAGGTATTTTCCAAGTTTTAATTGGTGTTTTTAAACTTGGTAAATTAATTAGACTTGTTCCACAACCAGCAATGTATGGTTTTGTAAATGGTCTTGCAATTGTAATTGCACTTGCACAATTTCCACTATTTGAAGGTGAAAGTTGGATTATGTATGCACTTGTTGCTTTTACAATGTTTATTGTTAAATTCTTTCCAAAAGTATCAACTGCAGTTCCATCGGGACTTGTTGCTATCATAGTTATTTCAGCAGTTGTTATTGGAATGGACTTAGATACAAAAAGAGTTGGTGATTTAGCTGATATTTCAGGAAATTTACCATCTTTTGCTTTCCCTACATTACATATTGATATGAATTCAATTTTAATGGTTCTTCCATACTCTATTTTAGTTGCACTAGTAGGATTAATTGAATCTCTTTTAACTCTTTCAGTTTTAGATGAAATGGGTGGGAAAAGAGGAAGTGGAAATCAAGAGTGTATTGCACAAGGAGCAGGAAATATTACTTGTGGTTTCTTTGGTGGTATGGCAGGTTGTGCTATGATTGGACAATCTATTATTAACTTCTCTAATGGTGGTTGGGGAAGACTTTCAGGTATCACTGCTGCTATTTTACTTATCTCTTTTGTTGTTGCATTAAGTCCTTATATTGCTTTAATTCCAGTTGCTGTTTTAGTAGGAATTATGTTTATGGTTTCAATTGGAACATTTGAGTGGGAAAGTGGGAATAGAATTAGATTTATGCCAAACTCAGATAAATTTGTATTAGTTGCTGTAACAGTTATAACTATTTTTGCTGACTTAGCAATTGCTGTTATTACAGGTATTATTATCTCTGCACTTGTATTTGCATGGAATCATTCAAAAGTTCGAAGTAGAACTTACAGAGAAGATGACAATACAAAAGTTTATGAGTTTGATGGACCTTTATTTTTTGGTTCTACAACTTCTTTCTTTGAACTATTTGATACAAAACATGACCCAGATAATATTATTCTTGATTTTAAAGATGCAAGAGTTATGGATATTTCTGGAGTTGAAGCAATTGACAATATTACCAAAAAGTATGCCAAAAAAGGTAAAAAACTTACTATTAGACACTTAAGTGAAGATTGTAAAAAAATTCTTAAGGATGCAGGTCCATTTTGTACCTATGAAGAAGATGATCCTAAGTATAAAGTAGCTATTAACTATTAAGTTAATAACTTTACTTTTTATGAGCAATTAGATAAAATTGTTTTAATATAAAAAGGTTTAACATGGAATTAAATGCTTATTCACAATCAGCCGCATCAATTTACCAAGAGTTAGCTCAGAAAAGATCTGAGCTTGCAAATATTGACAAAAGAGAAGTAGAAAAAGCTGCTTCAGATGAGTATGATAAAAGTAATGCATCTAATGAAAAGTTTGATAAACAAGATTATGATAGAGTTTTAGATAAATATAAGAATTTAGATGCCGAAGTTAAAACTCACGAACAAGCACATGCTGCAAATGGCACTACAACAGCACCAATTCAATATAATTATCATGTTGGACCTGATGGAAAACTTTATGCAAATGGTGGTTCAGTAAGACTTGATACCTCAATTCCTGAAGATGAAGCAGCTGCAAATGCAAAATTAGAAGAGTTGAAAAGTGCTTCTAGTGCACCAAATGAATTAAGTTCAGCTGATGCACAAATTGCAAGAACAGCAAACTTAAACAGAATGTTACTACAATCTCAAGAAGATGCTTAAGGAGTAAACTATGAGAATTGATAATAATTTAAATGGAATGTTAGCAGCACAAATGCAAGTAAATGATACCGCTCAAAAACTATCTACTATTGCACAAGTAGTAGGTGATCCTGAAAATATGGAAGTAACAGCAGATATGATTGATGCTATTGCTGGTAATATTCCTCAAATAATTGCTTATGAAGCAAGTGCAAAAGGTATTGAAATGCAACAAGCTGTTGCAGATACACTTCTTAATCTAAAGGCATAATACAATCAGTTTATAAGTTTTAAAACTTATAAACTAATCTCGCTCCAATTAAATCAATACCTGCATTTTTATTATTAATATTGGCATTAGAATAATGAGTATATTTTAAAGTTATATCAAAAGTATCTGTAAATTTATAACCAAAACCTGCACTCTCTTTGAATTGAAAGTGTGTACCATATTCTTCATTATCTAAATGTTTTTGAGAAAAATAAGCAACACCTAGACCTAATTCAAAATAAATCTTTTCATTAAAAAAATGATTTAACATTGGTTGAGTGCTTAGAATAACCATATCATCTTTTTTACCTTCTGCATCTTGCAAGGTAAATTCCCAACTCAAGTTCGTGTCTTTTATAATTTCATAATTAATATCTTTAATTACAGATATTCCATAAATATCAATATCATGATTAGAAGTTCCATACTCTAATGCAACTTTATCAAAAGAATATAAACTACTTATGAATAAGAATAAAATTAAAATAAGTTTTTTCATATTATCTCCTTTTAAAGTATGCATTATAAATAATTTATAATTAAATTAGAGTGAATATTACATTTTATAAATTAACTATTAGTTTTTATAAACTGTTGTAATTCTTTTAATTGAGTTTCATTGAAAACAGTGATTTCATTTTCACTTAATAATCTAGCAGTTAATCCTTGTCCTTCAACTAAATTATTAGAAAAGGTACCATCATAAATCTTTGTATTTCCACATGATGGAGATTTTGATTTTAATAATGCAACTTTAATACCCTCTTCTTGGCAAAGTTCTAAAGCCTTTTTAGCTCCAAGCAAAAAGTTTATAGTTACATCTTCTTTGTTTATAGTTTCAACTTTAAAAGGTTTTTCTAAACTTGTAATCTCAGCAGGATCTCTTGGAGTAGATAATCCACCTTTAACTTCAGGACACAAAGAGTAAACTTCATTGTCACATAAAATATCCATGAAAAGCTCTTTTGAAGAAAAAGAAAACTTTGGATTAAATGCTACAGAAGAGTTTCCCCCATCATATCTAACATCTTCGCCTAAAAGGCAAGAAGAGACCAATAACTTCATATATTAATCTCTATCCAATAATTCTTTATCAAAGAATGTTGATGTTTGTATATTTTTGAATGCAGCTTTCATAGAAACAAACATTTGAGGATTTTCTTCTTCCATTTTTTCTAGAAGTTCTTTTGTTGATTGTCTAGCATGAGGCATTTTAATATCAAATCTCATTGCAGGACAAGCTTCATCTCCAATAACTGAGATTTCATTTGTTTGAGCAAAAGCTCTTAATTGTCTCTCTCTACAGAAAATTAAAGGTCTAATAACTTGTAAACCGTTTTCTGCTTTATAAATAGGTGGCATTGATCTTAATGCACCATTGTATAAAAAGTTCATAAAAAATGACTCCATTGCATCATCTAAATGATGACCTAGTGCTACTTTATTGTAACCTTGCTCTTGTGCAGTAGAATATAAATACCCTCTTCTCATTCTAGAGAAGAATGAACAAAATGATGAGTTTTTTCTAATTTTATCTTTTGATAATTCAAAGATTTCTGTATCAATAATCTCATGCTCAATTCCATGCTCTTTACAATGGTCTGCTAAAAACTGTACTTGCTCACCCATTCCATAAGTTACTGTTACTGCTTTAAATTCAAAATTAAAAGGTGTAACTCTTTTTAGGTGATTTAATGCATGAATTAAAGTTGTAGAGTCTTTCCCACCAGAGAAACCAACTAATACTCTATCACCTTCTTGAATCAATCCATATTCTGCATTTGTTCTTCCAACTAAACTTGAAATTTTCTTACTTAAGTTTACCAAAATCTCTTTCCTAACTATATTTTTCGCGATTATAACAAAAAAAACTAAATTAACTGCTTTTTTAGATAATTACACTATAATTTCTTTTTTAATTTTACTAGAAAGACTAATTTAATGACACAAGAAGAAATAAAAGAGTTTAAAGACACAATAGCAAAATCTATAATTCCTATTGTACAGAATATGACAGAGGACCAAATAAGAGAAATCATAAATCTAGTAGAAAAAGAGCATGAAGATTTGCCTGAAGGTTTTGGTAATATGCTTTATGAACAAATCTTAATTATGAAATATAATGGAAGATACTAAAGTATCTTCTTACATATTTTCCTTAGCTTAAATTAAATTCTTTACTATTTTTTTAGATAGTTATACTATAATCATGCTTTTCATAAACATTTGAAAGGATTAAATAATGAAAAAACTTTTTTTTAATACCCTATTTTATTCAATCTTAACTATTATGCTTATTGGTTGTTCAACTACAAATAAAAATGAACAAATTGTTCCACAAAAAGTTGAAAAAGAAAAGCCTAAAGAAAAAATCATAATAAAAGAAAAGATTGTATATAAAGAAAAAAAGGTCCCTGTTTATATTACAAAAGAACCAAAAGAAAAAGACTCTAAAATAATTTTAGGTAACTATGAATATGCTTATATACCTTCTGAAAAATTAAAGTTAAAAGCTAAAATTGATACAGGTGCAACAACTACTTCTTTACATGCTACAAATATTAAAGCTTTTGAAAGAGATGGTAAAAAATGGGTTAAATTTTCTTTAGAAAATGAAGAAGGTAAATCCATAGATAAAGCCTTACCTATTAGTAGAACAGTTTATATAAAAAGGCATGGAGCAAAAAATCAAAAGAGATATGTTGTAAAGATGAGAATAAATGTTGCAAAAAGTAGTCAATTAATAGATGTAACATTAACTAATAGAAGTAAATTCTCATACCCTGTTCTTATTGGTAAAAACTTTTTAAATGGACTAATTTTAGTTGATGTATCTAAAAAATATACTCAAGAACCAATTACAAATAATAAATAAAGAGTATAAATGACATCAAGAAATCAAATACTATTATTTTCTATAGTTTTAATCCTTACGTCTATTGCTTTAATGAGCTATAAAATTAAAGTACTTAATTTCCCCTTATTTCAAGAAGAAACAACAAATATTTGGAATATTGAAGCTAAAATAACTTTTGATAGTAAAAAAAACCAAAGTGCATTGGTATCTATGATTCTTCCAAAAAAACAAGATGGAATAATTATAGTAAATGAAGAATCAAGTTCAGCTGATTATGGGTTTACAAAAAGAAAACTGAACACTGTAGATAAAGGTATTTGGTCTAAAAGGGAAATAGAAGGAAGCCAAGTTATTTATTATTCAATAGATATTATCAAAGATAAATACTATAAAGCTAAACTTGAAGAAGAACCAATTGAATTAGAAAAAATGGAAGTACCTTCTGTAATGGTTCAAGCAGCAAACTCTTTATTAAATAAAATATATGATAAAAGTTCTGATGCTGTAACTTTTACTTCCTTATTAATAAAAGAGTTTAATTTGGTACAGCCTTCACAAGCTGCAAAAATGATAAAAAACAATTATATGAAAAAAGCAACAGATAAAAGAGATGCCTTAGTTCAACTATTAAACAAAATGCAGTACAAAGTTAGAACTATTGGTGCTTTATATTTAGAAGACAAACAAAGAAATGTAGCTTTAACTCCTATGCTAGAAGTTTTTCATAAAAATAAATGGTATCTGTTTGATATAAACAATGGACTTATTGAAAATAATAGTGAAATTTTTATTTGGCAAAGAGGTTCGCAATTTTTATTAGAAGCAGAAGGAGTAAAAAACTCTGATGTAAGATTCTCTGTAACAAAAAATATTGTTCCTGCTAGAACTGCTGCTTTATCAAAAGACTTGAAAAAACAAAATACAAGTACTCTTTTAGACTTTTCTTTATTTACATTACCAAATGAGTCTCAAAATACTTTTAAACTATTACTTTTAGTTCCGTTAGGGGCTTTAGTAGTTGTTATAATGAGAGTTATAGTTGGACTTAAGACATCTGGTACATTTATGCCTATTTTATTATCTATGGCATTTATTGAGACAAGTTTATTACCTGGTATCATACTATTTATAATAGTTGTAACTATGGGATTAGTAGTAAGGTCATATCTTTCCCATTTAAACTTGCTTTTAGTAGCTAGAATATCTTCTGTATTAATAGTTGTTGTAGGAATTATGGCATTTGTTGCAATTTTATCTCAAAAGTTAGAACTACAATACGCTACTAGTATTACCTTCTTTCCTATTATTATCTTAGCTTGGACAATTGAAAGAATGTCTATTATTTGGGAAGAAGATGGTTCAAAAGAAGTATTCTTACAAGGTAGTGGTTCTTTAATTGTTGCAATTATAGCTTACTTTGCAATGACAAACTCTGTTTTAAGTTTTATAACTTTTAACTTTCCAGAGGTTTTATTAGCAGTTCTTGGATTAATCATACTACTTGGAAGATATAGTGGATATAGATTAAGCGAGCTTTATAGATTTAAATCAATGGTAAAATAGATGTTTGCTAACCCATTTAAACTAAAAAAACTTGGTATTTTAGGTATGAATGATAGAAATATCAACTACATAGGAAGACACAATGAAAGAAAAAATTTTCCTTTAGTTGATGATAAATTAAAGACTAAAAAATTAGCCCAAAAACATGGTATTTCAGTTCCTGAATTACTTGGGCATATTCAATATCAAGTGGAAATAAATCATTTTGAAGACTATATTAAAGGGCAAAATAGTTTTGTTATAAAACCTGCTCAAGGAAGTGGTGGTAAGGGTATTCTTGTTATTGTAAAAAAAGAGAAAAATACCTTTATTAAACCAAGTGGAGAAGTGTTAGATTATAATGATGTTAAAAGGCATATATCAAATATTTTAAGTGGACTTTATTCTTTAGGTGGCAAAAATGATGTTGCTGTTTTTGAAAAACTAGTAGACTTTGATGATGCCTTTGATGGTTTTAGCTATGAAGGTGTTCCAGACGTAAGAGTAATTGTATATAAAGGTTTTCCCACTTTATCTATGATGAGATTATCAACATCAAATAGTGATGGTAAAGCAAACCTTCATCAAGGTGCGGTTGGAGTTGGTATTGATATTAGAACAGGAAAAGCTTTAAATGCTGTTCAATTTGATAGACCAATTAAATTCCATCCTGACACAAATAAAGATTTAAAAGAGTTAGTGGTTCCATTTTGGGATCAAATACTTCATTTATCTGCAAGGTGTTATGAAATGACAAATATGGGTTATTTAGGTGCTGATATAGTTATTGATAAGAACCTAGGACCTTTAGTCTTAGAATTAAATGCCAGACCAGGATTAGCAATACAAATAGCAAATGATGTTGGTGCTTTGAAGAGATTTAATTTAATTGATAGTTTAAAAGACAATAAGACTTTAGAAGAAAAAATTACTTTTTCAAAGGAAAACTTCTAAGAAGAAGAGAAAATCTCTTCTTCTTAGTTTTCTAATTCTCTTGCTCCAATATTTCCATATCTATGATAAGAATGTGAAACAGATTGCTCTTTAAAGTAGTTTAGAAGTTCTAATCTACCTTCCATCATAGGTTTACCTCTTACAATGAAAGTTGTTGATTTAGATGCTTCTTTAAATACTTCTTCAGATACTTTTGCAATATCTGAATAGATTACTCTATCATATTTAGAAATCTCTTTTTTGAACTTTTCTTCATCTTGAACAACTAAGTTATCCCTTGAAGTAAATAGTTTTGCATATGAGTCTTCTAAGAATTTTTTAACTTTTTCATTTTTATCAATTGATACTTTAAAATGAACCTTAGACACTCTTGCCGCAAGAATTCTCGAAACAACTTCAAAAATAGTATCATCATCACTAACTCTAATAATTACATTATCTAAAGGAATATATCTAAAGTGATTATCTTCACCTCTTACTTTACAATAATCTTTCTCTTTAGAAAATTCATTTTCATAGTTTTCATAATATGATTGTAAAGCAACTGAAAGCTTATCAATATCATTTTTATCTTCAGTATTTGCTTTACAAGACTCAATAAATCTAGTTAGATCTGTAGAGTATTTTTTAGATACTTCAGGAGTAGAAGTCTCTTTAAAATCAACAAATTGAGTAATATAATTATAAATACCTACTTTTCTACCAGCACCAATTGCAGATTTACCCATTCCACCGAATGGTTGTCTTAGAACGATTGCACCAGTTGTTCCTCTATTTACATATAAGTTACCAGCTTTTAGATTTGCTTTCCAGTATTCAACTTCTCTTTCATCTAAAGATTCAATTCCTGAAGTTAATCCATAACCTGTAGAGTTTACAATTTCAATTGCATGTTTTAAATCTTTTGCTTTCACTACTGCTAAAACTGGACCAAAAAGTTCTGTTTTATGAATAAAGTTTCCTTCTTTTACTCCCCATTTAATTGCAGGTTTTAACATAAACTCATTGTCATCAGCATAAGAAGGTTCTAATGCCCACTCTTCACCATCTTCAAGTTCTGAAATTGCTTTTTTAAGTGCTCCACCAACTGGGTTAGCTAAAGTACCAATTCTATTTTTAAAATCCCAAACAGAACCAACACTCATAGACCTAGCAGTATCAACTAAAGCTTTTCTAAATGATGCATCATTATAAACTTCTTCTTCAAGAACTAATAAAGATGTAGCTGAACATTTTTGACCTGAATTATTAAATGCACTTAGACAAACATTTTTAACTGCTTGGTCTCTATCTGCCATATTAGTAACAATTGTTGCATCTTTACCACCAGTTTCTGCTGTTAATAATAAATCTGGTCTAGTATCAAGCATTTTTTGAGCAGTATCTTCACCACCAGTTAAAATTACAAAATCAACTTTTTTATTTGAAATTAAATGCTCACCTGCTAATGCACCTGGACAAGGAACAAATTGTAAAGTGTTTTTAGAAATACCTGCATCCCAGAAACATTTGCACATTTCATATGCAGTTAATGCTGCAACAGAAGCAGGTTTTATAATTACTGTATTTCCAGCTGACAATGCTGATGCAACTCCACCTAAAGGAATAGCAACAGGGAAGTTCCAAGGCGGTACTACTACACCTACACCTTTTCCACTAAATTCAATATTTTGATATTTTTCCCAATAATCAGCTGAATGAGAATAGAACTCAATAAAGTCAACTGCTTCTGAAACCTCTACATCAGTTTCAGTAAATACTTTACCAACTTCAGCTGCTGCAACACCAATTAGGTCATCTCTTCTTTCACGCACCTTTATAGCTGCTTGTTTTAAGATTTCATGTCTTTGTCTATTAGTCTTACTTCTCCAACCATCAACATCAGCATGTGCTACTTCTACTGCTTTTTGTAAATCTTCAGCTGTTGCATTAGCAAATCTTCCTGCTAAAACACCCTCTTTTAATTGAGATTTATCAATAGCATCTACTACTTTTCTATCACCTACTAAATCTTCACCTGCAACTACAACTGGAGCAATTTTATGTTCAGTATCTTTTGAGAATTTCCATTTTTCTACAATACCTCTTGCCCACTCTTGGTTTGCTGGTAATACAAAGTCTGTATCAGCTTCTGCATGATAACTTCCAGTATCATATGAAGAGTTAGCAAAATCATCCCATTTTTCAGTTAATCTATTTTGTTGTCTTTTTGCACCAACAAAAGAAGTTTTTTCATTTTCAAAAGATTTTCTAAATAAGGCTTCTTGTGCTTTCCAATCTTTTGTTCCAACTTCTAAACCAAATGAGTATCTAATAAAGTTATTAGGACCTGTATTCTCATCTAATCTTCTTACTAAATATGCAATTGCATTTGTGAATTGCTCTTTAGAAGCTGTTGGACCATATAAAATTGCATTTTTAGAAATCTCTCTAATTGCTAGTCTTGCAGATTCACTCATACCTTCTAACATTTCAATTGTATGGTATTTTGAAGTTTCATTTTCTTCTGCTAGTTGTGTAGCAAATGCAAGTTCAAATAAGTTGTGAGAACCTGTTCCTACATGCATATATGGAGCATTTTCTGGTTTTAATGCATATCTTATCATTCTTTTATAGTTTGAGTCAGTATCACTTTTATCAGTATAAGTTACCATTTCCCAGTGTTTTTGAGATGCTTCTGTTTCTTCCATTTCCATATTTGCACCCTTAACAAGTCTAAACTTAATAGGGCTTCCACCGTTTTCTACTCTTTTTCTAGCCCATTGGCATAAATCTTTTTGTACATTAAATGAATCAGGTAAATATGCTTGAAGTACAATTCCTGCATAGAAATCTTTAAACTCTTCTTTTGCTAATGTTCTTTTAAATACTTCAACTGTAATCTCTAAATCTCTATACTCTTCCATATCAAGATTTATAAATTTATTTGATTTTGTTCCATCAGGAGCAATATAAGGATATTTTTTTGCTTGTGCATAAATTTTACTTAATTTTTCAACTAATACTTCAACAGTATGCTCAAAATCTAAAGCACTTATTTGAGAATAAATAGTAGAAATTTTAATAGAAATATAGTCAATATTTGGATTTTCTAAAGCTTTTAAATATTTTTCAATTCTTTCTTCTGCTTCTTCTTCTCCTAAAACTACTTCACCAATTAAATTTATATTTACTCTTGTACCCTCTTCTCTTCTCATTTTAAGATGTTTATTAAATGGTTCTGCTTCACCTTTTAAAACAACTGTTTTTGTATCATCTCTAATTTGATCTACAAACATTGGTACAGAAAGATTTGGTAAAAATTTACCTACATTTTGGAATAACCATAAAAGCATTCTATCTTTTGTTGTAAAGAAATGTGCCATTCCATGTTTTTCAAGTAAAAAAATGATTTGATTTGCTATTCTATCATTTGACTCACATCTAAAGCATTGATCCATTAATTCAATTAATAAAGCTTTATCTTTTGGATGTTCCAACATTTTGTTCATTTTCTTGTAGAACTCTCTGTCATAATCGCTAACTAATTCTGTAGCTCTTCTTTGCCATTTTTCAGCCAGTTTAACTGCTGATTCAATAATCTCTTTTTCTTCTCTCATCCCATATCCTTATATTTAAAAGCATAAATTTTATTAAGTAATACAAAAAGTAGTACCTTTCAAAAATTATCACACATAAAAACTTAATTTAAACTTAAAATTTTTCTTTTTTTTATCTTTAACTGTCTATTTTATAGCATTGTGTAAAACTGTTCTATAAAATATAAATAGCATTACTTCAAGGAGTTTTAAAAGAAATCAAAGTAATATTAGTAAATAAATTTTAAAGGGTTATTTTTTGGCTAAACAAAAATATGATAGACAAATTATAAGAAATGTAATAGATAAAAGTTTAAAAAATAAAAAAGAGATTACACAATTAACAATAAAAATTGATTCTAAACTTGATGATGCCTTAGTTATTCTTTCTGAAAAAATTAATGTATCAAAAAATAGACTTATTGAAAATATTTTATATGAAAGTGGCATTATAGAAGAAGTTGAGGAAAATTATTATGAATAATTTTCCAAAACAAGAAAAAGTAGTAAATGCTATTTTAAATGGAATTGTAAATGCTAAGAATAATTTTTTATTTTGGACAAATGATAGATTAAGTCTCTCTTATGGTCCTCACAAAATTGTAACAATTCATATAGCTCAAGAGATTGCAAAGATTGAAGAGTATACACCAGAAATATTTATTAGTGCAACTGTTACTGATATTTTAAGATGTTCACTTCCTGATAGAAATGAGTATCCTAACTTTATGACAAAAAGAGATTTAACAGAAGGAACTTTTAGTATAACTTTAGATGAAAGAATTCCTCACAGTAATCATAATGATTCTATTTCAAGGGTAATTATCTCTGTTAAAAACAACGTAATAAATACTAAAAAAGAGTATCTAGATGAGATTGATAGAATCTGTAAAATGATTCAAAGAGATGAAGACTATAAAGAATCGACTTTAGATTATGGAGTATTTACTTTCTATTCAGATATAACAAAAGATGCTAGAAAAAAACTTGATAAAAGAATTCCAGAAATAATCAAAAAATTTGATAAAGTTGTTGCACAATATGATAATTTAAAAGCAACTTTTAAAGGTGGAGAAATTCACAAAACAGATGATGATGAAGAGTGGTCAATGAGTTGTTATATTATTGAACCATTTTTTAAATAATTAAGTTTATATACTTAGTTAATTATACTTTAGTTATTATTATCAATTATTTTATAAAAGGAATACAAAATGGAGTACAGAAAAATATTCTTTCCAATTGGCGGGGGAGAAGAGTTAAGAGAGAGAATCCATGGAGCACTATTGATTGGCAAATATTTTAATTGTCATTTAGAAATACTAAAATCACAAGCTAAACCAAGTAAAATTTTAAAAATGGATAGTGAAATACCTGCAAATGTATTAAGTGAATTAAATGCAATTGCATCAAGAAGATTAAGTGAAGATTTAATTGAAACGGAAAATATTTTTAAAGAAGAAGCGAAGAAAATAGGAAATAAACTTTCTAAAAAAGCTATCGAAAATACAGCTACAGCTGAAGTTATAATTGGAGAGGGATATAGAAGCCAAATAATTGAACAAGAATCAAAATATTGTGACTTAGTTATTACGGCATCTCCCCATGATGGAAGAATAACTGCTACTTTTGAAGCAACAGTTACAAAAAGTGGTAAGCCTGTGTTAATGTTTCCAAGGGAAATGACTTCATTTAATACAGATAAAATACTAATTGGATGGAATAATTCTCCTCAAGCTTCAAAAGCTCTTGGTCATGCAATTCCTCTTCTTAAAAAGGCAAAAGAAATCCATCTTATATATTCAAAAGAGTATATTTCAACAATAGATGATATAAAGAAAATACAATCTTATTTAAGAGTTCATGGCATTGAAATAACATACGAAGAAATAGAAACAACTAAAATACCTGGACAAGCACTACTTCATCATGCAATAGAAGGTAATTATGATTTGATTGTTGCAGGTGCATTTGGACATAGAGGATTGAAAGAATTAATGTTAGGTGGTACAACTAAATATATTTTAGAACATTCTGGTTTACCAATTTTTATGGCACATTAATCCCCATTTAGTGATTTCAAAACTCAAATTAAAATCATAAAAAAAGGGAAAGCAATCAAGCTTTCCCTTTTTTAGTAATAGTTTACAAAAGAAGAAATATTTGATTTCTTCTTAATGTTTTTTACCAAGATAAGCTTCTTGGATTTTTTCTGAGTTTAATAACTCTTCTGACGTTCCTTCATGGGTAATATGCCCAACTTCTAAAACATAAGCTCTATCAGCTAATTTCAATGCAGCCTTTGCATTTTGTTCTACTAATAAAACAGTTACACCACTTTGTGCAATCTCTTTTACTGCTTTAAAAATTGCCTTAATTAAAATCGGAGCAAGTCCAAGTGATGGTTCATCAAGTATTAAAAGTTTTGGCTTTGACATGATAGCACGTCCTATTGCAAGCATTTGTTGCTCACCACCTGATAAAGTACCAGCAAGTTGTTTTCTTCTCTCTTTTAATCTTGGTAAAATATCATAAATCCATTCTAAAGTCTCTTTATCATGGTCTTTAAGAGTATATGCACCCATCATTAAGTTTTCTTCAACTGTAAGTGTACCAAAAACTCTTCTTCCCTCTGGAGAATGAGACATTCCTAAAGTTACAATATCATGAGCAGGAGTTCCAGTAATATCATTTTTATCAAAAATGATACTACCACTTTTAGCTTTCAGTAATCCAGAAACTGTTCTTAATGTTGTAGTTTTACCAGCACCATTTGCCCCTAAAATTGTTACAACTTCACCACGTCTTACTTGGATATTAATTCCTTTAATTGCAGAAATTGCTCCGTATGAAACGTGAAGGTCTTTAATATCTAATAAAATCTCATTATTTGTCATCTTGTTCTTCCTCCTCGTCATCATCAGAACCAATATATGCTTCTACAACTCTTGGATCATTTTGTACAAAATTAGGCTCACCTTGAGAAATTTCTTTTCCAAAGTTAATAACAGTGATATAATCAGTTAAATTCATAACCATTTCCATATCATGTTCAATCATCATAATACCAATATCCATTTCAGATATTTTTCTTATAATTCCTGTTAATTCAATTGTTTCATTTTCATTAAGACCAGCTGCTGGTTCATCTAAAATAAGAAGTTCAGGTTTTGCAGCTAATGCTCTTGCCATTTCCACTTTTCTTTGATTACCATATGATAAATCACCAGTTGCATTGTTTGCTAAATGAGTTAAATTAAAAAAGTCCATTAACTCTTCAACTTTTTCCCAAGCTTCTTTCTCATCTTTTTTATAAAAAGGAGTATGGATAATACCGTGATACCATTTCTGTTTTGATTTAGTATGATATCCCGCCATAATATTTTCAGCTACACTCATTTCTTTAAATAATCTAATATTTTGGAATGTTCTTAAAACTCCCCTTTGGGCAATTTTATGAGGTTGCATTCCTGTAATATCTTCACCTTTATATTTAATAGTTCCTTTTTCAGGAGTATAAATACCAGTAACACAGTTAAAAAGTGTAGTTTTACCTGCTCCATTAGGACCAATAATTCCATAAATTTGACCAGGCTTTACTTTAATAGTTAAATCATCAATTGCAATAAGACCATGGAAAAACTTTGATACGTTATCTATTTCTAGTACATATTTCATTATTTAGTTTCTCCTTTTGGTTTTACTTTTAGTGCTTTTTCTTTTAAGTATTTTGGAATGTTTCCAAAAGTTGCTGGCCATACACCATTTGGTCTAAGAACCATAGTAAGAACCATTGCTGCACCAAATATTAAATATCTAGATTCTTTAAACTCTGTAAATAGTTCAGGTAATACAAACATTACAAATGTACCAATAATTACACCTGGAAGTGATGCTGAACCACCAACAAGTACAATAGCAAAGAACATAACAGATTGCATAAATGAGAATGACTCTGGACTTACAGCTGAATACTGAATTGCAAATATAGAACCAGCAACACCTGCAATAGCTGCACCTAAAGCAAAGGCAAATAGTTTGTAATATGGAATATTAATCCCCATAGACTTTGCAGCAATCTCATCTTTATTTATATAATATAAAGCTCTACCATATCTTGAATTATCTAGATTTCTAATTATTAATAATGTAATTAATAATAGACCAAATGCCATATAATAAATAGCTTTATCAGAGAATAATTCATATCCAAAGATTCTTACAACATCGATTCCAAAAATACCATTTGGACCACCTGTTAAACCAAATAAATCATTTGATAAAACCTGTTCAAAGATGATGTTAAATCCAATTGTTGCAACAAGTAAATAATCCCCTCTTAAGTGAATAATTGGACCTGCTAAAACAACTGCAACAATAACTGGGAAAATAATTGCAAATGGAATAGTTGCAATTATTTCTAAACCAAAATGTACATTTAAGATTGCTGTTGTATATGCTCCAATACCAAAGAAAATGGCATGTCCCATATTAAATACCCCTGCTCTTCCAAGAATAATATCTTGAGAAAAAGCAACTGTAGCAAATACTAAAAATGTAATACCAATACTAAGCCAAGCTGAATCAACAGTAAATGGGAAAACAGCCATAACTAAAATAAATATAGTAGCAATTAAAGTAGTTTTATTCATTATACTTTCTCCGCTGTTTTTTCACCAAGAATACCTGTTGGTCTAACAATTAAAATAATAATTAAAAGAACAAAAGTAAGTGTCTCAGCCCATTGTGTTGAAATATAACCTGCGATTAAAGCATTAAATAATCCAAGTAATAATCCACCAATCATAGCTCCTGGAATTGAACCAATTCCACCAATAATAGCTGCAATAAATGCATTTAAACCATAAACCCATCCCATATCGAATGTTAATGATCTATAATAAATACCAATGAACAGACCACCAATAGCACCAAGCATAGAACCAACTACAAAAATAATCATAATAATTCTATTTACATTAATACCCATTAATTTTGCTGCATCTTGATCAATTGCTGTAGCACGAATTGCTGTACCAATCTTTGTTTTATTAATAAAGAAGTATAAAGCAATCATTAAAACAGCTGAAAGAACTAAAATACAAACTTGTGTAAATGTCATAATTACCCCTGAAATATTCCAAGTTGTACTAGGTAATATATCTGATGGGAAAATTTGCATATTTGGTCCCCAAATAAGCATTATTCCATTTTGAATAACTAAAGCTGCACCAAGTGCTGAAACAACTGCACTAAGCCTTGGTGCCGTTCTTAAAGGTCTGTATGCGAGACGCTCAAGAAGAACACCCACAAAAGCAATAATAATAGCAGTTAATAAGAAAATAATAATTACATTAACAAAAGAAACTGCACTTGCACCAAAAAACTGCGTAAATATAGTAAGTCCTACATAAGCTGAAAAGGCAACAAGGTCACCGTGTGCGAAGTTGATTAACTTCATCACACCGTAAACCATCGTATAACCTAAAGCAACTAATGCATATAAACTTCCTATAGTTAAACCATTGATTAACTGTTGAAGAAAAATATCCATTTATTAAACTCACTTATTATTTATTGAACGATACTTTGTAGCTTCCATCTTCTTGAATTTGATAAACCATTAAAGATGCTCCAACTCTTTCACCATCTTCTCTAATATTAAATGGTCCAGTGATACCTGGGAAATCTTTCATATCATTTCTAATATATTCAGAAATCTTTTTAGTATCAAATGAGTTTGTTTTTTCAACACCTTCCATAACTGCTCTTAATCCATCAGCGTTAACAACTGCCCAAATTGAAGGTGGTTTCATATTAAATCTTGCTTCATACGCTGTTAAATATTTTTTAGCAGCTTCATAAGGTAAGATATCTGGAGTTGGTACATTTACTAAATAAACACCCTCTGCAGCATCACCTGCAAGTTTTAAGAAGTCTGGGTTATCATTTGAGTCACCACCAACAAAATCAGCTTTAATTCCTAATTGTTGTTGTTGAACTCTTAGAAGTCCACCATCAGTATAATAACCTGAGTAATAAATTACATCTGGGTTTAACGCTTTAATCTTAGTTAAGATAGCTGTAAAGTTTTGAGTTCCAGATTTAATCTTTCCTCTAAACGCAACATTTCCACCAAGTTTTTTAACTGAGTCTTCCACAGAATTTGCTAAACCATCTGCATATGAAGAATAATCAGATAATATTGCAATTCTTTTATATTTCTTTTGATTTACAAAATAGTCTGCTGTAAATTCACCTTGAGCTGAGTTTGGAAATGAGTTTCTAAAGAACGTCCAATATTTTCTTTTGATTAAAGAATCAGAAGTACCATCTGAAGTTTGAAGAATCTTATTTCTATAATATGTAGTTTGAGCAGCTTCTGTTGCCCCTGAAGTATAAGAACCAATTACCGCAAAAACACCTGCATTTGCTAGTTTTTTAGCACAAACAGCTGCTTTTTGAGCTTTTGCTTCATCATCACAAGTAACTACCTCAATTTTTTTACCAAGTAGTCCACCTTCTTTATTCTTTTCATCTACAATAAGTCTAACAAAGTTATCAATACCTTGCCCCTCATTTGCATACTTTCCTGTAATTGGTGCTTGAACACCGATCTTAACTGTATCTGCTGCAAATACTGAAGTTGCAACAGCTGCACTTAGTGCAAAAGCACTAGCCAATTTAATTAATTTCATCTAATCCCCTTTCATTAAATTAAATCTTTTTTTCTAGTAAAACTAGAAAAAACCTATAATGTTTTTTTAGTAGTACTAAAAGTAATGACTTTTTAAAACTATTCATTATTTCACATTAAATATAAATCGAAACTTAAGATTTTTGTAAATACAAGACAAAACTGATTGCTTTTTATACAATATGTAACAAAATCTATAAAATGCTATCTTAATGCTATTCTTTGACTTTTTTTTGCTGAATTAGTAATCCAATTATAATAAATGCAAGACCTATTAAAGTAGATACAAAAATTTTTTCGTTCAAAATAAAATATATAAAAATTAAAGACACAAAAGGTGAAATAAAAATTAAATTTGCAATTTTTGAAGTATTTTCAGCACTCTGCATTGCTTTCAACCAAAATAAAAAAGTAATACCCATTTCAAATAAACCTACATATATAGCTGCTAGTATTCCATTTGAATTAGGAATAATAATAGGTTGAGTTAAAAAGAAGTATATTATGATAATTGGTGTAGCAATTAAAAAGTTTGAAAATAACATTACTGTTGATTCCGCCTTTGACCTAGTATTAAATATCCAATATAAAGACCAAAGAATAGTACTAAATAAAGCTAATAATACTCCATCAACATTTGAAAAACTCAAAGAGAAAGGTTCTCCTTTAGTAGAGATTATTAAAACACCAAAATAACATATAATACCTGCAACGATATCATTTAATGTAAGTTTTTGTTTTAAAAATGGAACAGAAAGAAATGCTAACATTAAAGCCCAAGTATAATTAATAGCCTGTGCTTCTTGGGCTGGTAAATAATCGTATGCTTTAAATAAAACAAGATAATATAAAAAAGGGTTAATAAACCCTAAAATAAATACTAATTTTATATTCTTTTTTATATATGGTACTACTTGATTTAATTTCTTATTTACTATTAGTACAAAAAATAATGCAACTAATGAAGTTAAAGAAGAAAGTAATACTAACTCTTCTGGTGATAAATATTGTAATGAGTACTTAAATGCTGTAGCTACAGTTGACCAAAGAAATACTGCAATTAGTGCAAATTTGTATGCTTGTGATTGAGATTTAATTGTATTCTCCATATTTTTTCCCAATTGTACCACACGTAACGTTATATTTACTTAGCCTTTGTTAAAGGAATTATTATTTAAAATTTTTAAGTTTAAATATATGGAATTATTATAAAATTTACTAATAACTACAAAGGAGTTGATATGTTTAGCAAAATACTAAAAATAGCCGTAGCTACTTCAGTACTATGTTTATCTTTAAGTGCAAGTGAGTTAAATCTTAGAGGTGATGGTGTAGAGGTAAAGTTTAATGATAAAACTTACAACATAAAAAGAATACATGATGAAGAGTGTAGAAATATAAATGGGGCAGATCCTATTAATATTTGGTCAGGAAACTATGCTAAAGAAGGCTTATCTTCAAAATGTGTTAAAAAGTTTATTACAACTGTAGGGAAAATCACACCTATAAAAATAACAGATGAAATCCAAACAATAGGTGAAATTGAAGTTATTAACTTTATTAAGAAATCTCAAAATAGAGATGATATGTTACTAATTGATGCAAGACTTCCTGCTTGGTTTTTACAAATGAGTATTCCAACTGCTGAAAATATTCCTTTTCCATACTTTAACAAAGATAAATATCCTGATGACTTCTATGATGTGTTAGATATGATTGGAGTAAAAGAAGTTTCAAAAGGAAAATATGATTTTTCAAAGGCCAAAGAATTAGTTTTATTTTGTAATGGAGCTTGGTGTCCTCAATCAACACTTGCAATTGAGAATCTTATAAAATTAGGTTATCCTCAAGATAAAATATCTTGGTATAGAGGTGGAATGTATTCTTGGAAAATGTTAAACCTAACTACCACTTCAGAATAGTAAATCATTAATTTGATTTACTATTTAAAAATCTCTTTAAAATCATTTACTATAGTAATATCTACTCTCTTTTCTTTTGCCATCTCTTCTAAAATATTAAAAGCTTCATTTTTAGAATAAGCTTTTCTATATGACTTATTACTTCTTAAAGAAGTATAAATATTTGTTAAACTTAAACATCTATCTTTTAAGCTTAAATCTTTTGCCTCTAAATTGAAAGGATAGCCCTTTGAATCTATTTGTTCTTGTACTTTAAATGCATATGAACAAATATCATTAAAGCCTATTATATTTGATAAAATCTTCTTTGTATAATATGGATATGCTTTTACTTTTTCATATTCATTCTTTGTTAAAGTATTTTCTTTATTTAATATATTTTCATCTATGTATAGTTTTCCAATATTACATAAAGAAGCTGCTATCATAAATGTTTGTTTATCTTTGTGTTCAAAATTGTAAAACTGCGCAACTTTAGAAGCATTTTCTATAATATTTAGGTCTTCATTTGTAAGTAATGTAAAAATAGAACTAATCTCTAAAAGTTCTTCAAAATCTAAAACTATAGTTTTATCATGAAGTGTAGAAAAAATAAAAGTAAGCAATTCATTTTCATTTTGTAAATCAAGCCAAAAACTTTGATTTTGAGCAAACTCTTCAAAGCACTCAACTAAATCACTTGAAAATAGTATATTTTCATTTTCTTTTATATAAGCAAGTATTTTTGTTCTGTTTTCTATTAAAGTCTTACTTAAATCAAATTTTGTATCTATATTATTTGCAAAGTAAATAAACTGTGAGAATAAGGGAATATCATACTCCTTTAGATTGAATGGTCCACTTCCATCAAAACTTTCATATTGATATTTTAAAACATCTTCTTGTTCTTTAAAATCAAAGGGAAGTCTCATTGCATATTCATTTGCCAAGTTACAAAACTTCTCTTTATCTTCTTGTTCTTGTGATAAAGCAATATTATGCATTAAAGAGTATGCACAAATATCAAATAAAGCATCTTGCTTATAATTAAATTCTAAGGCAAACTTTAAACTTAAGTAAGCAACTCTTTTAGAGTGATTTTTACTTGTATTGAAGTATCTTGCTTCAACTTCATCAAGTGCATTTGATAATAACAATAAAAAGTTATTTAAATTAAAATTCATTTGTCTTTTTTTATCCATAAATGTTCCTAAAGTTTGTTGATTATATTGTGGTGTTAGAGAAAGTATTGAAGTAAGTTTTTGAAAAGGAGTAATTACTCCCCTTCAAACATTTCTACAGTTGCTTCTGTAGCAGTATCTGTCATATCTAAATCTATATGAGCTGAGCCCTGCACTTTTACTAATTTTGCGTTTAAACCTTTTTCTTTAGCTATTTCATAAAAACTTGTAGTAACTTCTGGTTTTGAGATTTTATCTTCTGTACCATAAATAAATAGAATTTTAGTATCTTTACTAATATTATCTAAAACATCAATCATTGAGATTAAGTCTTTTTCATCACTTTCTTTATGAATATCATATCTTCCACCTGCTAAAGCAATATTTTGAATTAAATCAGGTTTTAAACCAATTAAAGTTGCACCCATCATTGCCCCAGCACTATGACCAATAAAATTTACATTTTGAGCGTTATATTTCTTTTTTAAAGCTTCAATTAAAGAACCTAAAAATTCAACATACTCCTTTTTTGCAGCTAAGTTTTTAACTTCTTTACTAGCTAAAGGCTTTAAATTGTTTGTTGATGAATCTGAATAACCAGGAAGAGCAACTGCAATTGTTGTTAAATCAGTTATCATATTCATTGTTTCGGCAAAAGGACCATATCTTCCTAATGTATTTGTACCTAAATCCCAAGTTCCATGAACAATAACAGTAATAGTCTCACTGTCTTCACTACCATAAGCTTTATATTCTATACATTCATTTCCTGCATATATAAAACTTCCATTTTTTGCTTCACATTGTTCTTTTGTAACAGTAGAACCATAAACAAAAGTACTTAATACTAATAACAAAAAACTTGACGTAAAAATTTTCTTTAACATGTTAACTCCTTTATACAAAATTTAGTAAGCTATAATTCCAATATAGCCATCAACTTGTCTCTCTATAAGCTCTACAATTCCTGCTTGTACGAATGAAGCATCATCAATAAAATCATCTTCTGTCCATTTCATTGTTTCCATTGTATTTTTACAAACAATAAACTCTACATCATATTCTACTAAAGACTTAATTCTTTTAAGAGTCGCTGCATCATAATCTTTTTTTAAAGCTCTTACGCCATTTCCATAAGCAATAACTACTACTTTTAAAGATTCTGCTGGATACTCTTTTAAAATATTATAAATAGTACTAAGGTTATGGTTGACTTTGTCTAAATTTGAATCATAAAGTTGAATTGCGACTTTTCTTGGTTCATCAAATGTTGGATGTGGTTCACTAAACTCTGATTTTCCAAATAAAAACAAAGTAGTTACAAACATCAAAATAAAAATTTTTTTCATATATATCCTTTATATTAACTCTACAGAGTCATCTTTTTTTATAACTCCACTATTTACTATAGTACAATAAATACCTCTACAATCTTTAACAATAAATGGTAGTTTTTTACCAAATACTGATAAATGATTACAAATGGTACAATTTTCAGTTATTTTTATAACTGCTTCACCAATTTTAAACTTTGTTCCAACCTTATAATCATGCGGGTTAAAATCTAATAAAATATTTTCTCCTAAACTACCTACTTCAATAATAATACCTTCTTTTGATGAAATATCATAACTATATTGTCCTACTATCATTACTGTTTTCTCTAAGTTTTTTCCAGCAAATTTGTCTTCTTCTATTCCAAAACCTTCAAATAGTTTTAAACTATCAACCTTTGGTCTAGGAAGTCCACTATCACCTTCTTTAGCACTAAAAGTACCTAATACTTTACCTATAACCATGAAATTATAAATTCTCTTTTAAAATTTGTAAATAATCATTCTTAACCCAAGCTCCTGGATAAGTATTTAATAACTCTCCTCCTGAAGTTAAAACAAAAAATGTAGGCGTCATTCCTTTAAAGTGTTTTTTTAGCCCAAAAGGTAGTTTTACATAATCTACATCAACTTTTAAAAAAATATAATCTTCTGCCATTATATCTTTAACATCTTGTTTACTTAAAACATCTTTTTCCATTTTTTTACAAAAATAGCATGTTTTTGAAGTAGCATAAACAATTATATGTTTTCCTTTATTTTGTGCTTCTTTTAAAATCTCTTTTTCATCATAGTTTGAGCTTAAAACTTTATTTGCTTCTGGCATATTTTTAAGTCTATCTTCTTTATATCCCATAAAATATTCAGCTAAAAGTTCAGCTTCTTCTTCTGTTATTTTAAGTGGTTCTTTCTTCTTATAATACTTTAAGGCTGCTTGATCACAAATACTATTATTTGTATCTGGGTTTGCTAAATAGTTTTTTAAATACTCTTCAATTTCTATTAGCCTCATTTCTTCGTCATTTGGATCACCAATTTTTCTACTACTGTCTATAATAGCCCAAGCAAGCATATTTTCTGTAGGTATCTCTAAATTTAATAATTGGTTATTTCTCTCATAAAAATTTTCTTTTAGTTTTTTAAATGAAATATATCCTTTATGACATTGGGCACATTTTTGTTCAAAAAGTTTTTTACCCTCTTTAAAATCTGCAAATAAACTTGTAGATATAAAACAGGCAAATATAACTATAAAGGCCTTTTTAATCATTTTTTATCCTTCTTTTGATTTATAAAATACTTTTTTAAATACTTTATAAATCAAAAACATAAAGGAGTATTCCTTTATGTTTTATCATTTTGAAACTATTAAACAATTCCAGGATTACCTTTTATACCAACGATATCTGGAGTATCTATTTTTAAATTAGCAATATGCTTAACATTTTGTAAATATGTCTCTACAGTTTCCCATACTGGTTCACCTGGTGATTTAGAACCAACAGTTGACCAACCTGCAACTTTATAAGATTTATTTGCTTCAAGTTTATGACCATTTTTAGTAAGTGTGATATCAGAAATTCTTTCCCCGATTTTAGCAGTTGGATTAATTCTATAAGAAATTCCACCTGTTCTTACCATATCTCCACCTTGTTGATAGAATGGATCTTCATTGAATAAGTTATCTGCAACATCTTCTAAAATAAGCTTAATATCTTTACCTGAAATATCTCTTGCATATGTTTCTGGATAAGTCATGGCTGTTTGAGTCATTAAATCATCAAAAGTAATGTCTTGACCTGGAATTACAGAGGTACCCCATCTAAATCCAGGTGATAAAGAGATATCAGCACCTTTTACATCCATTAAAGCATCACAAATAATTTGGTCCCAAGAACCATTGAAGTTACCTCTTCTAAACAGTGTTTGTTCAGTAGTTGCAATTACTCTATTTAAATCTTTTTTATAAGGAGCTCTTACATCTTCAATATATTTTTTCATTTGTTTATCTTCAGGAATTAAATCAGAGAAGATAGGTAATAAAGTAAACTTAAAATCTTTGATTTTTCCATTTTGTATATCTAAATCAAGAACATTTAAAAATTTACCATTTGAACCAGCATTACAAACATATGTAACACCCTCTTCATTTTTAACAGGATATGCTTCAGGTACACCATCATGAGTATGTCCACCCATAATAAAATCAATACCAGTAACAACTTCTGCCATTTTTTTATCAGTATCATAACCATTGTGAGAAAGAACAATTACAGCATCTGGTTTTTCAGTTTCTCTTACTTCATCAACTAATTCTTGCATTCCTTCATCATTAATAGAGAATGACCAATCAGGAATAAATCTTTGTGGATTTGCAATAGTAGTATAAGGGAAAGCTTGACCTATAACTGCTACTCTTGCATTACCCATTTTCTTAATAGTATATGGTTTAAATGCATGACCTGTATCTTCACTATAAGCTTGTTGTGCAATTTCAGTTTCATTGAATAATGCATCTTCTTTTACTTTAACGTTTTGTGCTAAGAATTCAGCATCTAACAATTTTATATTATCTAAAACTTCTTGTGCTTTATATGTAAATTCCCAGTGTCCAACAGCAACATCAACACCTAATAAGTTCATAGCACCAACCATATCTTTACCCCTAGTATATAGAGCAGTTGCACTACCTTGCCAAGTATCTCCACCATCTAGTAATAAAGTTTTATCTTCGCCAAAACTTTTTCTTAAAAAATCAACTACAGTTTTAATTTGAGCAAAACCACCTGTTCTACCCATTACTTTTGCATGTTTCTCAAAATCAACACAAGTTAATGCGTAAGTTAATCTTTTATTATCTTTAATTCCATAATAATCTAAAAACTTTTCTCCAACAATATGAGGAGGTTTTCCATAATTACTATAAAAACCTAAGTTAACACTTGGTTCTCTAAAATATACAGGAAGTAACTGTGCATGAGAGTCAGTCATATGCATAAATCTTGCATTACCAAATGGCTTTAACTTATAGTAGTCTTCCATTTTATTTGTATTTGTCATTCTTGTATGAGAATTTGCAAAAACAGGAGCAGTACCAAGTACTGCCATCATATAAACAAACTCTCTTCTACTTAATTTACTCATTTATAAATCCTCTTTTAATTTTTGACAACTTTTTAAAACTATTTTCCACTTCCTACTACAGTAAATCCTAGTGAAGTCCAAGCTTGCATTCCACCTCTGTAGTATTTGATTTTTTCAGCTGGATATCCCATGTTTAAAAGTGAGTATTTAGCTTTTTTAACCATTGCTGGTGTTTGTCCACACCAATAACCATTACAATATAAAACAACAGTTTTTGCTTCTGAAAAATCTAATTTTCCATCATTATCAATCACACCCATTTCATCTTCCATCCACTCAATAGCAGTCTCTTTTTCATTGAAGTTTGTAAATGGAACATTAATTGAACCTGGAATTCTTAGTTTTGCACTCCATCCTGGTTTTCTAGAATCAATTATCGCAATAGATTTATCTGTTTGAGCCTTTTTCATATACTCAATAAACTCTAATTCACCTACTGTTTCTACGCCAGGAGCTATAATCATAGGTTGAGGAGCACCTCTATTTGTAGTATTATAAAGCTCAGAAATTGTATTTTCTGCTTTTTGATTTCTCATTAAAGTAAACTTTTCACCATTTAAATTCATTTCAATAGATTTAACACCTTTTGAAATAGGAACAAACTTTGAGTCCCCTTCAGCTATAACTGATGTTGAGCATACTGCGAAAATTGCAGAAGCCGTTAATAGTTTTTTTAAAATTGTCATCTCTTCTCCTAGTCTTTTTTTATTTTAAAGAAAAAAAGCCAAGGTGTTATCCTTGACTTTTTAAATTGTGTCTAATTATTTAATAAATTAGTATTTGAAACCATCTCCTGGAACTGCAAGTCTCCAAGTAGATTTAGCTTCATATGCTTGACTTAATGCTGCAATACCAAATTTACAAGCTCTTGTTGCTGCAAAGTCAATTGGTAATACAGTTTTTGATTCTTTACCTTTAAAAGTTTTAGGATTAACTTCTTTAGCCCCTGATTTAATACCCTCTTCTACTGCGATAATTAAATCAGAATTATTTACACCTAATCTTCTAAATTCTAATTTGTTTGCTTTAGCTGCTTCGTTATAAACTTTTGCAGTTTCTAAAACTTTTTCAATACCATTCTTTTCTACACTACAAAGAGCTTTTTCATCTACTTTATATGCACTTTGAGGAGTTGGTGCATTTCCTGTACAAGCTGTAAAAATTATAGCTGTAGTTGCTGCAATTGATAAATTTAATAATAATTTTCTCATAACCATCTCCTACTTATTTTCTAATATCTGGACCATCAATTTTAAGTCCATTACTCATGTAAGACATAAAGAATAAAAGTTCTCTCAATTCTTTGTCTTCAGCTTTTGGTGGAACTTGACCTTGATCTTTTACACACCCAATCATTCTTCTTTCTAAAGTACCTAATCCATCATTGTTAGCACTTGCTGCACCCCATTTTAATCTATATACAGGGAAGTGTGTAGTTTGTCCTAATAATTGAGATAAAGACTCATTTCTAACTCTTAAAGCTGCACCTTGTACGTGACATTCTGCACAGTTAAGTTTTAAATAACCTTTTTGGCTATAATAATACTCTTTTCCTCTTTCATAAGCAGCTGCAGCGTCAGCACTTTCAATTTTTGTATTTACAACTTTATCTTCATCTTTTGCAGAAGAAACAAAGAATGCTTGTACATGAGCCATTTTACCTTTTTTAGTATTCCATTTTTCCTCACCATTATTTGTTCTACACTCATTAATAGCAACAGTTAATGTCATTACTTCTTTTCTTTCTTCATCAAAGTAAGGGTATTTAGAACCTGCTTCTACTGGATCAGGGAAACATGTAGCAAGCGATTTACCATTTGCAAACTTCTCTTCATATAAAGCTTCACCATTTTCAATAAACTCTCCATATGGAGGGAATTCATTAATCTCTTCATATGACACTTTTCCATTTTTAGAGAAAGCATAGTTTCCTATAGCAAAATCTTCATGCTTAAGTCCACTAATAATATTATTCTTTAATTCATCATCAGTAGAATAAGGGAAGAAAGTAGCTTTATTCTTCTCAGGATTTTCAAACTTTGCTTCAAAGTAATCAATTAAAGCAAGTCTATCTTTCTCAGCTTGTGCATTAAAATTTGCTGCATTTAAAGTACATACAGTAAGAGCAGCCAATGCAGTCGTTTTAGCAATTTTTAATAACATACATATCTCCTTATAAGATCAATCACAAAAAGTGATTGATTATTTAATTTTCGCTTCGTCTGTTCTTGTGTTACCTTTTAAGTCAACCCAAGAGAACACTAATGTATCACCTTCTTTAGCTCCAACTGCATCTGCGTTGAATTTAAATTTCATATAAGGGTTTTTAGATAAAAATTGACTTGACGATACTTCATAAACGATTTTATCATTAACTTTTGCAACAACATATGTAATGAAGTTAGCTTCTTTTTTTGCTCTTTTTGCTTCTTGGTAACTTAGGTTTGCGTGGTTAGCAAGAGCTTTAACAGTTACTACACCTTTTTTTAACTTTGCTTTGATTCTAGTTTTTTTAGCCATTATAAATTCCTTTTATATATCTTTAATTTTTAAAATTTTATTTCTTTATAATTTAGTTGAACTAAATCAACCACCACAACCACCAATAGTTACTTTAACTTCTTTTGCATCAGAATATAATTTTCCATTTTCTTCAACAATTGCAGTTACATTACCAGTTTTAGCCATTTTGATTCTTACAGAATAGTCAATAATTCCACCTTCTGGAACTGTAAATACAGCAACTAATGTTTCTGGGTTAGCATCTTGTAAAATTGCTACTTTAGAACCTGCTAATTTAGATGAAACAGTTACAGGAATAACTGCACCATTTTCAGCAATATCTGGTGCTTTTAATTTTACTTTACCTTTAGTTGTTTTGCTAGTTCCAAAAATTTCTTGAATTGCTGCATCTACTTTATCTGTTGTCCAAGCTTTTGGCTTTTCTTTTCTAAAATCAACAGCGCTTAAAGATGAAGGAACCATTGATACTGCTAATGCACCTAAACCAAAACCTAAAAAATTTCTTCTATTTATCATAATCTATCCTTTTATAATTATTTAATTGTTTTTAAATAAGCTACAACGGCTTTTATTTGCTCATCACTTAGCCAACCTGTTTTACCAAATGGTGGCATTGAAGTATTAGTAATACCTTTTGCTTCATAAATATTGTACACAATATCATAAAGTACTTCTTCTGGATAATATTGTAAACCAGTTAATTTTGGTCCCATACTACCTGGTCCATCAATATCCTTACCATTTGCAGCATGACATGCTAAACAATTACCTAAATTCTTAGTATTAAAAATTTTTTCACCTTTTTTAACTAATTCTGCATCTGCAAAAGAACTAGAAAAAGATAATCCACAAATAGCCGAAGCTACAAGTAATTTTTTGATTAATTTCATTGCTTTCTCCTTTATTTACTAGAGTTAATCATATAATCAACTACTTCTTTAAACTCTTCATCTGAAAGATCCATTGCTCCACCTTTAGGAGGCATTGCATTTATACCATTTATTGCATTAGCATAAACCACATCCATCCCTTTTGCAACAACAGCAGACCAAGCTTCTTTATCACCTAACACTGGAGCACCAATTGCTTCGTTAGCATGACAAGCAGCACAGTATGTTTGATATGTACTTGCAGCTTTAGAATTTGCTGCTGAGTCTGAACCTTGAACCTTCCATGATCTTTCAGTAGATGCTGGAGGATTAAAGTCATTTAGCTCATTCTTAATTTCAAGAACTGGAACTTCACCTTTAATACAATCAGTCATACATCTTTCACCCGTTCCATAATTTTTTGGATTACTTAAGTATGCTTTCATGTTTCTTACACCTTGCTTAGGATCTTCAGGTGTATCAACTTTTGGATAAAAACCATCTTCATTTGGCATTTTAATTTTTAAGAACTTTTCTCTATCAAGAACATATTCATCATCTAACTCTTCACCATCAATTTTAATACCATTTTCCATTAGTAAATAAGCAACTAAAGCATATGTTTCACTATTTGTTAATGATTTTGGATGAGGGAAAGGCATAGCATCTTGAATATACCAAAAAAGTGTACTAGCATAAGGCCAGTATGTTCCAATAACTTTTGTTGGAGGCTCAACTCCTGGTTCTTTATCTGCAGGATTTAATAGCTGGTTTGTTAATGTTTTTGTTGAAGCACTTCCAGCTGATAATCTAGGATAACCTTTACCACCTATACCAAACTCTCCATGACACATAGCACATTGAGAATCATAAAGTTCATAACCTAACTCCACAGAACCTTCAGCTTTTTTAGGATTTCCATCTTCATCTAACACAACTTTTCCATTTTTCATGTCATATTTTGGTAATCCTGTACCATCTGGTCTAACATCTTTATCCCAAGCTGCGATTTCTGTTTCTGTAGCTTCTCTACCAAAGTTAAACTTTTTAATACCTTGTGTATTTACATGATATTGTGTATATTTACCATCTTTTGTTTTATATTTTGCTCCACCATCAACTGCTCTTTCAAAGTCTCCACTTGAAGTACAACCTGAGATTAATAAACCTACTGTTACAACACTTGCAGCTAATAAAGATTTCTTAAGCATTATGTTTTCTAATGTGAACATTATTAACCTCCCCGTTTGCTTTAACTTCCCACGTTACTATTGCATTTCTGTGATAAACAGATTCAACACCAACTGCTGAAGTTTCTTGATCAATGGTTGGTTGTACATTACCTGTATCATCTACAGCTCTACTAGAAAGTAATAAAGGTTTACCTTCCCATTTCATTATATATGAAAATCTAGTCCATGATTTTGGTAATACTAATCCTTTAAGATTAGCCTCTATCCAATTGTCTCCACCATCAAAAGAGATGTCAACATGTTTAATTGTACCGTGTCCTGACCATGCAAGACCTTCGATTTCAATCATGTCACCTTTTTTAAGTTTTGTCCAAGGTTTTTCTGGACAGGGAGATGTAATAACTGAGTTAACTTCATTTGGCCAGAAAAATCTAATTGCTTTACCATTTTTTTGAAGCATAGTATATTTAGAAGTTTCTTCTTTAGCATGCCATGGTTTATCAGAGAACTCTAATCTTTTTAACCATTTAGTGTTTAAGTTTCCTTCCCAACCTGGAACAAGAAGTCTTAAAGGATAACCTTGTTCAGGTCTTAGTGCTTCACCATTTTGAGCCCAAACTAGCATAGCATCATCAAGCGCTTTTTCAACAGGAATTGTTCTTGGATTTCCAGCATTGTCACTACCTTCTGCTAACATCCATACTGCATCATCTTCAAGACCAATATCTTCTAACACAGTTTTAAGCATTACTCCTGTCCATTCAGCAGAACTCATCATACCTTTCATAAATTGAAGGTTATTAAATTGTGGTCCTCTCCATCCAGTTGAACCATTTGCAGGACACTCAATAAAGTGAATTCTGCTTTCACTTGGATATTTCTTTAATTCATCTAAAGTTAAAACAACTTCTTTTTTAACTTTTCCATGAATCATAAGTCTAAACTTTTCAGGATCAACATGAGCTGTACCACCGTGATTTCTAGTAAAGAATAGACCATTTGGAGTTATTATACCTTGTAACTCATGAATAGGACACATTGAAACAGAGGCATACATATCACCTGAAGATAAAAGGTCTGTAGTTCTTCTAATTACATTGTGTTCATAAGGTGAAGGTACTCCATATAAATTTTTAGTAACCATATCACCGAGTTTCGTTCCCCATTCAGCTTCATTTACAATAGCTGGATCATCAGCTTTAAGCTTAACAGGAGACAAAACATTCGCCGCAGCTATTGCACCAGCTGAATAAACTGCAGTTTTTCTAAAAAAATCTCTTCTACTTAATTTCTTTTCAGAAATTTCTTCAAGTGATTTTTCAGAAATTTTACTTGACTTCGTCATCATTCCTCCTTGAAAATTAGCTACACTACACATATATAAAATTGGCTAACCTTATAACTTATATTATTAAAATTTATAATAAAAAGATTATAAATAAGTTAACTTTTTCTTATATGTAACATAACACCCAATTATATAAGTAAATGTTATATAACTATGAAATATTATTGCCATTTTTTTGATGTAAGTCAATTATTTTTTTTAAAACTTGTATATTTTATGTGATTTCGTAACATCTTTTTATAAATTGCTATTCTTTTGCTATAAAAACCCAACAAAATTACTCAATTATTAGTAAAAGTTACTTTTTTATTTAGGATATGATACTATTCTATTTTAAAAAATGGAGATAAATATGAGAAATTTTATTAATTATGATGAGTCTTTAAGCATCTTATCTAATATAGATTTTAAAGGCAAAACTAAGGAAAAACTTTTTTTAACAAATTCTATCGGAAGAACCCTAGCTAGGGACATTATAGCGAATGAGCATTCACCAAAATACAAAACTTCTGGTATGGATGGATATGCAATCATTGCTGCTGATCAAAACTTGAAAAAACTAAAAATTATAGATAAAAACCCTGCAGGTGAAGTAGTAGAATCTTCTGTGACATCTGGAGTATGTATTAAGACATTTACAGGTTCACTTATGCCTCAAGGAAGTGATACATTAATACCAATTGAAAACGTGACAGTTGAAGGTGATGAAATTATTATTAATAAAGAAGTGCCTTTTAAATTTGCAGTTAGAGATATTGGTGAGAATTATAAAAAAGATGAAGTACTTATTAAAAAAGGAACTAAAATTGGTTTTGCAGAAGTTGGAGTGTTAGCATCATTAAATATATCTCAAATTGAAGTTTATGCTAAACCAATAGTTGCAATTGCAAGCACAGGAAGTGAAATCCTTGACTTAGGTGAAGAACAAACTAATAATTCACAAATTAGAAGTTCAAATCATCTTACAATAGAAGCACTAGCTAAAACAGCTGGAGCACAAGCTATTCAAATGGGTATTGTAAAAGATGATATTGATTCTATTACAGAAGTATTAGCAGCAGCTTTAGAAAAATCTGATATTGTAGTTACTACTGGTGGAGTATCTGTTGGAGACTATGATTTTGTTCAAGATGTAGTAAAAGAGAAACTAGGTGCAGAAGTTTTATTCCATGGAGTTAAAATCAAACCTGGAATGCATATGCTTGTAGCAAAAAAAGATAATAAACTAATTATCTCTCTTCCAGGATTTGCTTACTCTTCTACAGTGTGTGCTATTTTATATCTTTTACCTATGATATATAAATTTGAGAACTCACAAAAAGAACTTCCTATTGTAAAAGCAGAAATAACTCAAGACTTTCCACATAAAATGCCAAAAACTATATTTACTGCTTGTAATGTATTTTATGAAGATGGAAAGTATAAAATTGACTTCTCTGGGAAAAAACAAGGTACAAGTGCTATATTAACAAATATGTTAGAATCACCTGCTCTTTTAATCCAAAAAGAAGATGGTAAGGATTTAAAACAAGGTGACACTGTAGATATATTATTATTAAATGAGTTAAATTAAATGTTAGGCGCACAGCGAGTTTATATCTTATTAGCACTGTGTGTGCTTTTTTGGTCGGGTAACTTTATTGTAGGAAGATATGTAAATGAATCAATAGAAGCTATTGAATTATCTTTTTTTAGATGGTTATTTACTTTAATCTTTCTATTACCTTCTTTATTTTTTATAAATATACAAAGAATAAAATTAGCAATAAAAGAGAATTTCAAAATACTTATAGTTCTTTCTTTTTTAGGTATTACTTTATTTAATACTATTGTTTATCTTGCATTAAATACTACAACAGCTACAAATGCACTTTTAATAAACTCTATTACACCTATTATAATACTTATCTTGTCTTATTTTATTTTAAAAGCAAAGATTACCAAACTTCAAACAACTGGAATTATTCTTTCTACAGTTGGTGTTGTATTTTTAGTACTTAAAGGAGATTTTACAAATCTTTTATCAATAGTTATTCAAGAAGGGGATTTACTGATTTTGATTAGTTCCTTAACTTGGGCTACTTATTCTGTACTTTTAAAATTTAGACCAAAAGAGTTAACCCACTTAGAACTTTTTGTAACTTTAGTATTTTTAGGTTTTATTCTTATTCTTCCTTTTTATTTTTATCAAGGATATAGTATAGAAAGAGAAATTATATTATTAGAAGATCAATGGCATATTTTTATATATGTATCTTTATTTCCATCAGTATTATCTTTTTATTTTTGGAATACAGGTGTTGAAGTTATTGGAGCATCAAAAGCAGGACAATTTGCACATCTTATGCCAATATTTGGTTCAATTTTAGCTTTTATTTTTTTAGGAGAAAAGCTTCATACTTATCATATAGCAGGTGCAGTTATGATTGCACTAGGTATTTATCTAAGTCTATTTTTAAAGACAAATAGGATTACGCCAGTAAATGAATAAAAACTTATTTTATATATTAATACTTTTATCCATGATATTTTGGGGTGCATCATGGATAAACACTAAAGTTTTAACACTTTATGTAAACCAATATGAAATTGTATTTTTAAGGGTACTTTTTTCTGGAATATTTATGCTTCCCCTACTTCTATTTTTGAAGGTAAATTTTAAAATTGATTTTAAAACTATAATCTTAGTACTTTTAGCTTCTGCTGTAATGATTTTTTATTCTATCTCTTTATTTTTTGGAGTAAGTTATGGAACAGCAGGATTAGGTGGAGCCCTTGTCACAACCCTTATACCTATAAATACTTTTGTTATATTAGCAATACTTCATAGAAAAAGTATATCTTTAAAACACTCATTTGCACTTATTCTTGGAGCTTTTGGTGTTTTAACTATGCTTGATATCTGGTATTTTGATTTAGGGCAAGTTTTTTCAAAACATAATATATATTTTTTAATAGCTTCTGTTCTTTGGCCTATACTTACAATAATAACAGCAAGAGCTTCTAATACAACGCCACTAATATTTAACTTCTACATATATGTTTGTTGTAGTTTTATTAGTGCTTTTGTCATTGACTTTAATCATTTAGTTAGAGTTTTAGATTATGATTATATTTTTTGGGTAAATATTTTATGTCTTACAGCTTTAAGTAGTGCCTTTGCTACAACTACATATTTTATTGGTTCTGAAAAACTAGGAGTAAATAAAGTAAGTTCATTTGTATTTTTAGTTCCAAGTTCAGCTTTAGTTTTAAGTGCTATTTTCTTAGATGAAAAAATAGACTTTAATACTTTACTTGGAACTGTTTGTGCAGTAATTGCTATTTATATATTAAATGATATAAAGCTAAAAAAAATTAAGTTATTCACCCAATAATTTTTGGGTGTCTATCTTCTTTTTAGCTTTTACTCCAAGTTCTATAAACTCTTCACTTCGTCTTAGAAGATTTCCTTTACCTAAACTTAGTTTTTTCATAGCCTCATCATATGACTTTTGAGTTCGTCCTAAATGAGTACCGATATTTTCAATATCTGTTACAAAACTTGCAAACTTATCATAAAGGTCTGCTGCTTTTTTAGAGATAAGAAGAGCATTTTCATTTTGGTGCTCATATCTCCAAATATTTTCTATAGTTCTAAGTGTAGCAAATAAAGTTGAAGGAGACACAAGCATGATATTGTTTTCAAATGCAGTTTTAAATAGATTGTTATCCTTTGAAGCTGCAAGCATAAATGCTCCTTCAATAGGAATAAATAAAATAACAAAATCTAAAGTTTTAACATCTTCTATATTTTCATAGCTTTTTGAACCAAGTCCTTTGATATGCGCATAAAATGACTTGATAAGACCTTTTACTGCTTCTTCTCTTTGTGCATCAGTTTGAGCTTCTGTATAGTTTACATATGAAGTTAATGATACTTTTGAATCTATTACAACATCTTTATTTTGAGGAAGATGAACAATAACATCTGGTCTTAGTCTTTTCCCATTTTCATCAGTATAAGAGCCTTGAGTTGAGTACTCAATACCTTCTCTAAGACCTGTTTGTTCTAATATCTTAGAAAGAATAAGCTCTCCCCAATCACCTTGAGTTTTATTCTCACCCTTAAGGGCTTTTGTAAGATTTAATGCATCTTGTGAAATTTGATTATTTAATTCTTTTAAATTCTTAATCTCTGAAAGAAGATTTACTCTTTGTTTTGTCTCTTCATGGTAAATATCATTTACTCTTTTTCCAAAACTATTTAATTGATCTTTAAAAGGAGTAAGAAGTTGGTTTAAGTTGTTTGAAGATTTTTTATTGTTTTCTTCAAAAAGCTTATTTGCTAAGTTTTCAAACTCTACTTTTAATCTATCTTTTGAAGTTTCTAAAAGCTCAATCTTCTCTTTTAGGTTTTCTTCTTTTATCTTAAATTCGTTTTCGTATTGTTCTTTTTTGTCTTCTATTAAAGCTTCTAAAGACTCAATTTTTGTCTCATAAGATTTTCTTTCAAGAGTTATTTTTTCTTGAAAGTTTTTTTCTTGATTTATAAATGATTCTTCTAGGTTTTTGTTATTGTCTTTTAAACTTACAATAACATTTTCATAAGAACCTTTTACAAACTCTAACTCTCTTGTAGCAAGGTTTATTTTCTGTTTTGAAATAAACCAAACTACTAAAGAAGCTATTAACAAACCAGCTACAAAGGTCGAACTTGCTATTAAAATTAGATTTTCCATATTACTTATTAAATATGCTATCTTTTAAAGCTTCTTCACTATTTTCATGAACATCATAACCTAACTCTTTAAATCTCTCTACCAATGGTGGATGAGAATAATAGAAGAAGATATATAAAGGGTGTGAAAGTGGGAATGATTTATTTTCATTTGCCAATTTTAATAAAGCATTAACTAAATCATTTTTAGATGATAAGTTTGAACCAAACTCATCTGCTGCATACTCATTGTGTCTGCTAATTAAAGAGATTAAAGGCATTAAGAAAAATGATAAAATAGGAGAAAAAATTAAAAATAAAGCAATAATTGCATATGGCTCATTGTTAAGTGACAATCCTAAGAAAATATCATCACTTAAATTTCCAAAAATAGCAAAAAATACAAACATTACAACACCCATGATACCAATGTTTTTTAAAATATCACCATTTTTAAAGTGTCCTAATTCGTGTCCTAAAACAGCCAATAGTTCATTGTGACTTAACTTTTCAACTAAAGTATCAAAAAGTACAACTCTTTTTGTACTTCCTAATCCACCAAAATAAGCATTTAATCTATTGTCTCTTTTACTAGCATCTACAGAAAATACACCAGAACTTTTGAAACCTACTTGGTCTAAAAGATTTTCAATCTTTGCTTCTAACTCTTTATCTTTTAAAGATTCAAACTTATCAAACATCTTATCTCTAATAACAGGATAAAGCATATTTATAAGAATAATAACTGCAAAAATAAATGCAAATCCCCAAATCCACCAAGTACCGAAGCTATTTATAATCCAAGAAATAGCTGCAATAACTGCTGAACCAAATACTAAAAATAAAATTCCAGTTTTGATAGTATCTTTTATAAATAGCGCTGGTGTCATATTTGAGAAACCATACTTTTTATCTAGTTTAAAAGTTGAATATAAATCAAAAGGTAAACCTAAAGCCCAATTGATAATAATAAATAAATCAACAAAAATAATAGCTTTTAACCAATATGAATCTGTAGTAATAAGTGAATCTAAAGTAGAAAGACCAAAGCCAATCCAAAAAATAAATAAAATAAAACTATAAAAAGAAGAAACAATAGCTACCTTCTCTTTTTCTATTGAATAGTTTGCAGCCTCAACATACTTTGCATTGTCTAAAATAATTGGTTCTAATGATTTGGCTTTCTTTACATACCCTATTTGCATAAATGAAGTATAGATTGTAAAGAAAAAGTATAGACAATAACCTATAACAAAAATCTCTAACACTAAAATATCCTTTATAAGTAAAATTTATTTTTAAAAGATTTATTTTATCCTTTTTGTGCTTGAGATTTATTAAGGAATATTTTTTAAACTATTTAAATAATGAGAAAAGCTCTAAAGTCTCTTTTGGTATTTTTGCTGGCTTATAGTTTTTGAGATATGCAAGCTTTACTTTTGCTGTAAATAAAAGCTCTTCTTTTCTAAATATCTCATGGAAGATTTCTAAAGAAGCACTCTTTTGAGAAACTACCTTTGATGTTACTTCTAACTCATCTGCAAAAGTTGCTGACTTGATATAGTCTGCTTCTACTTTTTTAACTACAAAAAACTCATCGCCATTGTGCGGAGATAAACCTCTTTCAAAAAAGATATTACTTCTTGCTCTTTCGCAAAACTTTAGGTAGTTTGCGTAGTAAACTACACCACCGATATCCGTGTCTTCATAATAGACTCTTATTTTCATATAATTTATTCCTATATTTTAGTTAATTGTATTTTACAGAGACTTATGTAAAGTTGTGATTAAAATATAAATATGTTAGAATCCAGTTTTAGATAAAGATTTTCAAGGAGACATGTGTCTATTTTTGCTTTACAGTCCTTAGCTGGCGGATTTCTAGATGAGGATTTAGAACATTTTAACAAACATTTTGATGACTGGTGTATTCAATTTGAAACATACGAAGAAGCCAAAGATATAGCTGAAACTTTAGAAAATGATGAAGCTATAGATATAGTTGAAATCACACCACTTACTTATCCAAAATATTTTTTTAATAATTTGCAAGGAATTATTCACGCAACACGACAAATAGAAGATAACATTATTTGCGTAGTTGAGCCTACTATGGGTGCTAGTTTTAGAATCGCAATCTGTAACTTAAAAACAAAAAACGTAAAACTAACAAAAACTCGATATAAAAATATTCCAAGTATAGAAGCTGCTTTTAGTAACTTTAACGATTAGGATCAAACTCTTCTAAAAGTTTTGGCATAACTTGCCCTATTTCATGAAATTTATAGTCAAGACTTTTTACAACTATATTGTATAAATCATGGTTTTTATATTTTTCATGCCACTTTGTTTCTTTATCTTCATACAAATTAAAATATTCAAACCTTAACTTATAAGCTTCTTTTTGTAATTTTTCTTTCATAATTCTTTCTAATTTTCTTTATTATTTGTTTTCAACTTTAAATTTACAATTTAATAAAATAACAAATTTATAATTTATTTAATTAAAGATAAAATATATCTTATTTTAGATATAATCACGGACTAAATAAAGGAAAACGGTATTGGATAGTACTAAAAAAATCACTAAACTTACCTTAGAATCATTAAAAGACAAAGATTTAGAATCTACTCCTATTAACTATGAAAAGGAGTTTCTAGAGCAAGCTAAGACTATAGATAAAGAGTTATATGAAGAGCTATTGCAAAAAAATATTCTTTCAGAGTTAAACTATTTTATTGAATGCTTACCAGAAATAATATCGCCATCAATTAATTTTAACAATGATGAGAAAATAAACTCATTTTTAGAAAAAGTTAATAAAAATCCTAAAAAGCTTTTAAACAAAACCTCTATTGAAGAGTTAAAAGAGATTACAAAAGAAAGAGTTAAAGCAGATAGAGAAGTTTTAAAAAATAAAACAGATGATATTATCAAGCTTAGTAACCTTATGGAAAAGTATTTTGATAAAACTATTTTAGAAAGTACAAACTCTAGTGAAAAATTTGATGTAATAAAAAACGAATTAAAAGATTTAAATATTTCAAATGCTTCATATAGAGAATTAGGACAACTTCAATCAAAACTTATAAATACAATTTACAGTATTGAACACTCTATGCAAAACAATAGAGTTGAACTAAATGAAAGCAAAGAACAGTTTGATTCATTAAATAAAAAGATTGAAGAGTTGCAAAAAGAGTTAGCAGTTGTAAAACAAGAAAAATCAACTGACTTTTTAACTTCTGTTCTAAATAGAAGAGCTTATGAAGAAGAAGTTGAAAAAATAGAAAAAAAACATGAGGCCTTTGAATCAAACTATGCAATTGTATTTTATGATATTGATCACTTCAAACAAATCAATGATACTTATGGACACACTTGTGGAGATACAGTATTAAAAACTTTTGGAAAAATATTAAAAAGCCTTACAAGAAAAGAAGATGTAATAGCAAGATATGGTGGTGAAGAGTTCTTAGCTTTAATTAACTATGAAGAAGAAAAAGAATTATATAAATACATAAAAAGAGTAAAAAACTTAATCACTACTACAAAATTTAAATACAAAGATATAAGAATTCATGTTGAATTTAGTGCGGGTGTTAGTTTTAGAGCAAACTACACAAACTATATAGATGCTAAGAAAAAATCAGATGATTTACTTTATCAAGCAAAAAAAGAAGGAAGAAACAAAGTTATCTTTGATAATGGTGTAATTCTTTAAGAAGGTATTAACACCTTTTCTTCTTTTTTCTCTTTTTTATCTACATTTTCAATTTTCTTTTTATTTTTTGAGTCATAAAGAAAAGTATGCCATAAAGCAAAGCCACAAAAAGCAGATCCAGCTATAATATGAGCTTTTTTAGCAGTTTTATTTTTCATAAATAAAGAAGTTGCAACAGTAACACCTAAGGTTGCAGTCATTCCTATTTTTGCAGCTTCTCTTTGAACTTCTTTATCAAATTTCATTTTTAATTTTCCTTGCTCTACGTTTAGTTAATTTTTTTGAAGTTTTATCCAAAGTTTTAACAGTAATTGCAGCTGTTAAGATTGTTGCTAATGGTAATAATAGAGGCAATATATACTCCTTGATAATAATTATCAATAATTTTATCCACTCTAAGTTTAAATAAAACTGATAATTGTTATCAAGTTAAAACCATTAACAATATATTTATTTATAATAATGCTTTGTTTTTACTTAATATATAATTATTCTATTCTTATCACTTATCATGAACTATACAAATTTAAGAACCTTTAAAGGGAACTAATATTACTATTCGTTTCAAACTATTGATATCAATTATCATAATTATACCTACTAAAGGAAAAATATGGAAAATGCATTTATTATTGTAATAGCTTTATTAGCAGCATTCTATTTATATAAAAAGATATTTAAAAATAGCGGTTGTAACTGCGGAACTAAAGGTTGTAGTTCAAAGAAAAATATAGAAAAATAATATGAATCTAGAAATTAACAGTTTGGCTATATTAAAAAAAGGTCAAAAAGCAAAAATCAAAAAACTTCATGCCAAAGGTAAACTTCTTCATAAACTTTTAGATATGGGTTTTGTATCAAATGCTCAAATTGAAGTTATAAGAGAAGCACCTCTTTTTGACCCTATGCAATTAAAACTACATAACTATAATCTTACTATTAGAAGAAGTGAAGCAAACCTTGTAGAAATAGAGGAGCTTTAATAATGAATAATATAAAAGTTGCCCTTGCTGGTCAACCTAACTGCGGTAAATCTACCATTTTCAACCTTGTAAGTGGGATAGAACAACATATTGCAAACTACCCTGGAGTAACAGTTGATAAAAAGATTGGTTACTTTAAATATGAGAATAATAAAATACAGATGGTAGATTTACCAGGAACTTACTCTTTTAGTTCTTACTCTTTAGAAGAAAGAGTTGCAAAAAATTTCATACTTGATGAAAGCCCTGATGTTATTGTAAACGTAATAGATGCTTCTAATATAAAAAGAAACCTTTATCTTACTTTCCAACTACTTGAAATAGGTATTCCAGTGGTAGTTGTATTAAATATGATGGATGTTGCAAAAAGAAGAGATATAGAAATAGACTCAAAAAAGATCTCCCAAATGCTAAATTGCCCAGTTGTAGAAGCAAGCGGAGCAAAAGGTCTTGGTGGCAAAGATATTATGAAAAATATTGTTGCAACTGCAAAAAATAAAGACAACTACCAAGAGTTTAAAATCAACTATGATGAGTTGGAACCACATATAAATAATATAGAAGAAAAAATCTCTAATATAAATTTAGTGCAAAATAGTAGATGGCTTGCAATAAAAACATTAGAAGGTGATTCAACAGTTATTGAAAGAATAAAAAAATATAAATCAGATATTGAAGACTTTACAAAAAAAGAAGAAAATAGTTTCCATGAAAGACTTGATAAAGATCCAGTATCATTTTTAGCTTCATATAGATATGACTCTGCAGATATTATTTACCACAAAGCAGTAAAAGAAAAAAATAAAGACAATCAGACCCTTACTCAAAAAGTAGATAAAATCATTTTAAATAGATTTCTTGCAATTCCTATTTTACTATTTTTTATGTTTATGGTTTACCAAATCTCTATTGTATGGGGATATAAGATTACAGACTATACTTGGCCTATTTTAGCTGCATTTAAAAACTTAGTAATAGATATACTTCCTGAAGCTAATTTTACAGATGTTCCTATAATTACAGACTTTGGTATTTGGATGGTAAATAGTGCAAATGCTTTAATGAACTATCTTCCTATATTTTTTATTCTTTTTGCTTTAATTGCTATTATGGAAGATGTTGGTTATATGCCTCGTATGGCTTTTATTTTAGATAGAGTCTTTAAAAAGTTTGGCTTACATGGACAATCAACTCTACCTTTAGTTCTTGGTGGTGCTATGGTTGGTGGTTGTGCAGTTCCAGGAGTAATGTCTACAAAAGGTATTGCTGATGATAGAGCTAGAATGGCAACTATCTTTTCTGTTCCATATATGAACTGCTTGGCAAAAGTACCTTTTTATACTCTTATTTTAGGAGCCTTTTTCAAACCTGATATGGCTATTATGATGTTTTTCATTTCTACAGTGACTTTATTTATAGCTATGATTGTTGCAAAACTAATTACAAGCACTATTTTAAAAACAAGAGAAACAGCACCATTTTTAATGGAGTTACCTCCTTATCATACTCCTACTTTCAAAGGAGTAATAATAAGAGCCTCTCAAAGGGTTTGGGTATATATAAAAAAAGTTGTAACTATTGTTTTAGCAGTTGCTATTATACTTTTTGCAATGCTTCAATTTCCTGGATTAAGTGATGAATCAAAAGTAAAATTTGATAATAAATCAAATCAAGTATTAAACTCTTTTGATACAAAAGTTAAATCTTCTGTTTATTATGAAGAGTTTAATACAAAAGAAAAAGTATCTGCTTTATTAAACTACTATGATACATATAGAACTAAAAGAATGACTGCAACTTCACAAGATGCTGCAAAATCAGTTGATGAAGACTTTTTACTAAAAAATAAAACTTTTTATAAATATATAAAACCAAAAAGAGATAAAGAAGCAAGAAAAATCAATAAAGAGTTAAGAAAACTATCAAGTAAAAGAAAAGCTATTTTAAGACAAATAAAAAATGAAAAAGTAGAAAACTCTATACTTGGTATGACAGGACGAGCGATAGAACCACTTACACAATTTGCAGGTTTTGATTGGAAGATAAATGTTGCATTTTTAAGTTCATTTGCTGCAAGAGAAAGTGCCGTTGCGACTCTTGGGTCTTTATATGAAAACAATAAAGCAGATAATATGAGAGCTGAAGAAGCTATGGCTTTAAATAGTGGCTATACACCTTTACATGCAACAGCTATTATTATCTTTATGCTTCTAACTCCACCTTGTATCGCAACAATGATTGTAGTTAAAATGCAAACAAATAGCTACAAGTGGATGTTATTTGCAATATTTTTCCCTATTGGTTTAGGAGTTGTTTTATCCTCTTTAGTATTTACTTTAGGGAATATCTTCTCTTGGAGTGGTTTTGAGGCTATGACATACTTTTATATTAGTATTGTCTTATTAACGGTTATTATCGCCCTATTCCCACAAAAAAGCATCAATTGGGATGGCGGAATTAAATAAAAATAAAAAGGAGTTATAATGAAAAAATCATTAGTTGTTTTAGCATTACTTGCTAATTCTTTATTTGCACATACAGCTTTAATGAGTTGTTTTAATAATGGAGATAATACTATTACTTGCGAAGGCGGTTTTAGTGATGGTAGTAGTGCAAATGGTGTAAAGTTTTTTATTTTACAAAATGATAAAAAAATATTAGAAACAAGATTAAATGAAGATAGTGAAGTTACTTTCAATATCCCAAATGGTAAATATAGTGCTGTGTTTGATGCAGGAGATGGACATCAAATTCATGTAAAAGGTGAAGATATCACAGAATAAATTTATAGGGAATCTCTTCCCTATAAACTTATCAACTTAACAATTAAAATACTTTTTCTTTTATCTGAATGTGCAAGTTCAAAATAATCAGGAAACCTTTTTATAATCTAACCCCATGTATTAGCCCCTAAGTTCTTTGGATTATATGAAGAATTTTTATTTTTTAGATAACTTCTAACTTGAGAGACCAAACAATCTTCACTTTCACCTTTTGTATTTTTAATAGCCTCTTTTAAGAATTTTATAATTTCAGTATCTTTATTTTTTTCATAACTTTTTTTAAGTGGTAGTTGTATAAATGTTGAGTATGCATTTCTCAATGATAAAGGAGTTTTACTCTCTCCAAATCCAAATGAGTCAAATCCATTAGCTCTAATATACATTGCCAAATCTCTAAAGTCACTATCACTTGATACTAAAGCAATTGTATCTACAACGTTTTTATTGATTGTTTCAATAACTGCCCGTTGCACTCTTAAGTCAGAACTATTTTTTCCACTTTTTGAAGAAAACACTTGAATTGGTTCAATGGCAAATTCTTCTATTAAGTTTTGATTCCAGTTTTTATTAGCAGAAGATCCCCAGTCTTTAAAAGCTTGACGAATAATTACTTCACCATATTTAGCAAGCTCTTCAAAAATAGAAGATACGAAAGTTGCTGATATGTTTTCACAGTCAAAGAAAACTGCTATGTTTTTATTTTGCATAATTATTCTCCTCATATCTTTCATTGTATTTATTCATATCAACATTAAAACACTTTGCAATTTCATTCTCTGTAATATCAAGTATTGATTTTGAATAGGTATAAGTCCCGTTTGTATTTTGATAGAATCTTCCATGAGGATCAATCATTATATAAGAATCAATCATCTCATCATTAGACTCAGTAAAAGTAGATACTTTTAAATCTTTATGATTTTGTAAAAATGTTTTATACTGTGCTTCATTGCAATGTATTTCGTCGGAATTGATACTTAAAGCTTGGAATATTTTCCATTTATCTGGTTTTATTAAATTAATAAAGTTTCCTAAATACTCATTGTAGTTGTGTTTATTTACCACCGTGTTAATCTTTATTTTTAAATCTTTGTTAAAATTCCTTAACAACTCGATATTTCTAAACACTTGTGATATTTCATGAGATTTTTCTTTTTGTACACGACCAATTTTTATATTGTTATCCCTATTTATACTGTCAATACTTATTGCAAACATTGATAGATATTTAGCATATGATTTAATAAACATTGTTGTTAAAATAGAAGAGTTTGTAATTATAGAAACGTTAAATCCAATTCTATATGCTGTTTCGATGATAAAACCTAAGTTCTTTGATAACGTAGGCTCACCTCCTGCAATATTTAGTCTAATATCGTAATCTTTATAATTACTATTAAATGTTTTGTAAATTTTGTTTAATAGAATCTCTATCTCTTTTTTTGAGTAATGAATCTCTTTCCTCTTTGATTTTTCATATTTAGCAAAACAGTAATAACATTTATAGTTACACTTTTGTATAATATGCCAATTTATAGTTATTTCTTTCATAATAGCTCCTTAATCTTGATGGAGCAATTTTATGTTTTATTACTATTTTAATATAGAAAATTAGCTGGAGGAGAAAGTGCAAAAAAAAGAAATTAAATTTGCTAAACATAGAACAAATGGTTTTATATTGGATTTTTTAGTTAAAAGCTTAGATATATATCAAAAAGAAGACAAATTACAAAAAAGATATCAAGAGTTTATAAAAGAAGGTGAAATATCTGCAGGAGAGTATTATGATACTCAAAACATAATTATAGAAGATATCCTTTATAAGTTCTTTGGAACGACAAATAGTGATGAGTATAGATATTTTGAAAAGTTATTAAAGGAGCTTTTATCCTTCTATAGTCTTTATAAATTAAACAACGAAACCTTGGCAACATCCCAAAAACAATTAGACTTCATAGTTATTATAAATTTATTTATTCCTTTTTTATCTCATTTAGTTTTTGATAGCTCTTTAAAATATAAAAAAGAACTAGATTTAATTGTTTCAATATTGCCAGATGAAAAAGAGAACTCTATTCAAAAACTTTTTAACTTACTTCAATCTACTTTTAAAAATGACATAAGTTTAAAAGAAAAAATAGAAAATCTTTTAGAACCAAAAGAAAAGTATAGAGATTATAATCGCGCAAAAGAAAATTATAACAACTGGATTAATGGTAATAACACACCTACTAATGAACATATCAAGCTACTTTCACAATTAGCTATATATTCAGATAAATATTCAGAAAAGGAATTAAAAGTCTTATTTCAATGTGCAAAATTAATTCAGTATTTATATTCAAAATCTAAAGAGTATTTTGGAGTAGAATTAACAAGTTTAATAGTTAAACATTACAAAATGATTTCAATGATAAGTTTACTACATGTATCAAAAAAATTTGATATATTTGTAAATAGTTTTAAGGCAAGAGATCTTGAGCAAATAGAAGTATATTTAGAACAATATTTCTATGAAAGTGCTGATCTGTTTTATATGTTAGATTATTTTGTTAAGAATCTTGATTATCCTAATAAAATAAAAGATATGAAAGCGTACATTCTAGAGAACCGAAATAAGTTTGATATATTATATAAAATTGATGAAAAAACTTTTTTTAATAAAATTGAAAGTATTTTACCAATCAAATATTTCGATAAAAGTAGTGGAATAAGCAATTTTTCTAATATTACAATTCAAAACATTGATAAAAACTTTTATGAATTTTCTCAAGAATCATCAACATTATATGAATATGTTGAACCAACAAATGAAAAAAATGAAGAATCCGAAACAAGTTTTCTAGAAGCATTAAAAAAATTAGAAGATAAATTTGATCTTGAAAAAGATCCTTATAGCTTATTTATGAAGGCTAGGTTATACGCACAAAAGCGAGAATACAAAGAATCAGCTAAGTATTACTTACAAGCACTTGAACATGGCAAAAATAGTATAGGTTTAAGTCTTAAAACTGTTATAAGAGAAGGATTATTTGTATCTGCACAGGATACAAGAAAAGAACAGTTAGATTTAATTAATGCAAAAAGTAGTTTTACAAAATTTTACAAAGAAGCGTACTTTTATAAACTAATTGATAATTTACCAGAAGAAATAAACATACACTTTTTATTAGATATGAAAAAGCAATTTGATATTTATTTTAAGAACTTATTTCCAGGTATAGCAGAATCAAAAGCTACAAATATAACATCAAATTTTGCTGCTGTAGTAACTAAAGATTTAGAAAATATAAAAATTGATTTTAATAATCCAAATAAATGGATAAAAAAAGGCTTACCAAATAAAATCACACAATTAATGTATTGTTGTCAAATGTCTAAGTTAGGTGATGTAAAAAAACTTTTAAAAGCTAATGTTGATGTTAATGAAAAAAAAGGAAATGATAATTGTACAGCATTAATATGCTCTTTTGGAAGTACCTATAATACCTCAGAAGACCAAGTAGAAATCATGAAACTTTTAATTCCTAAAATGACTACAGAAGCTTTAGATGCAAAGATTGTAAAGGAAAAAGAAACTGCAATGTCTTATGCAATTGCTAAAGGTTTCACAGATATTGTTAAACTAATGATTGATTATAATGTAAATTTGAATGAGAAGTGTACATTAGATGATATCTCTTATTTATACTATGTTATTCAACTTATTAATATGTCAACTTATAGTTCAATGGAGCTTTCCAACTTTTTAGAATATGCTGCAGAAGCTGTATCTTCATCAAAAGAAAAATCAAATGCAATAATAAAAGCAAACCCTTTAATCAATAATATTTTTGAAGGTGATGCTAATTTTGACTTCTCAAAGATTAATGAGAATATAAGGCATAAAAAGATTTGGGATGAGTTCAAAACATTTATTAGTAAATATTATAGTGAAAATGCTAAAAACTATTATAAGATATTTGATTTATTAATAGAAAATATGGAGAATGTTGATATAAAAGAAAAGAATACTTTTTCTCCCTTAATTTTTGCTACAAAAATAAATGATGAATATTTAGTTAAAAGATTACTTGAAAAAGGCGCAAATCCTGATTATTATACTGGGCAAAACAAGCGTGCATATGACTATGCCGAATTTAATAAAAATGAAGAACTTATGGATTTATTATATTAAAGAAATAAGAGTTATTGTATATAACTCTTATTTAGTTTTACATATTATTATCCCATTGGGTATAAAATATCTTTTTGAATCTCTTCAATTTTTTTCATTAATTCATTATCAATTTTAAAATCAAAAGCAGCAAAAGAATCATCAAGCTGACTTAAAACTCTTGCTCCAATAATAGTTGATGCAATAAAATCAAAATGCATAGAATAAGCAACTGCTAAAGTAACAGGAGAAACTCCATACTCATCTGCTAATTTCATATATCTTCTTGTGGCCTCTAAAGTTTTATCATTTACAAACCTATCTGCCATAGCTTGTACTCTTTTACTTTTGTTTTTCATATAAATGCCAAACCTTGAGTCTTCAGGATAGAAACCTCCATTGTATTTACCACTTAAAACACCTCCAGCCATTGGAGAATATGGAAGTAAAGAGATATTTTCTCTTCTACATACATTTGCTAACTCATCATGAAATCTTGGATTTAATAAAGAAAAGTTATTTTGAATAGATTCAAATCTAGCTAAATTATTGTATTTAGAAACTTCATTTGCTTTTGTTAAACCATAAGCACTATCATTCGAAGTTCCAACATATCTTACTTTTCCTTCACGTACTAGCTCATCAAAAGCTTTCATACTCTCTTCTACTGGCACAACTGTATCTGGCCAGTGCATTTGATAAAGATCTATATAATCCGTTTGAAGCTTTTTAAGACTTTGTTCTACTGCTCTTTTAATATGAAATGAATCAATTGCAGTCAAACCATGTCTAATAGGTGGTACAAACCAACCTGAAGCTGCACCTGCTACTTTTGTAGCTAAAATAACTGAGTCTCTAGGTTTTGTTTTTAACCACTCCCCTACTATCTCTTCTGTAATTCCTGTTGTATCTGCTTTTGGAGGTACAGGATAAAGTTCAGCTGTATCAAAAAAATTTATTCCTCTATCATATGCTTTATCCATTATTTTAAAAGCTTCTTCTTTTGTTGTAGTAGAACCAAAAGTCATAGTTCCTAAACAAATTGGAGTAACTCTTAAACCACTTCTTCCTATGTATCTATATTCCATTATTATCCTTTCTAAAAGAAGATTACTCCATTATACATATCTCTTTTTTAAACATATGTTTAATAGTCTCTTTTGCTACTAAAAATACCACAAAAGTTGTAATAAAGGCTAAAATATATGATAAAAGTGCATAAAACCAATAAGAAGTTAAATCATACATAAGTAAACTTGCTAGTGTAACTGCAGCCATAGGAAAGGTAAATGCCCACCAAGAAATAAAAAATTTAATATTTATATAGTTTTTATACATCACAAATACTAAAATCGTAAAAAACAAAGCCAAACTATAAAGAATATGTGCAAAAAAATCCAATGAAGAAGTTAATTTTATATATGAAATAAATCCAATTGCAGGTGGAGCAATAAGAATAAACAGTGTTGGCATAAACTTTGGTGCAAATTGATTATGAAAAATAATTCTATTTAAAATAATTGCAAATAAAATAATCCAAAAGAAAATACCTATTGAAAAATAAAAATATAAAATAGAATCATCAATAAAGCCTTTTCCAGCAATGGGAACAATAATATTACCAACAATAGGTATAAACCAAGCAGGATTAGAGTGTTGCATTTCAAGGTTATTGTTAATCCAATACTTAATTGTATAAAAAGTAAAAAAGATATGAACAACTGCCCCAAAAATAAAAAAGATATGAGACAAATTAGGAATAGAACTTTTATATAATAATGACAATAAAAGCATTGAAATAGAAAATGCTGCAAAAAAGTTTACTCTTATTGGATGAGACAACTCTTTTTTTACTTCTTCTTTATACTTTATAAACTTCTTTGTATAAAAAAACAAGATTACAAAAAATAAACCTGTAGAAATAAATGTAAAAATCGAAGAGATGAAAGTAGGAAAAAATAAAATTTCTTCAAGTCTTTCAAAAACTAACGATAAACCAGAAAATCCCATAACAATAGCAAACATCATAATTGGGAAAAATTGAAGTCTATTTGAAGGGATATGCTTAATAGTTTCAGATTGCTTCATGTAAAATACCTTTTAAGGAAATAACTTATAATGGTTTGATAAAGAAGGAGAAGAATGGCTAATAAAAAACCAATCATAGATTTAAAAACTAAAAATATTGAGTATGAACAAAATAATCAAACAATAAAACTAGTCGCTTTCAATAAAAAAAATATGACTATTGATATAACCATTTGGGAAGACGGTAAATATATCAAAGCTAGCAATATTGTTTTTGCACACTTACCAAAAAGTATTAAATCAAAAATCAAACCATTATAATATCAAATTATAAATCAAATAAGTTAAAAGTATTATTAATTAAAGTTATTATAATATTATAAGCAAATCTTATATTTTAAAATTGATTGTTTCTAAATAAGAAATAGAATATCTACTTTGTTCATATTTTGTATTTGTTAAGATAGAGTGAATTAGCTTAATTGTTCCTCCATGGGAACATACTAGAATATCGCTATTTTTAGGAAGTTCATTTAAAAATGAGTTTACTCTTTGTTTATACTCTTTTATTGATTCTTGGGCAATAAATTCATGCCAAGACTCAAAAGATGCTAAGTATTTTTCATCATAACTTGGCATATTTGAAATCTCATCAAAAGATTTGCCTTCAAACTCATCTTTAAACTTTATTTCCCTTAGTCTTTTATCTTTTTTATATGAAAAATTTAATAAATCTAAAGTTTGAGTACATCTTTTTAAATCAGAAGAATAGATTAAATCATATTTTTGTTTCTGTATAGTTTTTATTTGTTCAAAATCTATAAGTGAAATATCTATGTTTAAATCAATATGTCCATTGTAGCATTTCTGGTTTTCCTTTGCTAAAGGAGCATGTCTTAGAAAAGTTATAGTAGCCATTTATTTTCTTTTAGTTTAACCAAAATAGACAAACAGTTATAAAAAGTACAATCTCCGTCAGCTCTAAGTTAAAGCCTAAAGTATCTCCATTTAAAAAGCCAAGATTTTTTTCTAAAAATAGTGAGAATAAAAAAGTGAAAACTAAAGCTATAAAAAATAGTGTAAAGGCTTTAAAACCAATAAGAACTAAACATACTATAAAATAAAGTGCAAAGGCTGTTTTAAAGCTTGTAAATGAGTTTTTCATCAAACCTACAAAAGAAGATTTAAACTCATTTGTTTTTGTCATAAACTGTACTGATACTCTACTTATAATAGCTATGGCAATTATCTCTAAATACATTTGATTTAAAAAAAGCATTACTAAGGCTGCTACTTTAATACAAACAAACCCTAAAGCATATAAAAAGCCCATAGCTCCAATTGTAGGCTCTTTTATAACTTCATAGGCATCTTTTCCACTATGTTTAGCATATAAAGCATCTACTACATCTAAAATAGCTTCTGTATGAATAAAACCATAAAACATCATATACAAAAAAGCACAAATAATTGCCCCAAGATAAGACAAATCTTCTAGAAAATAAAAAGATATACAGGCCCCTAGGGATAAAACAGCACCCACAAGAGGAAGAAAAAACATAAGATAGTTTATAATCTCTTTTTTTGATAAATCAACACTATTATCAAACTTTATTGGTATTATTGAAAAGTAACTAAAGGCAAACTTTAGTCCTAATATTAAATCTTTATTCATCAATTTCATCCATTATTTTTTCCACATCAAGTCTGCTTTCTAAAGAGTTTATAAAATTATCTATATGTTCTTTTTTATAAGCTTTAAAATCAAACTCTTTATACTCATGATGTAAATCTTTGAAAAGATAAGTTCTAAACTCATCTGAATCAAAAACTGCATGTACAAAAGTTCCGCATATATTTTTATCTTTGTTTCTGTTTTCATAAAAAAGTGGATACTTTTTACTTTTTCCATGGTGTATTTCAAAACCTTCAAGCTGTACACCAAAAATTTCATAGTTTCCTTTTTCTAAGGTTTTCTCTTTTTCAAAAACTATTTCATCATCTATGAAGCTAAACCCCTCTTCTTTTATTGGCTCACTATTTTCTAAAGCATGTGAGTCTATAAGAGTTTTAAACATCATCTCATAACCACCACAAATACCTAAAAGCTTCCCTTGATATGTTTTTATTCTATCAAATAAACCATTTTGTTTTAACCAGATTAAATCTTTGATTACAAGCTTAGAACCAGGCATTATTATCATATCAAATTTATCTAAAGAGATATTTGTTTCTACAAACTCTAAATTTATTTGCTCATGGGCTATTAAAGGCTCAAAATCATTATAGTTACTCATATGTGGATAAAAGATAACTGCTACATTTAAAATTGCACTTTTACTATTTTGAGCATAGTTTTTCAAACTTTGTGAATCTTCAAAACCTAAGTTAAAAGGTGTATAAGGTAATACCCCTAAAACTGGTATTTTAAAATCCTCTTCTATGATTCTAACACCTTCATCAAAAAGGGTTAAATCTCCTCTAAACTTATTTACTATTACACCAATTACATTTTTACGAAGTTTTTCGGGTAATAAATGGTAAACCCCATAAATAGAAGCAAAAACCCCGCCTTTTTCTATGTCTGCAACAAGTATGATTTTTGTATTAAATTCATCAGCTATGTAAATATTTGAAAGGTCTTTATCCATAAGATTAAGTTCTACTGGACTTCCAGCTCCTTCACAAACTACACAATCATACTTTTCATTAAGATAGTTAAAACATCTATTTACAGCTGGTTTAAGCAAGTCTAAATCTCGGTAATATTCTCTTACATCTTTATTTGTAACAACTTTACCTTCTACTATAAGAGAAGCTGAACTTCCACGTCCTGATTTTAAAAGTACTGGATTTAGATGATAAGAGGTTTCAAGTCCTAAAACTTTGGCTTGAAAGTATTGAGCTACTGCTATTTCACTTCCATCGTCACAAACAAAAGCATTGTTTGAAACATTTTGTGCTTTAAAGCAAGCTACACTATAACCCATATTTTGTAAAATCTTTGCTATAACAAAAGTAATTGTAGATTTACCAGCATCACTACTTGTACCAAAGATTGAGATATTTTTCATTTATTTACTTTAGTTTATTTGCTAAGCCAAGTTTTACTTCATAAACTTCTGCACAAATAGAGGCTAACTTTTGCCCTACTATTCCTGTCATATCTACAAACTTTCTACTCTCTTTTTCATAAGGAATTACACCAGAATTTACATCATTTAAAACAAAAACAATATTTGCATCAAGCTTTGAAATCTCTTCTAACTGTTTTATTAAATATTCTTCAGTTTCATCAATATTATTAAACAACCACATTGACATACAATCTATCAAAAAAGTATCTTCATTATTTGATTTACTTAAAACTTTTAGTAAGTCCTTTGGCTCTTCTATTGTCGTAAATTCATCTTTTCTTTGAAGCTTATGTTTATCAATTCTTTTATGCATCTCTTTATCGTTGAAACTATTATCATAAGTTGCAAGATAATATGATTTTTTTAAACTTATATTTAATGCTTTTTGTTCTGCAAGGTTAGATTTTCCTGATTTTTGTCCACCAAAATATAGTATTTTCATTTTATTTTATTTATCCTAATAGCTTTTCTATGTTTTTAGTAAGTTCTTCTTTTGAAGTACCATTTAATAAAGCATAAGCTAGTGATGCACCTGCTCCAACACCTTCTTTTGCTTCACCATCATCATAAAGTTTTAAAGCAGGATGCGCTGATAGTGAAAAATCAAAATCAGCATAATAGGCATTGATTTTTAAATCATTTAGTTCTAAAAGTGCTTTTATATCACTTTTTTCATCTTCATAAACCCATTTTGTAGTACAAAGAGCAAGATTTGAAGTTTTTAAATGTCCTTCCATTTGTTTTAAAATAGCATTAACAATCAATAAAGCGCAAGCCATTTGTGTTCCACCAGCTAAGATAAGTTTTGTTTTATTATTAAGGCCTAAAATAAATCCAGCCGTAAAAATAAGCATATTATCTGATACTTTAGATAGTTTTGTAAAAATATCATCTTCATTTTTTATATTTAAAAGAGCATTTTGAATTGTTTTATTTCTAATATCACTTGGCACATCTTTAAAACTACTACTAAACATCTTTTTGCAATCATAGCCTAAAGCAACAGCAGTTGCAGCAGCTGTTGTTGTACCAGCTGGAACAGATTCAGCTAAAATAATATAATCATCTTTACACTCATACTCTTGACCAAAATCTAAACCTTTTTTAAAAACATCCATTGCATCAATATTTGCACCATTTGTAATATCTCCTGAAACAGAAATCCCAAATTCATGTTTTGTAAAGTGCTCTATTCTAGGTAAGTTTTTAATTCCTAAATTTAAAATCTCAATATTTGAAAAAGGCTTTAAAAGATGAGTCGCTCTTGTAAGTATTGCAGGAGTTGGTACACCTTTAGGAGTTTGGGCAATTGATTCTAAACTTCTAACTTCTCCACAAGTTACAAATTCACTATCTAAAGTAGGAGTTAAATATATTTGTCCTGGAATTCCAGCTTGAGTGATACCTTCTATATCAGCAGTTTTTGTATTACTAAGTGCTAACATAAATGTAGCACTTTTACCCCTTAAAAACTCTACAAAATCATTTGTTCCTATAATATTTTTTATCATCATCTTTCCTATAACTTAGTAATATCATTAAGAGTTTTTTTCTTTTCCCAGCCTATTTTTTTCAGTTCTGGTTCATCTAAAAACTCTTTTACATATCCAACAGTTAAATATGCAATTAATTTATAATCATCATTTATACCTAATATCTTCTTAATCTTTTTTAGTTTTAAAATACTAACCCAACCTACTCCAATACCATAGGCTCTAGCCATAAGCCAAAAGTTTTGTATAGCACAAACAACACTATATTCTCCAACTTTTTTTTGAGTAGTTTGTCCTAAGATATCTTTTTTAGGCTTTTTATATAAAACGGCAATATTTAAATATGATTCTTTTATACCTTCAAGTTTTAAGTTTGGGTATATTTCATTTGTTTTAAAAATCTCTTTTGCTTTTTTATTCTCTTTTTGAAAGTTTTTGTAGATTTTTTCTCTTTTTTTATTATCTTTAACTATTATAAATTTCCATGGTTGAGAAAATCCTACGGAAGGAGCATTATTAGCAGCTTCTAATAATTCATTTAATATTTCATCATCAATTTTTCTATCTAAAAACCTATTTCCTCGTATATCCCTTCTTGATGAAATTATATCTTTTAATGAGGAAATAGCCTTTTTATTAAATTTGTTCATTTCTATTATGAAAATCAATAAACAAAGTCATATATTTATCAACTTTCTCTTTTTTATGTTTCAAAATTGTCTCGCCTTTGTAATTTAAATTTTCAAAGGTATATATATCATTTTTTTCTTTTATTTTATCTGTAGTCATTCCAATTTTTGGTCTCATATAAACAGTTGTAAAAGGAACCTTACTTTTATGTAAAGGACGAATTAAAAAACTACTATCTCCTACACAAAGAGGTTTTTTAACCTTTGCAGAGGCATGGGAAAAAGAAGTAACCCCAGGGATAACTTCACTATTTTCATAAAGCTTTTTATTTTGTTCTTTTATAATATCTAGTAAATAATACACAGTACTATAAACTGCACTATCTCCTAAAGTTACAAAAGACAAAGTCTCATATTTTTTAAAAGAGTCTTCAATTATATCAACTTGTCTTTGCCAATCATCAGTTTTAAACTTCATTGGTGTGTACATAGGAATAATATCTTTTTCAAAACCATATTCATCCATAAGCTTTTTTACTATTTTATAAGTCATAGATCTAGTAAAACTATTATCTGCACTTTTTGTTGGAATACAAATAGCATCACATGTTTGTAAAGCTTTTAAGGCCTTTAATGTAATTAATTCATAATCACCAGGACCTAAAGACACCATATATAATTTCATCAATATTCCTAATATGTTATTGTTTTATGAGTTACACCTAACATTTTAAATGACTCTTTAATATTTTTCAAAATAATCTCCTGTGTTTGAGGCAATTCTATTAAATTGAAGTTTTCTGAATTTGTTAAAGAAGATGTAATCGTTGATTCAAACTCATCACTTAAATCATCTTTTATCTCAAACATATCTTTAATATAATGGTTTCCACTAACTAATAATAAAGGCACAACTTGAACCTTTTTAAAGCCTTTTTCTTTGATTTTCTTTTTTATTGCATCATTAATTGCAAAATAAGGGAAAGCACCTTCTAAAGAACAGGCAAAATTTCTTTCATCAATTAACTCTAATAAATCACTTGTATAAGAAATAGAATCAATTCCAACTGTATTTAACTTTGGTGTTCCATGAATAATATATAAATTTGCAGTATCTTCTTTACTTACTTGCTCATTTAAATTCTTTAAAAAAGAAGTAGCATTTTTACTTGTATTTAAAATAGTATCTGTAACTTTATAATTTGCCATAGAAAAATGAGAAAAACCATCAACTATTTTTTTGATAAACTCATGCTCATCTGTTGGATAGATATTTATAGAAACTACAACCACATGCTTGAATCCTTGCATATCTACATCAGCAAGAGTTTGTGGAATATTTTTATATTCCACTTTTTTTCTTTTCTTTAAAAACTTAATTACCATTCTTGAAGAAAAAGAGGTAAAAACCTCACAATCTGGGTATTCCTCTTTTACTTTAGCTTCTAAATCCAAGTATTTTTGTTCTTCTATTACAGACCCAAAACAAGCTAAAACAATTGCTCTTTTTCTATTGTAATGTCTAAATCTTTTCATTATTTTGCACTATTGTATAATCTTGCCTCAACATATGGAGTTGATTTTAAACTATTTAAAGTTTTTGCTCCTGCAAGTACAGCTATATCAATAACTGGTTCTAAGATTACAACACTCATATAAGCTATACCAAAACTAAATACAGAGCTTAAATTTTCTGCACCAAAACCTTGTCCATATAAAGCCCAAAAAGCAACCCAAGTTACAATTCCACCTTGATACATTAAAGATAATTTTAATGCTGTTGTATATTTAATATCTTTGTATGGTGTATCTTTTGGGATAATTTTAGAAGCAACATAACTCATTGCAAATAAAGGCATTAAAAGTGTTGTAACATTTACTCCATACTGAGGTAAATCAAACTGTGCAAAAAATAGTCCTTGAAGTAATAAACCTGCTGCTAAACCAAATGCTGCTGGTGCAGCTCCTAAGATTAAAAATAGTGTTGAACCTAAGATTAAATGAACTTCTGAAACACCGATTGGATGGTGAGGTAAAACCTCAAAAAACATAAATACTAAAATAGTAGCAACTAATGTTTTAATAATTGTAGGTAAAACTCCACTGTTTTTGATTGTGTCAACTGCTAATTTTGCAGCAATACCAAATGAAACGGCAGCCGTTCCATAACTTAAAACCATTTTTGCGCCTTGCACAACACCTGCTTCTATATGCATAGGTAGTCCTTTATTAAAAAATTAAAATGTAAAGTAAAATTTTGTAATCTAAATTTTGATTATTTTGTTAATGTTAGTAAAATTTGAGAATTTTCTGGGGGATCTAAAGAGTTTATTTCGTTTTCATAAGCTCTTTTATGGTATAAATTGCTATTAGTTTCTACACTACATAACTTATTAATTGTCGAGAACATCGCAATTGTTGACAATTTAAAGTAACGTTTATTATACCCTCTAAGATTTTTCATGGCTGAATTATAGCTAAAAAAAATTATATAGAGGTAAAAGTGAACTCAATTCTTATTTCTGCTGTTTCATCAAATCAGGGAAAAACTATTCTTTCTACTGCATTGTTATACTACTTTAAAAAGAGTGTAAGACCTTTTAAAATTGGTCCAGACTATATTGACCCACAATTTCATGAAATAGTTTGCAAAACAAAATCAATAAACCTAGATACCTTTATAATGAATGAACCTCAAGTAAAATGGCTATTTAATAAATACTCAAATAAAGAAGTTTCTATCCTAGAAGGAGTAATGGGCTTTTATGATGGTATGGATAAAGGCTGTTCAGCTTATGATGTAGGAAAACTATTAAACACTCCTACAGTTTTACTTCTTGATGCTAGTGGTTCATATATCACTATTAGCGCTGTATTAAAAGGTCTTAAAACCTATAAAGAAGATAACACTATTAAAGCTGTAGTTTTAAATAAAGTCTCTTCAAAAATGCACTTTGAACTAATCAAAAAACAAATAGAACAAGACTTCCAAGGTGAAAATGAGATAAAAGTACTTGGTTGGATAAAAAAAGATTTACCAAGTTTAAGAGAGACTCACTTAGGCTTAGATTTAAAAGATGCAAAAAAAGAGGTCTTAGAAAATATCTCTAAAGAGGTTTTAGAAAACATTGATTTAGAAACTTTAAAAGAAATATCTTTATATAAAAAAGAAGCTATTACTAACTACCCCTTTGAAGAGATAAAAAAGATAAACAAAAAAGCTAGTGTTGTTTATGATGGAAACTTCTCCTTTTTATACCATGATAATCTAGAAACTTTAAAAGAGTTATTTGATGAAGTAGAGCTTATTAGTTCAACTAAAGATGAAAAGATTAGTTCTGATAGTGACTTAGTCTTTATTCCAGGAGGTTATGTAGAAACAAATGAAGCCTATGAAAGAGTTAAAACTTCTCAAAATTTCAAAGCATCATTAATTGAGCATGCAAATAAAAACAAACATATCTATGCAGAGTGTGCGGGGCTTTTATATTTAAGTAATAGTGTAGATGAAAAAGTAATGAGTGGAATTTTGAATGTCAAATTTACCTTAACACCAAAAAGAGTACGACTTGGCTATTACCATAGTCAAAGTGGTTTAAAAGGTCATGCTTTTCACTATACAAAACCCCTTGATACTTCTTTAGGCTGTGATATTTTAAGTAAAAAGATTAACTCAAAAGGTGAAGTAGGAGCTTGGAAGAAAAAAAATGTATATGGAACTTATCTACATACAATGTTTAGAAATAATATAAATATATTAAAGGATTACTTTGGAATTTAAACTAGAACAACCACCAATAAATATAGGTGCTGATATTTCAAATAAATCATTTGAAATGATTAGTGAAGAATTAAAAGATTATGAAAAGATAAATGAGTTTGATAAAGGACAACAAGAGGTAATAAGTAGACTTATTCATACAACTACTTGTTTTGATGAAGTATTAAACAATATTTACTTTTCAAAAGATGCAATAAAAAAGGTGCAAAAACTACTATTAAACAAAGCAAAGATAATAGTTGATGTAAATATGATTAAAGTTGGACTTAGTGACTTTTATTTAAATCAGTATGAAAATGAAGTTGTATGCTATATCAACGAGCCATTTACATATGAAATGGCAGAAAAAAACAAAACTACAAGAAGCTATGCAGCAGTTGTGGAAGCTATTAAAAAACATAAAGATGAGCCACTAGTTTTAGCTTGTGGGAATGCTCCTACTTTTATCTATGCTGCAATTAATACATTAATAGAGCAAAAAATAGATTTAAACAATGTTGCTTTACTACTATTTCCAGTAGGTTTTGTAAATGTTGTTGAATCAAAGGCTTATGGTAGAAAGTTCTGTGACCATTTTGATGTAGCAGGGATTATTATGGAAGGAAGATTTGGAAGTTCTACTATGACAGTAGCAACTCTTCATGCAATCTATAAATTAATCAAAGATTATGATAAAGATGAGAAATATAATGGAAAATAAAAACGAAAAACTTTTCAATAATATGGGAAGTGAGGTAGCAGAGGGTTTTACTTGCAAACCAAAACAGTTTGATGCTAGTAAACCTATCATGCACTTTAAAACTCAACTTTTTTTATGTGATGATGAAAGATGTTCAAAGGCTCACAAAGGAAAAGATGTAGCTGCAACTTTAAGAGAAGTTATAAAAGAGCTAGCTCTATCAAAAGGTGAAGAAAGAATCAAAGTTGTAAGAACAGGTTGTTTTGGAGCTTGTAGATTTAGATCTGTTGCAAATATCTATGAAAATACACAAAGAAATGGTTATTTAGAAAATAATGCTATTTGGCTTAAAAATGTTCATCAGTATGATAAAGAAAAGTGGGTAAAATTATTTAAAGCATTAAGCAATAATGAAAAACTTGACATGGCAGAATTTAAAATAGTTCCTATGTCAGAAATGGACACATACAAAAATGATTAAAAAAATATATTTAGTTGGTGCAGGACCTGGAGAATTAGACTTACTTACACTAAAAGCTGTAAAGATAATAGAACAAGCAGATGTAATTTTATATGATGCTTTAGTAAACGAGCAAGTTTTCCAGTTCTGTAAAGAAAACTGCCTAAAAGTAAATGTAGGAAAAAGAAAAGGTAAACACTTAAAACAACAAGAAGAGATAAATGACCTTTTAGTTGGCTATGCAAAAACACATGAAGTAGTAGTAAGACTAAAAGGTGGAACTCCTTTTGTTTTTGGTCGTGGATATGAAGAAGTTAGAGCTATAAAAGAAGCTGGCTTTGATGTAGAGATTGTATCAGGAGTAAGTTCAACAACTTCAGTACCAGAAAGCTTTATGTTACCACTTGTAGATAGAAAATTTAATGATTCATATAGAACCATAACAGGACATGATATCGATGTTTTTAAAAGTATTGTTAAATCATACCATGATAGAGAAAATCTAATTATTATGATGGGTGTTCACAATATCAAAAATATTGTTGAGTATCTTTTAAGTATCGATTTTCCAAAAGATTTACCAATTGCAGTATTAAGTAGAGGAACAACAAATAGTTCTTCACAAAGAATATTTAGCCTTGATGAGGTAAATAATCAAAATGAAGAGTTCTTTGAGGATTTAAGAAAATTAACTCCAGCGATACTATTTATTGGAAGAACAATTCTTGCAATGAAAGAGATTCAATAATAATTTATGTCTGAAAAAAAAGTTTTAAGAAAAGGATATACAACAGGAACTCACACAGTTGCTGCATTTAGGTCTTGTTTAGATACATTTTTAGTTACAAATTCTCAAACAATAACTAAAACAAATAAAATAGACAATGATGATTTAGATGTAACAAAAGGCTGTGAGATAGTTGTATCATTGGACTTTGATAAAAATCAATTCTTATTGAACCCTACTTTTCAAAAACCTCAAATATTTTCTTGTGGAACAAATAGTTTAGAAATCTATGCAGGTCTTGGAGTAGGAGTGGTAACAAAAAAGGGATTAAAAATACAAGCGCCCTATCCTGCTATAAATCCTGCTCCACTACAAGCTATGCAAGAGTATTTTGAGATAAAAGCAAAGAATAAAGAAAACCTGCATCTAAAATGTTGTGTAAGCGTTACAAATGGTCAAGAAATAGCTAAACAAACAGCAAACTCAAAAGTTGGAGTACTTGAAGGTATCTCAATCCTTGGAACAACAGGGATTGTAAAACCTGTATCAAGTTCAGCTTATATAGACTCTGTGAAAACTGAAATAGAGTTTGCAATACAAAACAACTATGAAACCATCTATTTTACCCTTGGGAACTCTGCTTTTAAAGTAGCTTGTTCTAAGGCAAATGAAGAAGCAATTATAGAAATAGGAAATTTTGTTTATGACTCAGTTGAACTTGCAACAAAACAAAATGCAAAAGAAGTAATCTTTTTATGTGGAATTGGAAAGATGACAAAGGTTTATCAAGGTTTTAAAAACACCCACAATAGATTTGGAGTAATTGATTTTACAAAACTTCAATTAGACATAAAAGAAAACCTAGGCTATGAAGTTGATATTGAAGCAACTTTAACAGTAAAGGGAATATCCCAAGAACTTGAAAAAGTGGGATTACTTGATGCTTTTTATGAAATGATTACAAAAAAAGCAAATGAACAAATAAAACAATGGTTTAAAACATCAAATGTAAAAGCCATAATATTAGAACAAAAAGAGGTACTAGGATGGTAACAATAGCTGGTAATGGTATGGGAGATTATACCTTTACAAATTTAGACTTTGATATTAGCAGGTTTGATAAGATTATCTGTGATTCAAACTTCAAAGAAGAAGCTTCAAATATTCTAAAACTAAAATATAAAGAAGCAAAAGAGTATCTTTTAGAAAACTATGACAAAGAAGAGATTTTATATGTAGTTACTGGTTCACCTCTATTTTTTAGTGCTGGAACAATTATTGCTAAAAACTTACCTAAAGAAAAAGTAAAAATCATAAATAACACTTCTTCTAAAACATATATGTGCCAGAAACTTTTTATTAGTGAAACTGAAATAGATGTAATATCTTTACATGGAAGAGTTGATTTTGATTTACAAAACTTCTTACAAAATAAATACACATTTGTGCTTTGTGATAAATTTACAATTGCAAGATTAAAAACTGCCCTTTCATTTTTTAACTCTTCTTCTATAACTACAACTATAGGCTATAAGCTTGGCTTCGTTGATGAAAAAATAGAAGAGATAGATTTACTTCAATTTGATGAAAAATCTCTTGATTTGTCTCAACCTTTTGTACTACTTATTAAAAAAGAGTTTGAATCTAAAAACATAATTAGTGAAGATGTAGAGTTTGAAACTGAAAGAGGAATGATTACAAAGAAGTACAAAAGACAACTTACTTTACAAAACCTTGATTTAGAACCAAACAATCTTTTATGGGATATTGGAGCAGGAAGTGGTTCTTGTGCAATAGAAGCATACAAAAGATACAAGGTTAAAACAACACTTTTTGAAAAAAATGAAACAAGAGCAGAGTTTATAAAACAAAATCTTACAAATCATCATGTAATAGAGACTAAACTATTTGAAGGTGAAGCACAAGAGATAATCCCAAGTTTAGAAGAAACCCCACAAAAAATATTTGTAGGTGGTGGTGGAGTTGAAGTTATAAAACAACTTCCAATGCTTTATAAAAAATTAGATGAAAAGGGAATTATGCTTATAAATGCAATAACACTAAAACATTTAAACCTAATGTTAACTGTATTAAATGAAGCAAAAATAGAGTATGAAATCCACTCAATCTCACTTACAACTTACAAAGGAAAACTTGATTTAGTAGAGCCTGAAAGACAACTATTTCAAATAAAAATATACAAAAAGAATAAAGAAGAGGAAAACTAAAAATGGTTTATTTTATAGGTGCTGGTCCAGGGGATCCAGACTTAGTAACAGTAAAAGCACAAAAAATACTTCAAAAAGCTGATGTAATTTTATATACAGGTTCACTTGTACCAAAAGAAGTTCTTTCTTGGTGCAAAGAAGAAGCTATCATAGAAGATTCTCAAGGGATGAAATATCCAGAGATATTTGCTTTTTTAGAAAAATACAAAGATAAAGTAATAGCAAGAGTTCATACGGGAGATCCTTCTATTTACTCAACAATTGCAAAGCAAATAGAGTTTCTACAAGAACAAAATATAAAATATGAAGTGATCCCAGGAATTACAGCTGCTTTTGGAGCAGCAGCTAGTCTTGGAATTGAATACACTATTCCAGGTGTTTCTCAAACTATTATTCTTACACGTGTAGAAGGAAAAACTCCAAACCCTGAAAAGTTAGAGAATATACTTGCTTGTAAAAACTCATCACTAGTATTTTATCTATCAATCTTACTTCTTAAGAAGCTTAAGAAAAAAGCAATAGAAATGGGGTATTCACCAGATACACCTTGTTGGGTAGTTGAAAAAGCAACTTGGAAAGAAGAAGAGATTTTCAAAGGAACTATTTCAGATATTGAAAATCAAGTTTCTCATATAAAAGGTGTTGCTTTGATTTTATTTGGGGACTTTTTAAAACAAGAAGAGACAGAAGAATCACATCTTTATGTAAAACCACTTGTAAAAGAGCTAGAGAAACAAAAGGCTAAAAATGAGTAAATTAAAAATTGCCCTAGTTTCAATAAATCAACCAAGTCTAAACTCTGCTTGCAAACTTTTAGATTACCTAGAAGATTTTGAAGTTGATGTTTATGGTAAAAAAGATTTAGAACACAATCTTGAAAACCTAAATACATACGAAAAAATAGATACAGTTTTACAAGATGGCTGGAAAAAGTATGATGCTATTATTTGTATTTTGGCTATGGGAATTGTGGTTAGAAAAATTGCACCACTTTTAGAGAGTAAAGCAACTGACCCGGCTATTATAGTTATGAGTATGGATTTGACAAAGGTTATACCACTTCTAAGTGGACATATTGGTGGAGCAAATGAGTTAAGTGATTTATTAGCTTCTAGACTTCCAAACTGTATGAACTTTGTATCAACAGCAACAGACCAGACAAAAACTTTTGCTTTTGATATGTTTGCAAAGAAAAACAATCTAGAAATAGAAAACCTAAAATGCTTAGCAAAAATCTCTAACTCACTTCTAAATAAAAAAGAAGTTGAAGTAAAAACCTATGAGAGTATCTTTGAAACAATACTAAATAAAACAAATCTAAAAAGAGTAGATGAGCAAAGTTCTGAACTATGCGTTAATATAACTCCATTTTCTGATGAGAATCTAACTTTAAAACCAAAAGTATACTTAGGTATTGGATGTAATAGAAATACATCGTTTGAAGATATAGAAAGCTCATTTTTTTGGTTTTTAGAAAAATACAATATTAAAAAAGAGCAAATAGAAAATATAGCTTCATTTGAAGCAAAAGCTGATGAGAAAGGACTTTTAGAGTTTGCTTCAAAATACAATTTTGATATCAAGTTTTACAATGAAGCAGAGATAAACTCGCTTCAAGGGGAATTTTCTCCTTCTCAAGCAACAAAGTTTTTTGGACTTAAAGGTGTTAGTGAACCTTCATCTATGTTAGTTTCAAAATACAACGAACTTATCATACCTAAAAATGTGTATGAGAAAAAAATCACAATAGCAGCCGCAGTATAAAAGGAAAAATAAAATGGCAAAAAAATTATATATAGTTAGTTCAGGTGCTGGTGGAACATCATATATCACTCCAGAAGCTAGAAATGCACTTGAAGAGTGCGAAGTAGTAGTTTCATATAGTAAATACGCTAGAGAGCTAAAAGAGCTAATAGAGGGTAAAGAGATATTTACATCAGGAATGACACACGAGATAGAAAGATGTAATCAAGCAATAGAGTATGCAAAATCAGGAAAAACAACTTGTATCGTATCAAATGGAGATGCAAATGTATATGGAATGGCAACTTTAATAGTTGAAATTATGGATGAAAAAGATTTATGGGATGAGGTAGAGCTTATCTCTCTTCCTGGTGTTACTTCATTTTTAGCAGCAGCTAGTAAAGTTGGAGCTCCTGTATCACAAGACTTTTCTATAATCTCACTATCAGATAGACTAACAGATATAAACCTAATAGATAAAAGAGTTAAAGCAGCACTTGATTGTGACTTTGTTTTAGGTATTTATAATCCAAAATCTAAAAAAAGAATACTTCCATATCAAAACTTCTTAAGAGCCTTAGAAGATGGATATCAAGATAGAATTGCAATCATTGCTTCACATGTAGGTAGAGATGAAAAAGAGAAAATTACTATAACAACTGCCCAAGATTTGATAGATCAAGATATAGAACACGAAGCAGTTTCTATGTCAACATTGATTATAATTTGTAATTCAAACTCAAAATTAACAAAAAATGGAAAAGTTTTAACACCTAGAGGATATTTAAATAAATACAAACTTGATGGGGAATTAAAAAATAACTAAATTAAGGGAGGGAAATAAATTGATTAATATAAAAGAACCTAGTATTAACGATGCATCAGCAATAATTGATCTTATGAATTCTCTGGGTTATGAAGGAACTGAATCATTTATAAAAAGAAGAATTTCAGAACTTTTAAATCATAAAGATGAAGTTCTTTTAGTAGCAGAAAAAGAAAATAAGATTCTTGGAATAATCTCTTTACACTTCATCCCTCAACTTGCATTAGAAAAAGATTTTTGTAGAATTAGTTACTTTTGTATTTCTAATACAGCAAGAAGCCAAGGCATAGGTGCTATTTTAGAAGCAAAAGCCGTTGAATTAGCTACTAATAGGGGATGTGATCGTATGGAAGTTCATTGTAATGAAAGGCGTACTGAAGCTCATCGTTTCTATTATCGTCAAGGTTATATAGATTCTCCTAAATATTTATATAAATCATTAATTGAAAATAAAACACATTAAACATACAAAACTAAGGAAATAAATGAAAATAGCGATTTTATCTGATATACACTCAAATGTTTATGCCCTAGAAGAAGTAATAAAAGATATTAGAAATAGGAATATTGAAGTAGTTTTAAACCTTGGAGATATGTTTTATGGACCAATTGAACCAAGGGCTACATATGAACTAATAAGAGAGAATAAATTCATAAATATTTGTGGAAATCAAGATAGAGAAATCCTTGAAGCAAGTCTTACTCAACTTGAAGAAAACCCTACTTTAAAATATGTATATGAAGACTTAGGGAAAGAAGTTTTATACTGGATTCAAGATTTACAATTTGAGAAAATCATTGGTGGTACATATTATATGGTTCATGGAACATATTTTGATGATAGCCAGTACTTATTAGAAGATATTTCAAATGGCGAAATAAATTTAAGAAGTGATGAAGAGATTATAAAACTAACTGATAATATTGAAACACCATTTATCTTTTGTGGACACTCTCACTTACCTAGAATTCATAAGCTAAACTCTGGGCAAATAGTTATAAACCCAGGTTCTGTAGGGCTACAAGCATATGAAGATGAACTTCCAAGTAAACATAAAATACAAAACCATACCCCAGATGCAGCTTATACTATTTTAACTGTAGAAGAAAATCAATATAGTGTTGAGCAAGTAAGAGTTGCCTATGATTTTGAAAAAGCAGCTTTAAAAGCAGAAGAAAATGGAAGACCTGATTGGGCACATGCTCTTAGAACTGGAGAGGTGTTATAAAGTTAATGAAAGAGTTTCAGCACGGTGGAGATATAAAAAGTTTTGCAAAAAAAGCAAACTGTAAAGAAAAAGAAGCAATAGATTTATCTTCAAATATAAACTTTCTAAAACCAATACTTGATATAGATTTTAATAGTTTAGAGATCTCTTCTTATCCAAATTATGACAAGCTTTATAGGGCTATTTCAAAACATTACAACGTAATGAAATCTCAAATTGAATTATACAATGGTGGTAGTTCTGTCATCTTCAAACTTTTTGAAAACTTGAAATTAAAACATTGTACAATATATTCCCCTGCATACCTAGAATACAAGAAAGCAGCACAAAATTTTGATTACAAAATTGATTTAATAAATAGATTTGAAAATATAAAAAAGGAAGTTAAAAAGGGTTCTTTTGTTATATTTGTAAACCCTTCAACTCCTGATGCAAAATGTTATAATATAAAGAAGCTATTAAATTATTGGATAAAAAAAGAGTGTACAATTTTAATAGATGAAAGCTTTTTAGAATTTACAAACCATGAATCTGCAACAAAATACATAAAAGAGTATGACAAACTTTATATTCTAAAATCTATGACAAAGTTCTATTCTAGTGCTGGTATTAGAGTTGGAACTATTATCTCATCAAAAGAAAATATAAAAAGACTAAAAGAAAAAGAGCCAATGTGGAAGATTTCTACTTTTGATATGACTTATTTAATAGAAGTTTTAAAATATAAGAATTTTTATGAAAAAACAAAGGCAAAAAACAAAGAAAACAAAAAGCATTTAATCTCTACACTTAAAAAATATTCTTTTATAAAAAAGATTTATAAAAGTGAAGCAAACTACCTTTTAGTAGAACTAAAAGATATCAAAGCAAAAGAGTTACAAGAAGAACTAATACCATACAAAATCATGATACGAGATTGTTCTAACTTTGATTTTTTAGGAAAGCATCATGTAAGAATTGCTGTAAAAAGCAAAAAAAGTATCAAACTTTTAGAAAAAGCTTTTAAAGAAATAGAAAAATGTATTTAGAACTTTTATTCTTTGCTTACTTAATTGACTTTATCTTTGGAGAGTTTCATATAATTAGAACTCTTTATCACCCTATTATTCTTTTTGGAAACTATATAAAATGGTTTGAAAAGAAGTTTTATGAAGACTCTATCTTTAGAGGTTTTATATTGACTGTTTCTTTATTATCTCTTGTTTTTATAGTTACTTTTTTATTAAGTAAAATTGATAATATATATTTTCAAGCCCTACTTTGCTCTTTTACTATCTCTTCTAAAATGCTTTATGATAGTGTAAAAGAGGTAATTTCTTCAACTAATCCAAAACATGCAATTTCAATGCTTGTAAGCCGTGATACAAAGGAAATGAGTGAAAGTGATATAAACAAAGCTGCCATTGAAACTTATGCTGAAAACTTAAGTGATGGAGTTATTGCTCCAATGTTTTATATGATCTTTTTTGGTATTGTGGGAGCCTTTATTTATAAAGCAATTAATACGCTAGATTCTATGGTTGGATATAGAAATGAAAAATACGAAAACTTTGGTAAGTTTGCAGCTAAACTTGATGATGTAGTTAACTTTCTTCCAGCTAGAATAACCGCACTTTTAATAGCCCTACTTTTCTTTTCAAAAAAAGCTTTTAAGGCATTTTATAACTATGGGGAAAAACATGAAAGCCCAAATGCTGGGCATCCAATCTCAGCTATGGCACTTGTTTTAAATGTCTCATTGGGAGGTCCTACTTCTTACTTTGGAAAAGTTAAAGAAAAGCCTTATTTTGGAGATGGGAAAAAAAATATAGAAAAAGAAGATGTAAAAAAAGCACTAGATTTCAAACTAAGATTTGATATCTTTATTTTTTCAACTTTTAGCTTATTTTTTCTATTTTCTTAACTTTAAAATTAATTTGTTATAAATAATATTTCTTTTGCTTTTTTTTAATATTAATAGGAGAATATCCAAAATACTTTTTAAATATAGTACTAAAATGACTTATATTTTTATATCCCACTAAATAAGCGGCTTCTGAAATATTAATATCATCTATTTCTAAAAGTTTTTTTGCTTTATTCAATCTATACTCTTGTAAAAATCCATAAACTGTATTTCCAAAAAGTTGTTTGAAGCCTTTTTTTAATTTAAATTCATTTATGGCTGATTTATATGCTAATTCTTTTAAAGAAGGAGGATTATGTATGTTATTAATCAATATTTCTCTAGCTTTATGTAAAGCTTGTATATCTTTTTCATTTAAAAAATGTAAACTCTTAAACGAAGATTCATTTAGATTATTTATAGTATTGTAAGTTAATTCTAAAATTTTGGATTCATAATATAATTCTCTTGTGTTTTTTTCTATTAAATTAATATCAATAAGTTCCTTAAGTAGGATATTTTGCTGTAATAAAATTTGGCTATTTGGATTTGGAGACAAAATACTTTCATCTTTTATAAAGGATTTAAATAAATCATCTTTAAATACTAAATAATGAAAAATATATTTTTTATTTTTTTGATATAATGCTTTTTCTTTTAACCCATCAAATCTTTGCCCTTTATAGTATGTATTAGTATTTAAATCCAAACTATTTGAAAATTTATTAGATTCTATTCGAATATTTGCACTTGTATTAAAAATCAAATAAGAAATACTACTATTATATTTTCCTTCTAAAATTGTATCTTCATTAAAAGTTGCAACACAAGAAGAGTAATTTATTCCAGAACCTGTATTAAAAAAATTCAAACTCATACTTCCAAACTTTTCTTCTAATAAAATATTCCCATTTTTTCTGCTTTCATAAGGAGAAAACTCTTTTTCTATACTATCCCATAATTGATTTGAACTTATATATGTGCACATAAAATACCTTTAACTAAAATATTTATCCCTCAAAGAAAATATTAATATTGATAACTGTTTTCAATTAAAATATAATCCAACTTAAATTTTCATTAAGGAGAAAAAATGAATATAAAAAGGATATTAAAACTATCACTAATATCTCTTATGGCAAGTCAATATTTATATTCTGAAGAAGTAACAAAAAATTTAGATGATAAAAAAGATGCAATCAGCCTACCCACTGTCACAATAAATGCAAGAAAAGAAACTGAAGATGCAAAAGAATTACCTTTTAGCATTTTTGTGATAGATGGAAAAGACATTAGAGAAAAAGGTTTTTTTAGTATCGAGGAGGTCTTGCGAGCAACGCCAGGTGTTAGTATAAACACCTCAGGTGGAGCAAATGTTTCAAGTATATCGATTCGTGGAGTAGGAGCACTATATCCACTTAGTATGGATGATGCTTCTGTGGCTGTTAATATTGATGGTTCACCTACAAGTTCTAGGCATTTATCATTAGCCACTTTTGATGTAGAACAAATAGAGATTTTAAAAGGACCACAAGGTACACTTTTTGGAGGTTTAGGTGGTGCAGGAGCAATAAATATTACAACAAAAAAACCCACACAATATACAGAAGGGTACTTTCAAAGTGAAGTTGCAGAAAAAGAACATAAAGTAGATTTGGCAATAGGTGGACCTTTAAGTGAATCTTTAAGTGCACGTATTGCAATACATCAATCCTCATATGAATATCCAATTAAAAATATTCAAACAAAAGAAGCAGTTTCAGAACCAAACCTTTTAGGTGTTAGAGGTAGTTTACTTTGGGATATTTCTGATGATACATCAGCTTTATTAACCATAGAACACCAAAAAAGTAAGCACATGGGAGAAAATATAGTTTTACAACCATATAATGATGACCCCAAGATGGATTTAACTCCAGGTATTTATGACAATAGTTATAAAGAGTTAGACAAACAATCTCTTCAAATAAAACATAGATTTAAAAATAGTCAATTAACGTCTATTTCTTCTTATTCTGATGTTTATAATATTTCACCTGTAGTTTTTGATCATCTTGTTTATAAAGCGATGATGGGCTCTTCTAATGAGTATTGGAGAGAACAAGAATCTTCTGATAAAGTATTTACTCAAGATTTAAGACTTTCTTCTTTATCAGGTAATGATATTTTTTGGGTAGTAGGAGCCAGTTTTTTAGATTCGGATAGAACATATAATCACTCTCGTATGGGTGGTGCAAACTTTGTAGTATACCCAGGAAATCATCAATTTAGAAATTTTGATACAAAAAGGTATGGAATATATGCAGAAAGTACAATTCCAATAAATGATAAATGGAAAATTACAGCAGGAGTTAGACAAACTTGGGATTATAAAAAATATAATGCCACTTATACTGAAAGTTTCAATAGTGTTTATGATGATGACGAACTAAATGATAATTTTACAACAGGACGGCTGGGAGTAACTTATGCTTTAGATGAAGATTCAAATCTTTATGCAACTGTTTCAAAAGGGTATAACCCAGGAGGATTTCAAGATTATGGAGAAAATAAAGGAGATGCAAAATATGAAGCTGGAAGTATCTACTCAGCTGAATTTGGTATAAAATCAGAACTTTTGGATAATCAATTAAGAATTGATAGTTCGGTTTTTTATACCAGTGTAAAAGATAACTATATGATTGATAGTACAGGTGTTTCTTCTTTTGTAGTAAATGCTGACACTCGAAGTATAGGATATGAATTAGCTTTTAACTGGTTAATCAATGAACAATTTAATCTATCAGGAAACTTTGCTTATACCAATGCAACAATCAGAGATTATGTAAACAATTCTTTAGGTGGTCCTGTTAATGTTGGTAATAAAGTTCCAGATACCCCTAAGTTTCAAAGTACAATTTCTTTAGCATATCAAACAGTATTACCAAAAATAAAAATTTTAAATTCTAGTGTTAAATTAAATACCAGATTAGATTATAGCTACATGTCTAAAAGAGCGGCGGATGTACAAAACCATTATGATTTAGATGCTTATAATAGAGTTGATATGCATGTTGGTTTAATTTCAGGAAATAAAGAACTTTATGTTTACGGTAAAAATATTTTTGATGAATATTATGATTTATACGGATTTTACGATAATGCAACTTCTGTAAAATATGGTGCACCATCAAAAGGACGAATTATAGGTTTAGGATTTAAATATACTTTTTAGCAAGTATCTTTAAAACATTTTTATATAAAAAAGCTAAAAGAAATTTAACCTTTTAGCTTTTTTAAAAAGATTTAGTTTTCTTTTTTATGTTTTCTAAATAATAAATATACAAAAAATGGCGCACCTATAAATGAAGTAATCACTCCAATAGGTAAAGATGAAGCTGTATTTAAAACCCTTGAAATCAAATCTGAAAGTACTAAAAAAACACCACCATAAAAAAATACTGGCAAAATAAGCTTATCGGCACTTTGTTTGTAAATAAGTCTTAAAATATGAGGAATAATAAGCCCTACAAAGCCAATTGGACCAACAAAACTAATACATACTCCAACTGATAAAGAGATAGTCATAAGAAGTATTAGATTTAATCTATTTACATTTAGTCCTTTTAAAAACGCGATATCATTTGAAAGAAGTAAAAGTTTTATCTCTTTTCTTTTTATTATAGATACTACTAAAAGAATAAGTGCAACCAAAAATACGGCTATTGAGCTGTTATACCCTACTACATCAAGACTTCCAAGGGTAAACCTTACAATTGAATAGTTCTCTTGTAGAGTACTTAAAAAGAATATCAACATCAAAGCAGAGGAATAAAAAAACGATAAGGCAATACCTATTAGAAGAATGGAATTAGTTGAGGCAAAAGTTGCATTTTTGTTTATCTGTTTCGAAATAAAATATAGAATAAAAATAGTGATAAAAGAGCCTAATATACCTGAAATATAAAGAGCTACCATAGGAAAAAATACTATTGAAATAGCTGTAAAAAGTGTTGTTCCACTTGCTATTCCTAAAGTATATGGTGTTATTAAAATATTTTTAAAAATAGTTTGAAAAATAAGACCACTAAGACTTAAAACAGCTCCAACAAAAAAGGCTAAGATTACTCTTGGAACTCTAAGTTCCCAAAATATCATATATGAAGTAGTTGAACTATCAAATATTTCATTTAAAGAAATTGTGGTTTCTCCAATAAAACATGAAGAAAAAATCAAAATAAAACTTAAAATATAAGCTAAAGACTTCATTGAACTCATAGTTTTACCACCAAGTGATTATTTACTACTTCTAAACAGTTGTGATAAAACTTTTCTAAAATCTCTTTTGAAAAAAATTCAGAACTTTCTCCAAAGAACTTAAGTTTTCCATCTTCTAAATATAAAACTTTGTATTTTAAATGAAAAGCTAGGTCTAAATTGTGAGTTATGATTATCTTTTGTTGTAAATATTGTGAGTTAAAAATCTCAAAAGCCTCTTTTACTCTTGTGATATCCATATTTGCTGTTAACTCATCAAAGATAGTAATCTTAGCATTATGAATAATACTTGAAGCAAGTAATAAAAGCTGTTTTTCCCCAGAGCTTAGAGCATTACAAGCTCTATTTTTGATTTTATCTAGTTTTAGTAAAGAAATTGTTTTATCAATTTTTTCTTTATCTATATTATCTATAAAAGATAGTTCTAAAAATTCATAAACTGAGATATATTCATCAAATACTTCAAGTTTAGGTGGAATATAGTTTATTAGTTTTGCTCTTTGATTATCATCTAAAGAAATGATATTTTTATTTTGAAGTGTTACTTTATCATTTGAGATAAGATTTGAAAGAACTTTAGCTAAAGTTGACTTCCCTGCTCCATTGGCACCAAGGATTATAAGGTTTTCATTCTCTTTTAAAGAAAATGAAATATCTTTTAAAATATGATTTGAAAAACTATTTATCTCTAACATTTACTAATATATCTTTAAAATCTTCCATAAAATAAACTACTCTGTGACTAGGAATTCCTGCATACTCTTTATCTATAATATAAATATTATCATTTTTACTTGCTTTTACAGGGAGTTTTTTCCAAGGTTTTTTTAACTGCTTAAAACTAATCTTATTGTCGTGAATATAAGGTGCAAGTAAAATTATAATATCAGGATTCATATGTATTATCTTCTCAACATTTACAACAGGTTGAGCAAGACTTTTTGATTTGTATGCATTTTTGTTTCCTGAAGCTTTTATTATATCATTAAAATACAGGTTATTACCTGTTACATAAATTGACTTTTGTAAATCTTCTCTTGGACTAATTACTATTAAGATATCTTTATTTTTTACTATATTAGAAACTTCATTTAACTTTTTATCAATATCTAAAATTAGTTCTTTTGCTTTTTCTTCTTTACCTAAAAGCGTTGCAACACTTTTTATAGTAGTTTTTATAGATTTTAAATTATCTGTTTTAAAAGAGTGATAATTTAAATTTAATTTCTTTAAATTTAAAAGAAGTTGTTCATCATAGTTTTGAGCAAGAACCAAAGTTGGTTTTGCTTTTAACATTTTTTCTAATGATATTGAAGCATAACCACCAACTTTAGGTATATTTCTAGACTCTTCTGGATAGTTGCAATACTTTGTATTTGCAACTATATTTTTACCACTTCCTAAAGCAAACACTATCTCATTTAAAGAAGGAGATAGTGTTATAATTCTTTGCTCACTTTGATTATTAGCAAAAAGATTGACAATAAAAAGAAAAGTTAATAAATATTTTTTCATAGTTTTTCAATCATATGTTTTAAAATTTGTATTTTATTCCTGCATAATATGTTCTTTCAAAGTTAACAGGATAAATAGAATCATCTTTTATCCATAAACCATTGTCTTCATCAAATAAGTTTTGCACTTTTGCAAAAACTTCTATATTTTTAAAGTCGTATGAAACATTTAAATCTGTTGATTTATATGCTTCTTGTTTCTGCTCAAAATTATTTTCAAAATCATTTGCAGCATATGCACTACTTCTATAAGTATAAGATAAAATTGTATTTAATTTCTTGTAAGTATATCCTAAATTTAATGTAAGATTATGTTTAGATACTCCTGGTAAATCTTTACCATCGTAAGCTCCATTTTCTTCATTTTCATTATCTATTTTTGCAATAATATAAGAATAATTAATTGAAGCATATAAATTTTTATTTATTAAATATTTATCAAAAATCTCTAATCCATATTTATGAGATTTATCAATGTTTGTGTTTTTATTTGCTCCACCCACATTGTAATAATAGATTTCATTAGTCAATTCACTTCTAAAAAGTGATATTTTAAGTTTATTGTCTTTTTGAATATTACTATATCCAATAGTATAATTTTTTACTTTAGCTGGCTCAATAAAACCATTAAATGAAGATACTGTCTGAACCCATGTACCACCAATATTAGTCCAACTTGAAGAAAAAAATCTATCAATATCTGGTGTTTGATAAGATCTATTATAATTTGCAAAAATAGATGAAGAATCAGATAAAGAATAATTAACACCAATATCATAAGCATTTAAATATTCAGCTGTACCTAAACTATTTCCACTTGTTGGATTATATTCATACTCTACTTTTTCTCTTCTCATACCTGCTGAAAACTTTAAATCTTTTGAAACTTGATAATCAGCAGATACAAATAAAGATTTATTTGTTTTATTTGTAATATTAGATGAACTTATTCTATCTCCATCAAAAGTATCAGTCCCCAAAACAATAGAATAATCATCTTTTTTGATATTAAATGAAGCATTAAATGATTCATATTCATATTGAGACTTTGAACTTCCAACAAATTCACTTAATTTGTCTTCTCTATTATAGTTTACATCAAATGAATAATTTTTATTTAAATTATATGTTGCACCTAAAGTTGTTAAATAACTATTGAAATATTGTTCAGTAAAACCATTTGATTGATTTGGATTACTTTTATATTCATCTTTTGTTAAAGAACCTGCATATTTTAAACGCATGTCAGAAAGTGTTCTTCCTGCTCTTAACTCTAAGTTTTCAGTGGGAAAATAGATTAGTTCAACTTTTCTATTTCTATTATGATTTGAATCTTTAGTATTTGAACTATCTTCTCTAGTACCATTTGTAGAACTATAATCTAAAAGAGCATTTATAATAAGATTTTCATTATTAAAACCTAAACTTAGTGTACCTCCTTTTGTATCATCATTACCCATATGAGCCATAATATAGTTGTCATTTTTACCATTTGTTATAATATTTATAACTCCTGCATTTGCTCCATCACCATATTGAACAGAACCACTTCCTTTTATAATTTCTATTTTTTTAATATTTGAAAGGGGAATAGCTGATAATAATTGTGGTTGCATATCTATATTATTAATTCTTCTTCCATTTACTGATACAACAACATTTTGATATCCATCACCTATACCATATCCACGTAAATCAATCTTTTGTGTAAAACTATTACCATAACTAGGTGCAATATTAATTGAAGTTTGAGAATTTAAAAAATCATATATATCTTTAGCTTTTGATTTTTTTATTTCATCATTAGTATATATTTCAGTTGAAAAAGTTGCTGTTTTTTCATTTGATTTTAAATATGAAGATGAAATTTCAATAGTTGATAATTGTTCAGTTTGTGAATAAAGATTTGTTGCTAAAATAAGCGAAGCAACTACGCTTAAACATGTAGTTTTCTTTTGCATTAATTTTTTCCTTGTGTGTTGCATTTATTAGTAGAATAAAGTTTGATGGGTTTTAATTGCGAAACATGAAGTTTTTTCATAATCTTTGGTATATCAATATTTATAAGATAGTTTAAACTATTAAGAAGTGAGTTTATCTTTACAGTTGCAGTAGCATTTAATATACCAAAAAATGAAAAGTATTTTTTAAAACTTTTAACCATACTTTATTACCTCCTTATAAATTTTGTGGAATTTTATTGCATAAAATTAAAGGTAATATAACTGTAATATACTAGTTATAAGGTGTAAGTATAGTTTTAGTTTCACTATTCATAAAGTTATATCCATTATAAATAGTATATAAACCAAATAAAATCACTAAAATAGAAGCTAAAGTAACAAATAGATTTCGTAGAGCAACTTGCTTAAATATTCCTACAAAAAAACCTAAAGAGAACATTGCAGGAAGAGTACTAAGTCCAAATATAAGCATAACAAAAGCACCCCAAATAGGACTTGCTGTACTTGCTGCTGTTATTGCAAAAACATAGACAAAACCACAAGGAAGTAAACCATTTAACATACCAAGAAAATAAAAACTAAATAAAGAATCAGAACTTAAAAGCTTTCTAAAACTTTTTTGATAAAGTTCAGATTTTGATACAGAGTGTTCTATAGAAGTTAGAAATTTAAGTTTTCCACTTAGTGAAAGACCTACTAAAACCATTAAGACACCAGTTACAATTAAAAGTATTCCATTTGTTGTATTATCAAAAGTTACAACAGAACCAACAAAACCAAAGATAGCACCTAAAATCACATAAGTTGTAATTCGTCCAAAAGAGTATAAAACATGAGAACTTGCTTGTTTTGTTTTATTCCAAGTACTATTTACTTTTGTACTTGAATATGCTACTACAATTCCTCCACACATGCCAATGCAATGTCCAAAAGAACCTAAAAATGCTATTGTTATTATCGTTAAAATACTAATACTTTCCATTGTTTGCCTAAAAAATTTTAATAATGATATATCAACTTGTATTAAAATCAAGAAAAAAAAAGCCTCACTTTATAAAGCGAGGCTATATTCAATTATATTCAGTTGTAATGATGACGAAAATTAAAATTATTAGTAGTAGGAGGTTTTAATTTTCTTATGGCGTAATTTTAATGTAAAAATGTTAAGTGAGTGTTAATTATCTTAATTAATTAATTTTTTTATACTATAATTTTAGTTCTAATATCAAGGAGAGTTTATGAAAGTTACTTTAAGCATACTATTTACCGCACTTTTATCAATATTTATTATAGCTTGCAGTAATAAAAAAAATGATATTTCTAATAATAATGAAATAAAAATTAATAAAAATATTGAAACTATTTATGTAAATAATATAGAAAATGATAATTTAAACCTAAAAGAACATCTAAAAGAAGAGTTAAAAAAGCAAAATAATAAACAAATTGCAGTAAAAAAAGAAAAAACTGATGCAACAATAAGAACTGAAATTCTAAGTTCTAATATGAATTATGAAAAATTTTATAAACCAACAAATACAATAAGATGCTTAAATTATAAAATTGAAAACAATGCAAGAAAATGTATTGAATATGGAAATGTTAAAATACCTTGTAAGAAAAAAGAGTTTGAATTAAAAACAAAAATTGATTTAATTTCTAAAGAAGAAAAAGTTATTTTTTCAAAGATTTATGAACAAAAGTTCTCAAAAGATATATGTAAAAATATTAAATATTCTTTTGACCCAACTTATTATTTACCTAATAACAGTAAAGAGTTAATACAAAAATATAATACAAAACTTGCAAAAAAAATTGCTAAAGATTCAATAAATGACATTAATCTAAATATTCTTTAGTAAACAATTAACATAAAACAATTTTGCAACTTTTACGAAATAAAGTAAATAGTTGTGATTTCTTGGTACTTTTCACAAGTCATTCTAATAATAATGTAACCTATTTTTAGCTAAACTATTTGCCTTTTAATAATAATCAAAATGTAGGTAATCAAATGAAAGTAGTAACAGGTGTAGTTGGAAACGACATCCACGTTGTAGCAAACAGACTTATAGAACTTTCACTGCAAGCTAGAGGCTTTGAAGTATTTAACTTAGGTGTAAATACATACTTAGAAGAGTTTGTTGATGCAGTGGTAGAAACTAACGCAGATATTCTTCTAATTTCTTCATTAAATGGAGAAGCTGAAGGTTGGTGTAGAGAAGTTAAAATCTTAAAAGCAAAATATGGAAATCTTCTTGATAATGTAGTATTTATGATTGGTGGAAACCTAGTTGTAGGAACAGGAGATGCTTCTGATATTGTTCCTAGATTCAAAAACTATGGATTTGATTTGGTATTTCACCAGGTTGACTTAAATACTGGATTAGATGAGTTAGAAAAATTCATGAAGGAAAGAAATAAATGAGTTTACTACAAGAAGAAAGAAATATCATATTAAACAACGAATATGTTGATAATTTTGATTTTGCAGAAGTTGAAGAGTTTGTAAAAAATGCTTCAAAAGATTTATTTATCTCTTATAACTTTAAAACAAAAAACAAAATGCTAGTTCAACCAAGAGGTGGTTTTCCAACTTACGATAAGATGTTTGCTCTTTATGAATTTTTTGATAAAGCAAATGTAGATGTTTTACCTTGTACTATTGATTCAAATACAAGATTAAACGACTATGCAACTGCAAAAAAAATGTTAAGACTTAGTGAAGAAAACGAAGTAGATATGTTAAATGGTTATCCACTAATTAACCATGGATATAGAACATCTAGAAAAATGATGACTCACTTTAATAAACCAATCTCTTTAAGACATGGTACTCCTGATGCAAGATTACTTATTGAAACTGCTATTGCATCTGGTATCTTTGAAATTGAAGGTGGTCCAATTACATATTTGCTACCTTATTCTAAGAACTTTCCTTTAGATAAAGCTTTCCTTTACTGGAAATATGTAGAAAGAGTTTGTGCTGAATATTCAAAACTAAATGAACCAATTAATAGAGAATCATTTGGTCCTTTAACAGCAACACTTGTTCCTCCTTGTATTACTATTGTAATCCAACTTTTAGAGATGTTATTATCTTTAGAAGAAGGTGTGAAATCATTCTCTGTATCTTTTTCTCAAACTGGTTCTATGAATCAAGATATTGTAATGGGTGCAGTTATTAGAAAACTGGCTAAGTATTATTCTGAGCAAATTGGTGTAACAGATGCAGATATTCACTTAGTTTATCACCAATGGATGGGAGCATTTCCTATGGATCAAAATTATGCATCTCAACTTATAAATATGAGTACAGTAATTGCTTCTATGGTTGGAGCTAATAAGATTATTACAAAAACAAAACAAGAAGCATCTGGAATTCCTACAAAAGAAGCAAATGCAGAAACTGTTGCAAATACACAATATACATTAAGAATTTTAAATGGTCTACCAAATATTGTTGATGAGCAAGAAGAAGAGATTTTAACTGCTGAAGTTATGGCTATTATGGAAGCTGTATTTAATGACCCAGCAGATACTCTTTGGAGAAAAGTATTTAACTCTATTAAAAATGGAACTATAGATGTACCATTCTCTCCTCATATTATTAATAATAATGAAATGATTACAGTAAGAGATAAAAATAAAAATATTAGAATCATAAAAAGAGGAAAAGTTCCAATTCCCAATAGATGCTTTGAGTATGAAAAAAATCAATGTGATTTAAATAAAGATACAACATCTATTGTAAATGATATTATCCATGATATAGGAATTATGCAATGAGTTTAGCAAATAAAATGAATGAAAATAAACTACTAATTGACGTGGGAAGTACATACTTTAAACTATGTACAAAAGATAATGTACAACAACATTTTAGAGATTTTAATAAAGATATTTTTGATGATTTAACTTATAAATGTGGTGAAATCATTAAAAATTATGATAAAGAAAATATACATATTTGTTCTTCTGCAAATGGTGGATTAAGTACTCTTATTATTGGTGTTACGAACTCTTTTTCTTTAAAATATGCAACAAATATTGCTTTTAATTCTGGTATTAATATTATTGATACTGTTTTATTTAGAGATATTGAGAAAACTTCTATTCCAAGTGATTTAATTGATGTTGTAATAGTTGTTGGTGGAATTGATAGCGTTTCAAATATCTTTGATGAAAGATTATTTAAATTTTTAGATGGTTTAAACTACTCAAATATCGTATATGTTGGAAGTGAAAATGATTCTGCATTTTTAAAAGAAAATATAAATAACCTTGTTGTTTTACCAAATATTATTAATGAAAAACTTCATGTTGAAGAAGAAAATCTAAAAGAGTATTTAACAAATCTTTATCAAGCAGATATTATGGGTAAAGAAGATATCAAACATCTATATGATATTACTTCAAATCAGATTTTTTCTACTCCATATATTGTAAATAAAACTCTACCAATGATTGATTCAAAATTCAAAGTTGCAGATCCATATATTTTAATTGATATTGGTGGAGCAACTACAGATATTCACTACTCTAAAGATTTAGTTGAAGAGAATATGGTTACTGAAAATGAGTATGACAGACTTGTATTTAAAAAACTTGGTGTTTATAAATCAAAAGAGTCTTTAATCTTTGCAGCAAAAAACAATGAATTTGTTTATGAGCTATTATCTCACTTAAAAGTTACAGAACATATTTTTGATGAATCAAGTGAAAAAGCAACAAGAGTTTTAATGCAACTTGCTATTTTTTTAGTATTATGCAAAGTATCAGCATATAGGCAAGCCTATGTAAACTTAAAGCTAAATGCTTTAAATTCTGTTGTATTCACAGGTGGAATAACAAAAGTATTAAAACAAGAAGAAATAGAAGATATAGTAACATTCTTCTATAAGAAAATATTGAATTCACAACATAATCCTACAATCGTAATGGATACTAATTATGATGTATGGACTCTTGGAATGTTAGAAAAGTAATTAAACCTCAAGGCTTTACTCGTAAAGCCCTTTAGAGTTTTGCTTCTTTTAAAAGGAATTTATTTCCTTTACTAAAAAGAAGTTATTAAATAAGGTCCCTTCAAATTTGGGACAAATTTTAAGGAAGAAATATGTCTATAAATTGTATTAGAACACTTATTGAAGATGCACAAGCATCTCACCCAGAAAAAGTTGCAATAAAATTCAATGAAAAAGAAATAACTTATGATGAGTTATTTACTAAAGTAAATCAAATAGCATTTTATCTAAGAGAACTAGATTTACCAAAGGGAAGTAGAATTGGTATCTATTCTACAAAAAGTATAGAACAAGTAATTGCTATTCTTAGTATCTTATCTACTGATTATGTATTAGTTCCCCTTACTAGACTTTTAAAGCCAGAACAAGTTGAATATATAATTAAAGATTGCGATATTAAATGTATTATTACTGATAGATTAAAATTAGAGTCAATTGAAGAGATAAATTTTGACGGACATATTGTCTCTTATGAGACTACACATAAAGATATTGCTTCATTTGAAGAAATATTCAAATACTACAATAAACCATATACTTGTGAAATAAATGGACATGATAATGCTGTTATTACTTATTCTTTTGGATTAACAGGTACTCCAAAAGGTATTGTTATCTCACATAGAAACTTAATAGATAGTGCAAGAGTTGTAAGTCAATACTTAGACTTAAAAGAAGATGACATTATCTCTGGAACACTTATTTTCAATCTTGATTATGGATTAAATCAAATTTTCTGCTCACTATATAAAAGAGCTACTTTAGCTTTACATAGATTTATTCTTGCAGGGGATTTCTTTAATCACTTAATCAATGATGAAGTTACAGTTGTACCTTTAATGCCTATTAATATTTCTTCAATGTTTGATGAAGATGAACATAGACTTCCAAGTGCAGATTTACTAGCTAAAGTTAGAGTATTAACTTCTTCTGGTGGTAATGTTACACACAAGATGTTAAATGATTTAGATAAATACTTCCCTGACGCTAAATTTTACTCAATGCACGGATTAACAGAAGCCTTTAGATCAACATATTTAGAACCTTCACAAATTTGGATTAGACCTAATTCTATTGGTAAAGCTATTCCTGATGTTGAACTTTACGTTATCAATGAAGATGGTTATGAATGTAAACCAAGAGAAGTAGGAGAACTAATTCATAGAGGTGGCTATATCTATAAAGGCTATTGGAATGCTCCTATTGAAACAAAAGAGAGATTTAAATCAATTGATATTTTAAAAAATGTAATTAATCTAGAAGGACAACTTACAGATGAAATAGTTGTAGCAACAGGAGATTATGTTTATAAAGATGAAGAAGGTTACTTCTATTTTGTTTCTAGACATGATGATATGATTAAAACAAGAGGATTTAGAGTAAGTCCTTTTGAAATAGAATCAGTTGTAGCAAATAACTTACCACAAATAGACCAATGTGCAATCTTCTCAATTGCTAATGAAGAAATAGAAGAAGAGATAGTTATGGTTTATAGTTCAAGAAGTGAGATTGTTTCAAAAGAGATAATCTTTGAATTAAAAAAACATTTAGCTTCATATATGATTCCAAATAAAATTATTTATAAAAAATCACTACCTTTAGTTCCTAGTGACAAAAGTAAAATAAATAAAGAAGAATTAAAACAAGAATTACTAAAAGACAACTAATATAGCCTAGCTATATTAGTTAATAGTCACTTATTTTTCTACACTTTTCCCACAATTTTTACACAATCTAATATTACAATTATTAATAAAAGTAACGAATATAGGTATTTAACTTAAAATTATTTTATATTTGATATAAATCAAAGCAAAATTAAGTTTATTAAGTTAAAATTCTAAGAAATAATTAAAAAAAAGGAACTCTTATGAAAAAAGTAATACTTCTTACATCAATTCTTGCATGTGCAGCTTTTGCTAATCCATATGCAAAATGTGTTGCATGTCATGGAGCAAATGGGGAAAAGTCTGCAATGGGAAAATCTAAGATTATCAAAGATATGACTAAAGCTGAATTCATTTCTGCAATGAAAGGTTATAAAGATGGATCTTATGGTGGACCAATGAAAGGTTTAATGAAAGGTCAAGTTGCTGGTCTTTCTGATGCAGATATTGAAGCAATTGCTAATCAAATCGCTAAATAATCTTAAAACTAGAGTTTTTAAACTCTAGTTCTAACTTTTTGGATTAAAAAGCTTACCTAATTCACTTCCAAATGGAAAAACTATAGTATTTGTTTTATCGCTTGATATATCACTTAATGTTTGTAAAAATCTTAATTGAAGTGCTTGTGGATTATTTGCTAATACATTAGCTGCTTCTAAAAGGTTTTGACTAGCTTCAAGCTCACCTTTTGAATTAATAACTTTAGCTCTTCTTTGACGTTCTGCTTCTGCTTGTTTTGCTATAGCTCTTATCATACTTTCATCTAAATCAATATGTTTTATCTCTACATTTGAGATTTTTATTCCCCAAGCATCTGTTTGTTTATCAAGTATTTCTTGAATATCTTCATTTAACTTTTCTCTTTCTGTTAGCATTTCATCAAGATCATGACCTCCAAGAACTGATCTTAAAGTAGTTTGTGCAAGTTGAGAGGTTGCATCATTAAAACTTTCAACTTGAATAATAGCTTTTTCAGAATCCACTATTCTATAATAAACAACTGCATTTACTTTTACAGAAACATTATCTTGAGAAATTACATCTTGAGATGGAACATCATGAACAAAAGTTCTTAAATCTGTTTTTACCATCTTTTGAATAAAAGGAATTACTAAAATTAATCCAGGTCCTTTAACTCCAGAAAATCTTCCTAAGGTGAAAATTACACCTCTTTCATACTCTTTTAGAATTCTAATTGATGCTGCAATTATTGCAATAACAATAAAAACAATATATATAGTAGTCATAAATATTTTTTACTCCTTTTTAGGTTTTATTTGAAGTACTAAGCCATTAATATTTTCTACAATAACTTCACTTCCATCCTCAATCTCTATTTCACTTTTAGCATTCCAAATTTCAGAATGAATTGAAACTTTATAAATACCATTTTTCTTTTTAATAACCTTTGCTGTTGCTCCTATTAACTCTTCAATTCCTGTTTTCGCTTTTTGTTTTCTTTCTTGAATAATTATTTTAAGTAAATATATAAAAATAGCTATACTTACTAAAGTAAAAGCAACAATTAAAGATAAAGAGATATCAACACCCAATGTTTTTTCATCAAATAGTATTAAAGAGCCAAATACAAAAGCAATAATTCCACCAATACCAAGTATTCCAAAACCTACTATAAATACTTCTGCTATCATAAGAACTATTCCTATTAAAATTAAAAGTAGCCCAGCAGTATCAAAAGGTAAAATATTTAAAGAGTATAAAGCTAAAGCTCCACTTACTAAACCTACAACACCTGGAAAGATAGCCCCAGGACTAATTAATTCAAAAAAGATTCCATAAATAGCTAAAAGCATTAGACCATATGCAATAGTAGGATTAGAAAGATAAGATAAAAATTTTATTTTGAAACCCTGTTCAACTGTTTGTAAATTTATATTTTGGGTATTAAGTTTAACTGTTTTTTTATCAATTTGAAGTTCAAAGCCATCTAGGTTTTTTAGAAGAGATTCTAAATCATTTGCAAGCAAATTAATAACACCAAGTTCTAGTGCTTTTTGGGAATCTATACTCGCACCTTTTATTATACTATCTTTTGCCCATTTTAGATTTCTATTTCTAAGTTTTGCTAAACTCTCAATATATGCACTTGCATCATTTATAACTTTTGTTTGCATAGTAGATGGTTTACTGTTTTTTTCTTCTAAACCTCCTAATTGTATAGGAGTAGCAGCACCTACATTTGTACCTTGAGACATTGCTGCAATATGTGAAGCATATAAAATAAAGGTTCCTGCACTTGCAGCTTGAGAACCTTTAGGAGAGATATAAACAATAATGGGTATTTTTGAATTTAAGATTTGAGAAACAATATCTCTTGTTGAAGATAATAAGCCACCTGGCGTATTAAGTTCAAAAATAATAAATTGTGAATTTTGTTTATTTGCTTCTAAAATAGACTTCTTAACAAAAGCATTACTTGCAGGATTTATAGCTCCCTCATAAGCAAAGTGTGTAATATTTGAAGCAAAAAGAGTAATTGTTAAAGTAAAAAATAAAACAAGCAGTTTCATAATAAACTCCTTTATTTTGTAATCATACTCCACTATTTTTCTTATGTCAAGTATAAATTTTATTTATTCAATTATATATAATAGTATCTCTACCCTGCTCTTTAGCTCTATAAACTGCATTATCAGCTTTTTTTATCATTTCATCTTTTGTTTTACAATCTTTATAAAATGATACCCCTATACTAACTGTTAAACTAATATCTTGTTTTGGGTGATAAATTTTATGAGCTTTAACCTCTTCTTTTAAATTAGTTAGTTTTTGTTCAATTTCATATTTTGGAAGGAAACAAAGTATTAAAAACTCTTCTCCTCCATATCTATAAGCTTCACCATTTAAAAAGTCTGCATACTTTTGAATCTTTTTTGCAAGATAAGTTAAGGCTTTATCACCAGTGTCATGTCCGAAGTTATCATTTATACTTTTGAATCTATCTGCATCAATAAAAATTGCAGTTAATAAATCTTTATTATTTTGATTTATAAACATAGATAAATCATTTTCCATTTTTCTTCTATTATAAAGACCTGTTAAATGATCTCTATTCATACTATCTTCAAGTAAAGCTCTTTCTCTTAATAATTCTTGTATCAATGTATCTTTATAATCTTCAGCAAGGTCTGAATTCTTCTGCTCAATGATTCTTCCTAAATAAAATTCAAATAAGTCTTTTTTAAATGAGTAATCAATTTTTACACACTCAATAATCATTTGAGGTTTATCTTCACCTAATCCATTAGTTATTTTTATTTTATCTATTTGTTTAATACTATATTTTATTTTGTCATTTATGATTTTAGGCTCAAGTAATTCTCTCTTCCAATAAGAAGAAGTACTTTTTTCTAAAACCTTTAATTTTTTAAGTTGAATATCGTTAAATAGTTCTTTACTGACAGAAATTTTATACATATGAAATATTATCAAGTGTGCCCTTAATAATAGAATTAAATATTTTAAACTATAAGTTATACTTATAAAATTACTAATCAAAAATTAATATTATTTAAAGTATATTTCCATAATTTAAAATTATATTTAAAGGATATAAATGACTTTAAGAGAGAAATTTAACCCGATGTGTTTTTTAGCTTCACTTGGAGCTGGTGGACTATCTGTTTCATTTTTTATGTATTTAATGTTTTTAGTACCACACAAAGATACACCAATGGCAACATTTAATCATGTATTTCCTCAGCTTATAAAAGGAACTTGGTTATCTATAACAATTGCAATTGCTTTAATTGGTATACTATTATTTGCTTTTTTCCACTTTAAACTACTAATTTGGAATACAAAACAGTTTAATATGTATAAAAAAACTGACAATTATAAAACACTTGTAAACTCAAATGCAGAGATTACACTAATGACTATACCATTAACTTATGCAATGACAATCAACGTGTGTTTTGTATTAGGTGCTGTTTTTGTACCTAATTTATGGACAATAGTTGAGTTTATGTTTCCCTTTGCCTTACTTGGATTTTTAGTAGCAGGATATTTTGCATTAAAAATAATCTTTGCTTACTTTTCAAGACTATTAGTAAAAGCAGAGTTTGATTTTACAAAAAATAATAATCTTTCTCAAATGATTTCAATATTCGCTTTATCAATGATATCTGTAGGTTTTGCAGCACCAGGGGCTATGAGTCACAATATTGTAATAAATGCTTTAGGAATATTTGGAGCTATATTCTTCGGTTCTTTTGCTATTTTACTACTTATTATTAAAATTACTATGGGTTTTAAAAATATGTTTGAACAAGGTATCTCAATAGAAGCTAGCCCTTCTTTATGGATAATCTTACCTATTTTAACACTTTTAGGAATTATGATGATTAGAGTAACATTTGGATTAGACCATAATTTCAATTCTAACATGAGCAAATCCTCTTTATTTACTCTAACTTCAAGTATTCTTTCTATCCAAATTATCTTTGGTATCTTAGGATATAAAGTAATGAAAATGAATAAATATTTTGAAACATATGTAGAAGATGAGAAAACAAGGTCTTCAGTATCTTTTGCTTTAATATGTCCAGGAGTAGCATTTTTTGTATTTGGTATGTTCTTTATTAACTTTGGACTAACATTCAATAATGTACTAAATAAATACTCTATTGCATATTTTCTATTAATGATTCCATTTATTTATATTCAATATAAAACTATTATCTACTTCTTTAAATTAAAAAGAAAATTCAACTTCTAAATATATAGTCTCACAAAGAGACTATATATAAATTTACTATTAAATGTAATAAAATACATACTAAAAGATACTATCTAATGTTATAATGAAATAAAAAAGGATATATCATGAAAGTACTACTTACAGGTTCAACTGGATATATCGGTAGAAGACTAAATCAAAGACTTATAAAAAATAAAGATATAGATTTAAGATTATATGTTAGAAATAGAAGAACTCTTTCTAAGAATCTTCCTTCAGATGTTGAAGTAGTAGAAGGGGATACTTTCAATAAAGAGAAGTTAAAAGAAGCATTAAAAGATGTAGATATTGCATACTATTTAGTTCATTCTCTTTCAAGAAGTGATTACAAGAATTTAGATAAAGAATCTGCTCAAAACTTTTTAGATATTGCCCATGAATGTAATGTTAAAAGAATTATTTATTTAGGAGGATTGGGAGTAAAAAATGATCAAACGAGTGAACACCTTTTAAGTAGAATTGAAACAGGAGAGGTTTTAAGTTCAAATAAAGATATTCAAACTATTTGGATTAGAGCTGGAGTTATAATTGGTTCAGGTAGTACAAGCTTTGAAATTATTAGAAATCTAACTGAAAAACTTCCAATTATGACAACTCCAAAGTGGGTAAGCACAAAGGCTGAACCAATTGCAGTAGATGATGTACTTAATTACTTAGAGCAATCTATTTATTTAAAAGAAACTAAAAACCTTATAGTAGATATTGGATGTGAACAATTAACTTATAAAGAGATGATGCTTCAAACAGCAAAAGCTTTAGATTTAAAAAGAATTATAATTCCTCTACCTTTTCTTTCAATAAATGTTTCATCTTATTGGTTAAACTTATTTACTCCTGTACAGTTTAAAGTAGCAAAAGCTTTAATAGAAGGATTAAAATCAGAAGTTATAATCCAAAATGACAATGCAAAAAAATATTTTCCAAATATAAAACCTATTCCATATATAAAAGCTGTAAAAAAAGCTATTAAAGAGATAAAAACCAATCAAGTAATTAGTCGTTGGTCTGATACGGACAACTCAGGTAAAATATGGGATAAAGACCATGACAAAGAGATTGCAGATGCAATTTTCTATGATAGAAAAGAAGAGTTTATCAATAACTTATCAAAAGAACAAGTATTCAAAAGCTTTACAAGTATTGGTGGTAAAGATGGTTGGTTTACTTTTGACTTTCTATGGGAAATAAGAGGTGTTATTGATAAAATGCTTGGTGGTGTTGGGCTAAAAAGAGGAAGAAAAAATCAATACAATCTTAGTATAGGAGAGAGTTTAGATTTTTGGAAAGTAGTGGATATAAAAGAAAATGAAAGATTACTTCTTTATGCTCAAATGAAAGTTCCAGGAACAGCATGGCTTGAGTTTAAAATTGAAGATAATAAACTTATTCAGTCTGCTTATTTTTATCCAAAAGGATTATTTGGAAGAATTTATTGGTATGGGTTAATTCCTATTCATTATTTAGTCTTTAATAGTATGATTAAATCAATTTTAAAAAAAGCAGAAAGGTTTTAATTATTCTGCTTTTCTTAAATAAATCAGCCTATATATCATAGGAACATAATATAAATTTAGAATTGTTGCCCATAAAATACCAAAACCTAAGGCAACAGCCATTGGTTGTAAAATAAGAGCTTGTCCTGAAGCAAAGAACATTAAAGTAGCAAGTCCTAAAATTGTTGTAATAGAAGTTAATAAAATAGGTCTCAATCTCATTACTGCATAATCTTTCATCTCATCTAAATTTTTTGCTTTTTTAATAAAATCCATCATAATAATTCCATCATTTACAATAACACCTGCAAGTCCTACCATTCCAATTAAACTAGGCATAGTAATATTTAAACCTAAAACTAAATGACCTAATAATACGCCAAAAATAGATAAAGGAATAGTTGAGATAATAATTAAAGGCTTAACTAAAGAATCAAACATCCATATTAGTGCAAGGAAAATTAGAATAATAGCTAATAAAGCTGCTTGCCCCATTTCTTTTTGAACCTTTTCATTCTCTTCTTGTTCACCTTTAATATCAATATTAACAAACTCTCTTTGTTTTTCAAGAATTGGATTTAATTGTTCAAAGACTTCAGATGAAGTAACTTTATTAATACTTGCAGTTATAGAGACTATTCTTTTAGAATTTTCTTTAAAAATCTGTGATTGAGCATTTTTTCTTACAATATCAACAACATCTTTTAAAAGTACTTTTTGAGTTGTTCCAGGAACTAAAACTTCAAATCTATCTAAAGAGGAAAGTTCATCTTTATTTTTACTTTGGAAAACTACTTCAACAATACCCTTATCATCAAACATTTTTGAGTATGCGCCTTTAAAATAAAAAGGTCTAACTGAAGAGATTATATAATTTTCAGTGAAGCCTAGTTTTTGTCCGTATTCATTTACTTTAAACTTTAATTCTATATTTCCAACTAAAATATCATCAGCTACATTTGATACCCCATCTATAGAGTTCAATTTATCCTTTATTGTTTTAACTGTTTTATTAATTGCTTGTGTGTTTGATCCAGAAATGGCAAGTTCTAAATCATTTTTTACAATTCCTGCACCTGGAACACTTATTTTGAACTCTTCATATTCATTACTATTAATTAAAGGTTTTAGAAGTTCTTTTAACTCCTCTTCAATCTCTTGAGCTGATTTTTGCCTAATCATATTTGTATCATCATACTTTGGAGATAAATAAGGATTAATATATTTATCAAAAATATTTTGAGGTGCTCGTTCATAAAGGTTAACAAAAATTTGAAAATAAAACTCTTCACTTTGGGGTAAGTTTTTACCATCAAGTTTCATCCCTGTAACAGATGAAATTGAGTCAATATTATTTGCAAAATCATATTCATCTAATATTTTTCTTTCTATCTTTTCAACTAACTTTTCTGTCTGTTCAATCTTTTTACCAACTCCAACTGAACCATTTATATATAATTGTGTTGAATCAAAGTCTGGCAAGAACTTAAATCTTGACTGTGAAGCAATAAATATAGTTGATATAATAATAGATATAACCATTATAATTACAGCTAAATATTTTCTTTTTAATAAATATGATAAAATTGTTCTATATATATTTTTATTTACTTCCCAAATTCTATCTGATCTTTTCTCTTTTTTATGAACATCAAAAATCTGTTTTGCATGTAAAGGAAGGAAAAAGAATGCTTCAACTAAAGATGATAATAAAAGTATTGTAATCATAATAGGCAATACTTTCATAAATTTCCCTACTTCACCTGTCATAAGTAAAATTGGCAAGAAAGCAAAAATAGTAGTTGCAGTTGCTGTTAAAACTGCTGGATAAACTTCTAACGCTCCATCTAAAGAAGCTTGAAGCCTACTTTTACCCATCTCCATATGTCTATATATGTTTTCTCCAACAACAATTGCTTCATCTACAAGCATACCAAGAGCAATCAAAGCTCCAAGTAGGGATAACATATTTAAACTATATCCCAAAGCTTCTGCTGAAATTAATCCTATCATAAAAGAAGTTGGAATACCTATAGCAATAACGACTGCAATTCTTACATTAATAAAATAAAACAAAGCCATAAATAAAAGACATAGTCCAAACAAAATATTTGAAACTACAGTATTAAGTCTATTTTTAATCCACACCGAAGTATCTGTATGAGTATCAAACTCCAAAGAAGGATAATCCTTTTTTGCCTCTTTTAAAATCTCTTTTATTCTTTTTACAAGCTCAATTGCATCACCAGTATCACTTTTATTTATACCAATTGAAACATCCCTATTTCCATTGAAATGAGAGATATTATTTACATCCGCTAATTTAAAATCAACACTTGCTATATCTTTTAATAAAACTCTTTGATTATTTATCTTTATAATTGTATTCTTAACTTTATCTATTTGTTTTTCACCATTAAAAGTACTTAAATAATAGTGTCTAGTACTATCTTTAATAATACCTGCAGGAAAAATAGAACTTATATTTTGAACAGAATTAACTACATCTTGAAGATTTAGTCCATATGCTAAGATTTTGTTTTCATCAAATTTTATCAATAACTCTTTATCTGAATCTCCCCAAATAGATATTGAACTTAAATCTTTAAGTGCAGAAATTCTAGATTTTAAATCATCTGCTACATCAAGCAGTTTTTCCTTTGAAGCTTCTCCATAAATAACAACTGTTATTAAAGGGATTTCACCTATTACTTCTTTTACAATAGGTTCATCCATATCACTAGGAAGATTTACTTTTGTTTTAGTAACTATGTCTTTTACATCATCAAGCACATCATTAGCTTCAAAACCTCTTTTTAACTTTATATTTATAGAAAAAAATCCATTTTTTACTATTGATGTTATATCACTTGCTTCTTCTAAAGATACCAATTCATCTTCTAAATCTTCAACTGCCATCTTGTCAAGTAAATCTGAACTTGCTCCTGCATATGTTCCTGTAATTGCAACTGCATCAAGTGAAGCAGGTGGAAAAATCTCTTTTGGTATTTTAAAATAAGCAAAAATTGAAAGAACTAATAAGAAGAAGAGTAAAAAATGATTTAATATAGGTTTTCTAAGGGCGAATTCAATTATTGTTTTTATCATATGCTTCTTCTATTGAGTATATTATTAATGAGTCTTCTATCTGATTTTTAAACTTCATATCTTCTAGCTGTTGAGCTAAAAATTTATTCTCTTCTTTTAAAGAGATATAATGAGCATAAAGTTTATTTATATCTTTACTTACATAATATATGTTGTTTGCTAAAAAAATCTTTGGAAAAAATAGTATAAGAGCTAAAGCTAAAGTACCAAATACTATTAAAAGAGAGTTTTTAGAATTTAGTTTAATCAAATTTAAAAATCCTTAATTTGGAACTTCTACTTCGAGGATTTTGTTTTATCTCTTCTTTAGTAGGAACTATTGGTTTTTTTGTAATTATTTTACCCCGTGAGTGATTATTCCCACAAGTACATCTAAAAGCATCAGTTGGACAAATACAAGACTTAGTCCATTTTTTAAAATAGTTTTTAACAATTCTATCTTCTAAAGAATGAAAAGAGATGATTGCAACCGTACAGTCTTTAAGGTTTGCACTCTCAATAGAGTCAAAAAGTCTTTCTAAAACACCAAGTTCATCATTTACTTCTATTCTAATTCCTTGAAAAGGAAGTGTTGCAGGATGAATTTTGCCTTTATACATTTTTTTTGATAAAAGAGTTGATAACTCTTTTGCAGATGAAAATGGTCTATTATTTACAATTAAAGAAGCAACCTTTTTATATTCTCTTACTTCTCCATATTCTTTTAATACTCTTTCTAATTCATGTTGAGAGTATGTATTTACTACAACAGAAGCATCTAAAGATTGATTTTGATTCATTCTCATATCTAAAACCGAGCTTTCAAAACCAAAACCTCTATCCTCTTTATCAAGTTGTAAAGAAGAAACACCAATATCAGCTAAAATACCTTTTATATTCTCATCTTTATATTTTTCTATAACATGCTCAAAGTTGCCTTTATTAAAAACAACTCTATTTTCAAACTCTTTTAATCTTTCTTTTGAAAAAATTAACGCTTCATCATCTTGATCATTACATATTAATTTGATATTAGAATATTGTTTTAGTAATCCTTCACTATGACCACCATAACCAGTAGTGCAATCAATAATATATCCATCATTTATACCTTCAAAAGCATCTAAAGTCTCTTGAAAAAGCACTGGAATATGGGGAATTTGCATTAAAATTGTCCTTAGTAATTTTTATGTATAATAGCGAAAAAATTATTTAAGGTTTTTTAAAATGATAGACCCACATACAATTAAACTTTTAAGTGACTTATCTTTAACAATGTTTAGAAAAAATTTCTTTGGTATCTATCATGGAGCAATATCTTCAAAAGTTGACCATAATACATTTATAATAAATACTTCTGATGCTATTTTTGATGAAATGACAGAAAAATCGTTATGTAAACTAAATATGAATAAAAGAGATTATAGATGGCATGTTGCAAGTATTGAATCAGAAGTTCATGCAACTATATATAATAATATACACGAAGCAAAATATATTGCTTTTGGAATGCCAATTTATACAACAGCATATACCTTTGAACATGATGAAATTATATTTGATGATTATTTTGGAAAAACAGAATTTTCTAAAATAAAAGTTTATGATCCTGGAAATTTTGACTCATGGTATGATAGAAATGCTTTAGAGATAACAAAGTATTTAAAAGAGTCTCAAGAACACATTATGGTTATCAAAGGAGTAGGTACATATGTGTATGATAGAGATATCAATAATCTAGTAAAAAGAATTGCAATTTTAGAGAACTCTTGTCGACTTTTAAGCATAAAATCTACGTATAAATAATAAATAGTTGAATTTTATAGCATTTTACCCCCAACATATCAGGTTTTTTAGCTATTTTAAAGGTTAGTTAGTATAAAGTTTATTAAATTTTTATCTTACACAAGGAGTTCGTCTATGAACAAAGCTGAATTTATTGATGCAGTTGCTGCAAAAGCTGGTCTTTCTAAGAAAGATGCGAAAGGTGCTGTTGATGCAGTATTAGAAACTGTTACAGAAACTTTAGTAAAAAGAGAATCTGTTAGTTTTATTGGATTTGGAACATTTACAACAGCTGATAGAGCTGAAAGAACTGCAAAAGTTCCTGGAACAGACAAAACTGTTAAAGTTCCTGCAACAACTGTAGCAAAATTCAAAGTTGGTAAAGCTTTAAAAGAAGCTGTAGCTAAGTAATCTTACTTTCTATTCAACTTATAAAGGGTTCATCTTAGGATGAGCCCTTTTTTTATGCCTTAAATTTCCTTTTAAAAAAAATTATTTTTATACTTCTGTAATCTTTATTTATTTTCATTTATCAAAACCTTACTATTTTTAGTTTTCAATAATAAACATACAATTTTATAGATAAATTATAGTTTTATATTAGTTTAATATTAGTTTTAATATAGTTATATATAAGTTTTATTATAGAAAGAAGTAAAAATGAATGATAAAGTAAAGATTTTTAATGATTTAATTTCATGCTTAGATGAAGAAAAACAGCAGTTTACAAAAAAAGACACCTTTGCTAAGAACCTTGATTATGTAAGAAAACTATTATTTTCTGGATTATCAACTAAAAAACAAATTGAAGAATATTCAAAGCAGATACAAACTATCTCAAGAAGTGCATATGAAAGTTATTGTAAAGAGTATTTAAAAGAAGAGTATGAAAAAGGTTTACTTAACACCCTACTTTTTAGAAATATAAAAACTATTGCACATTACTTAACACAAGAAAAAAATCCAACTTCTTCAAAACTTTATAATAAACTTTTAGAAAGTGGTTCTATAAAACAAGCAAGAAATAAAAAAGATTCATCAATTGATTATCAAACTTTTATTAATTTATTAAAAAAGTTTTTAAAAGATAAAGGATATGAAAATATTATAGAGTTTGATAAACAAAATTTACAAATTAATACTTATCAAAAAGAAAATGATCCTTTAATAGTAAATAGTAATGTTGAAGAAGAAACAGATATAAAACTTCCACTTGTAGATGGAACATTAGAGTCTTGTGACAAGAACTTTTTAAAAACAGGTTTTATTGAGTTTGAAAATAGTTATATTGACAATAACATAAAAGAAAAAAATGTTTACTATATTCAAGCACGATATATTGATAAAGAATATAGTTTTGAAAAGTTTAAAAATATCATTAAAAACAATAATATTTTAGAAAACTATTCAATTATTATACACAATAACTCAAGTATAGATACAAGATTATATATTTATAGATTTATTGATAATAAACTTGTAATTCTAAAAAGTTTAGATGCAGCTTCATGTGTATTTGAATTAGATGAGCTTATAAGAAGAGGAAGAACAAACTTTTTTGAAAAGCTTGATGAGCATATTGGATACATTACAAGTTAATAATAAATAAAATTAATAGATTTATTATATTTTCTATTGTTTTAAATTATATTTTTTGTTATTATAGAATATAAGGAGTCTATTATGTCTTATATTACTTCTGTAAGAAAAAATACTTTTTTGTTTTTAGCTATAATTGGTGCTATAAATACAATTTTAGCAGTTCTTGTATTTATATATATAAAAAATCAACAAAACGAACTACTATATCACTCAAAAGCTAATTTAGCTAAAACTGAATTTAGAGAAACAAATAAAACTATAAAATCTGAAATTACACACTATAAACTTATATTAAATACTTTAAAAGAAACAAAAGACTTACAAAGATATCTAAATGGTGATAATCAAACTATTAAATACTTAAATGAGGATTTTCAAGATTTTGTAAAGGCAAATAAAAATATATTTCAACTAAGATTTATAGATGAACTTGGTCAGGAAATTATTAGAATAGACAAAGACAATAATAATACTACAAAAACTATAACTACTTTACAAAATAAAGCTGAAAGGTATTATTTTAAAAGAACTAAAGAGTTAAAAGATAAAGAATACTATATATCAGATTTTGATTTAAACGTAGAACACGGAAAAATAGAAGTTCCTTTTAAACCTACAATTAGGGTTTCAACTCCTATTTATAAAGATAATGATTTTAAGGGTATTATTATTATCAATTTTTTAGCAGAAGATTTAATTAATTCAATAAAAAATAAAGAACTATTTGATGTTTATTTTATGGATCATATGGGGAATTTTCTACTTCATCCAGATGAAAAAAAGAATTGGAGTACACAAAAAGGAACAAATCATAAAGTAAAAGATGAGATTCCAAATATTGAAGAATTATTAAATAATGAGAAAAAAGAAACTAAAGGAAGGAATTGGCTTTATTATATAAACAAAGTACATATAACAGATAATGACTTCTACATAATATATACAATAAAAGAAAAAGTATATAATAACTATATCAAAGAAAATACTAAAAGTATTATATTCTTCTTTTTTATAATATTTATACTCTCTATTCCTTTTGTTTTAATTGGAGCATATCTACAATCAATAGGATTAAGAATTTTAGATAGATTAATAAATAATATTCCTTTTCCAATATGTCTTAAAGATAAAAATGGTGTATTCTTAGTTGTGAATGATTCTCTCATCAAGCTTTATGGCTGCAAATCAAAAGAAGAACTAATTGGAAAAAAATCTTATGATTTTACACATAAAAAACTTCCTTACACTTCAAAAAAGAAAGATTCTGATGTTTTAGAAAAACAAAAAATAAAATTTCTTGATACTGTAACTCTAAAAAACAATAAGAAACTATATTATGATACTAGAATTATTAAAATGTCATTTTTAGGATTCTTTAATAAGACTTATATTTTAGGTATTGCAATAGATATAACTGCAATGAAAATATTAAATGAGGAACTTCAAAGTAAAGTAAATGAAGAACTTGAAAAAAGATTAAATACAGAAAGAGTTTTAGCCCAAAAAGCCAAACTTGCAGAAATGGGAAATATGATTGATAATATTATACATCAATGGAAACAACCCTTAAGTATAATCAGAGTAACTTCTCAAGCTTTAGAAATGAATCTTGAATTAAAAAATCTCACTCAAGAACAAATAGAAAAATATACTAAATCAATCATTGAAAACATAGATTTTATGAGCGATACTGCAAATGATTTTAGAAGTTTCTTATCACCGGATAAAATAAAAACTAAATTTTGTATAAAAGATTGCACTAATAAAATCTTAAAAATTCTAATCTTAAGATTTAGAAAACAAAATGTTGAAATAGAAGACAATATAGATAAGAATGTTAAACTTAATGGATATAAGAATGAACTATCACAAGTATTGTTAAATATACTTAATAACGCACTTGATGCATTTAGTGAAAAAGAGGATATCAAGAATAAAAAAGTCGTTATAAATTCATATGAAAAAGAGGGATATCTTATTTTTGAAATTGAAGATAATGCTGGGGGAATTGAAAAAGAAGTTCTAAATAAAATATTTGAAGAGAGATTTTCTACAAAGGATAATAAAGGAACAGGAATTGGATTAACAATTTCAAAAAGAATTATTGAAGAGAGTTTTAATGGTAAAATAGAAGTAGAAAATAAAAATCAAGGAGCATGTTTTATTATATCAATTCCTATATTAGTGAATTGATATTATCTAAATAACTCTTTTTCCATTAAATATGGATATGAAATATCTGCTCTATTACTTTTTATAAAACCAAATTTTTTATAAAAAGTAATTAATTTTTCCAATTTTAAACCATCTGAATCTAAAGGTAAAGGATTTAAATAAATCTTCTTATATTTTAGTTCTTTTGAAATATATTTCAATATACCTTTTAATGTATTTGTACCATATTTTTGATTTCTAAAAGCTGGTTGTGTTTTTATTATTTCAAGAGTTAAAGTATCATTATTTATACTTAAATTGCCAAATGATATATCATTATTATTAAACAATATTTTATCTTTCTTTTTTAAAACTTTCAATATGAACCCTTTATATAACAACATATTATATCATTTTATAATACAATTTCTAAATTATGCCATTATAAAAATTATTTTTAGATTTTATTAAATAACATTATTTCAATTTAGAACTAATTATTTTGCTTAATTTTAGTTTAAATAAAAGAGTAATACAATTTGTTATATAGCCTAATAAGGAGGAAGTTATGCAAATTAACAATGTACAACTTGACCAATCGCCTTATATAAATTTAAATCAATCACTTAATAGAATCTCTTCAGGAAAAGAGATTACAAGTGCTGCAGATGATGCTTCATCATTAGCTATTTCAGATAAGCTAAGAACAGAGGCAAGTGGAATATCTCAATCTATTAATAATATTAATAGTGGTTTAGCTTCACTGCAAATTGCTGATAAATCAATAAGTGAGCAGTCTAATATTTTAGATACAGTAAAGGAAAAACTATTACAAGCTTCTACTGATACTACTTCCCAAGAAGGAAGAGAACAAATATTAACTGAAATAAAAGACTTGTTACAAAATTTTGATGACATTGCAGCTAGTACTAATTATAATGAACAAACTTTACTGCAAAATGCTAGTGATGATAAAAGTGCTACTGAAGGTCAACAATTTCAAGCAGGAACTTCATCTGATGATATAATACAAACACCTTCTATTCAATCAAATACAGTAGGAGTAGGATTAGAAAATTTACTTAACCAAAGCCCAGGTTCATTTGATTCAAGTACAGCAAGAGCATATTTAGGAGATGTTGATAATGCTTTAACTAAATTAAATGATTATAGAGGGGATTTAGGTTCTACTCAAAACCAACTTCAAAGTTCTGGTAGTAGTTTAATTTCACAATATACATCTACAAGAGATGCAGTTTCGACAATTTCTGATTTAAATTATACAGCAGAGATAACAAATTTTAATAAGCAAAACATTTTAGCTCAAATAGGAGCTTATGGAGTAGCACAGTCAGCCAATATCAATCAAAATATTGTAACTAGGCTTCTAACATAAAGCTAAGGGAAACCTTAGCTTTAAAAACTTATTGAGTGAGTAATCTTTACTCTTTTTTTAGGTCTTTTTGTCACTTTATAGTGTTCTACGCCTTTGTAAACAAAATAGTTTTTATATCCAGTAATAACTTTTCTTTCAACATTTTTATAAGTATCATAGCACTCTGTAGTAGTAACATACTTATAATTTGAATCATCATTATGATAGTTATTTCTAATTTCATGGGCTACTTTTCCACCCAAAAGCCCACCAACAATTTGAGCTGCAACTCCACCGTTACCTTTTCCAACTTGACTTCCTAAAACTGCACCTGCTGCTACACCAACTAAAGTGTCAACGCCTAAACTATCATTTCTTGAATAAGAAGAGTTATAATCTACAACTCTTTTTCTAACTTCATCACACTGTCTTTGAGGCTCTTGCTCATAAACATACTCATAAATAGGTTCAGAGTATTTTACTTTTGCAAAGTCATGAAAGCTATCACCCCCTGCAAAAAGAGAACTTACTATAAATGTTGTTGTTAATAATAACTTTTTCATAATAAAACCTTTTAAGACCTAAATTAAATTTTAGGTTCTTATTTTAACTTACTGATATGTTCAGCAACTGCTTTGATATCTGTATCTGAAAGTCTTGTTACTTGACCTTTCATTACACCTTTCATTGGTCCACCATAAGAACCATCTTTATAACCTTTTAAAGCTGCAATAGTTTTTTCTACATCCCAACCTTTTATTACAGCTGATTTTCCTAAAGCTTGTTTTTCAGCATTTGCACCATGGCATCCAACACATGAATTATAAATTTTAGCTCCATCACTTGCAAATAAAGTTGTTCCTGCAATTACAGCTAAGCTTATTAAGATTTTTTTAGTAGTTTTCATATCATACTCCTTGATTTTTATAAAAGAAGTATAAATATTAATCGTGCAGTGATTGTGAAAGATTTATTTTACTATTCTAATTTACCAAATACTTTATATTTATCCCAATAAATATCTAATGCTTTAGTTAAGTCGCTATTATTTAAAGTAGTGGCTTTTTTTACACCAAACCTTTTAATAAAGGCTTCTGGCATAATAGTAGTCTCTTTTGTAGGATTATTTAAATAAGTTGCCATTGCCTCTTTTACGCTACGTTCACTACTATATTTTAAAAGATATCTATAAAAATATTTATCAATTGATACAGGGAGTTTTTTATGACAAGATACACAATTATTTTCGTAAATACTATTTGCATTTAAAAATATTGTAAAATAAAAAAGAATAAAAACTATTTTTACCATGTTACTTCCATTTTTGTACCTACTTTTTCTTTTGATTGAACATTAATATGTAAGTTATACTCTTTTGCAATCATTGAAACAATATTTAAACCTATTCCAAAGCCCCCTACACTTTTATCAAAACGAGTATATCTTTCAAAAAGTTGCTCAACTTGATTTTTACTCATACCTTTTCCGCTATCTTCAATAATTAAACTACCCTCTTGTAAAGAGACTTTTATTATGCCTTTTACTTTATTATATTTTATTGCATTTGATAAAAGATTATCAATTAACTTTGATATCTTCTTATTATCACAAAAAATAAATATATCTTCTTTTATAGAAGTTTTTATCTCTATTTTTTTAACATCAGCAAGGGTTTTAAAGTAATCAACCCTTTGTTTTACTATTTTTGAAAGTTCTATATTCTCATCTTGTGAAATGATTTTATTGTTTAATGTAAGGTAAGTTAAATCTTCATAGATATTAGATATTGTTTTAGCTCCTGTATCTATTCTTTTTATTTTTTTTGCTAACTTTTCATCTAAAGAATCAATATCTATCATTTCTACATTTGTAATTACAGCTGATACAGGAGTATTTAGTTCATGGGTTGTATCCTTAATAAATCTATCAAGTAAATGTAAAGCATCTCTCATTGGCTTTAAAAATAGCTTTAGTAAAAAATACCCAAAGAAAACCATAAAAGTAAAAGCTATTAAAATAAATAATGCAATCTCTTTTTTTAACTTCTCAAACCAAATTAGATTATCATCTATTTCTAAAACTACATATTTAGCACCTAAATAGTATGATTCTGGTTGCTCAACAAAGTGTATTTTTGAATCAGTTGTATAAACTTCACTATTAAAATCAACCTTTTTTGACTCTAAAGTTGAAAAAATAAGCTTTTTATCGCTGTCATAAATTGCAGAATTAAAATTTTCATCCCTTGGGTAGAATTTATATTTATCAAAATTGATATGTAAGTCTTTTAATCTAAATATTAATTCACTAGAATAATCTTGCATCAAAGCTCTTTTTTGTTGAAGCATCAAATCTTTTTGAAATGAATAATATAAAAATGAAATAAATAGCAATATAACTATTGTAAAAAAAGAGTATAGGGTTAAAAAGCCTAAAAGGGTCTTTTTTTCACTTTGAGTTAAATCTATATCCAAGCTTTTTAAGACTAACAATTTTATCTTTTCCTAAAATTTTTCGTAAATTTTTTATATAGGTTCTAAGTGAATTATCACTTGGTTCTTCATCATAATCCCAAACATTTTCAAATATTCTTTCATGAACTAATAACTCATCACTATTTTGCAAAAAGAATTTCAATAATTTAAGCTCTTTTAGATTTAAAGGAACAATCTTTTCATCTTTGATTAATTCATTTGTTTTTGTATTAAATTTTACATTATCTGTAATATCAAGTAACTCTTGCTTTTGAGAGTACTCTCTTTTTATAATAGTTTGAACTCTTAATAATAGTTCTTTTAATTCAAAAGGCTTTCTAATATAGTCATCACAACCACTTTCAAACCCTTCTTCTAAAGAGTCCATAGAGTTTAAAGAAGTGATAAATATTGCAGGTGTTTTATTCCCCTCTTTTCTAAGCTGTTTTAAAAGCTCAAAACCATTCATTGTAGGTACATTTACATCAAGTAAAAAAAGATCAAATTTTTGTTCATAAATAAGCTCATTAGCTTCATCTCCATCATAAGCAGCTACTACATCAAAACCCTGCTCTTCAAAGTAATCCACAACTGTTTCACTAAGAGTTAAATCATCCTCTAAAAGTAATAGTTTTATTTTCATTATTTCTTCATCTTTTTTAAGTTCTTTTGATACATTGTTTTTTCTTTTGGAGTCATTGTAGAAATTCTACTTTTTAATTCATTTTGGAACTTCTTTTTATTTTTTTTATCAACATAACCCATTATAGAAATAAGCTCTTGTGTACTCATCTCCGAAAAGTTCTCTGCAAATGCAAATGTAGCGAAAAGTGCAATAATTAAAATACTTAAGTGTTTTTTCATATACTATTCTCTTAAATAATTTTTGATATGATAACATATTAATTGTAGAAAAATCGTAAACAAAAACTATTATAAACATAAAAAAGAGAGATATATGAAAAAAACACTACTACTTTCTATTTTTGCATCAGTTATTTTATCAGGATGCTTTGGTGGACAACAAAAAGAACAGACTTGGACATCTTTAATTTATCCAGATAAAAGCAATGAAAAAAGAAGTAAAAAATATAAAGTTTTCAAAACTTTAGAACAGTGTCAAATTGAATCAAAAAAAGAATTAGAACGATTAAACTTAAATACAAGAGGCACTTATCAGTGTGGATTAAACTGTGAATATCATGAAGGAATGAAATTAGATATTTGCGAAAAACTTAGCAAATAAATTTTAAATGCAAAAGATAAACCTAAAATACCTTTTTAAACTACTACTTGAAAATAAAAAAGCACTTATTCTTGGTCAAGTAGTAACAATCATAGCAATAGCAATTAGTGTACCTATACCTCTAATGTTACCTGCTTTGGTAGATGAAGTATTACTTAATAAACCAGACTTTTTTTTAAATAATATTAATTCTATTTTTGGAGAAGGAAATGCTTTTTATTATATAGCTATTGTAACTGTAGCTGTAATACTGTTGAGGTTTCTATATTTTCTTTTTAATATTATAACAACAAAAATTTTTACTAAGATATCAAAATACATAACCTTTGAAATAAGAAAAAAAGCAATTAAACATCTTGAGAAAGTATGTATGAATGAATATGAAGGCCTTGGAAGTGGATCTATTGCTGCAAATTTAGTAACTGATGTTAATACTTTAGATGACTTTATTATAAAAGGAGCTAGTAAATTTGTATCTTCTGTTTTAACTCTTATTGCAGTGTCTATTGTAATGATTGCTATTCACCCTGTATTAGGATTGATGATTTTATTAATACAGCCAATAATAATGTTTATATCAAAAAAAATAGCAAAAAAAGTTGGAGTATTAAAAAAAGAAGAGAATCAAGCAATAGAAGAGTTTCAAAATGATATTGGAGAAACTTTAGAACTATTTGGACAAATAAAAGCAAGTAATAAAGAGAACTATTTTTTTGAAAATTCAATTAAAAAAGCCAACAACATAAAAAATACTTCAAATGAGTACAACTATAAAAGTGTTGCTTATGAGAGATTTTCATTTACTGTTTTTTTAGCTTCTTTTGAAATCCTTAGAGCTTCAGGGTTATTAATGGTTGCATATAGTGACCTTAGTATTGGTATGATGTTTGCAATGTTTGGATATATTTGGTTTATTATGACTCCCGTGCAAGACATTCTTTCTATGCAATACTCTTATACAACTGCAAGTGCAGCTATGAAAAGAATAAATAAAATATTTACACTTAATAAAGAGCATTCAGGGAAAATTGTTTTAGAAAAAAATAGTGCAGTTCATATAAAAATACAAAATCTTTCTTTTTCATATACTAAAGATAAAAAAACCTTACAAGATATCTCTTTTGAAATAAAACCAAAGGACAAAATTGCTCTTATTGGAGCAAGTGGAAGTGGAAAAACTACTTTAAGTCAACTAATAGCAGGTTTTTATGAAAAAACCTCTGGAGATATAAAATACAACAATATTAGTAGTGATACAATAGATAAAAAGTCATTAAGAGAGTCTATTTTTTTAGTTTTACAAATGCCTATATTATTTAATAATACTCTTAGGTTTAATATAACAATGGGAAACGAAAGTGTAAGTGAAGAGATGATTTTCAAAGCTTTAGAAGTAGCACAACTAAAAGATACTGTTTTAAATATGCAAAATGGCTTAGATACTATTGTTGGAAGACATGGAATTAGACTTAGTGGAGGTCAAAGACAAAGATTATCTATTGCTAGAATGATTATTGCAGATCCTAGTGTAGTTATTTTTGATGAATCTACTTCTGCATTAGATGTACACACAGAAGCAAAACTATTTAATGATTTAAAAGAGTTTTTAGAAAATAAAACTGTCATAACAATTGCACATAGACTAAGTACAGTGAAAAATGCAAATATAATATATGTTTTAAATGAAGGACAATTAGTTCAAAGTGGTAGCCATGATGAACTAGAAGATGAAGAAGGACATTATTTAGATTTTGTAAAAAACCAACTTATATAAAGGAGTACTTATTATTTACTATTTAACATTAGAAGATTTACAAAATGAAGAAATACTAAATAATCATATATACTCAAATATGAAAGAAAACTACTATTGGAGTGATGACTTATCATGTGAGTTTTATATTGAAGCTGCAAAAAAAGGATTTATCACTACATCAATGTATTACCAAGAAAAGTTTGTTTTACTTCCTGAGATACAATTTGACTACGCAGTATTACATTTTGATGATATTAAGATTCCTAGAAAAGTAAAAAAATTGATAAAGGAAAATAACTATATTCTTGACATAAGTCAAGATCTTGAAAAAGTTCTAAATAAAATTAATACTTATCATCCCAATTCATGGTTAACACAAGAGTATATAAACATATTAAATAACATTAAATTTAATTCTGACTTATATGAAAACTTTAATTTATTTTGTATAGAATTATACGAAAAAAATGACAAAAAACTCATTTCTGGAGAGATTGGCTATCAAATTGGCTCAATTTATACATCATTATCAGGTTTTACTACAAAAAATAAAAAATATAATAATTGGGGAAAATTACAATTGGTTTTATTAAATGATTATTTGAAAAGTAATAATTATAAAATGTGGAATTTAGGGCATCCGCAGCTACAATACAAGATTGATTTAGGTGCTAAAATTTATAATAGAAAAGAGTTTTTAAAGCTCTGGAATAAAAATAAATAAGATACTTCCTTATTATATTTGTCACGTTTTTAAAAATTTAAAAAGAATTGTCTCAAAAATGTCTCAATTTTAAGCTTTCCTATAATTATATGTGTTATAATTAAAATAAAAATATGAGGTGTCATTATGAGCAGTAATATTACAATTGATTTAACAAAAGATATGGAAAGATTTCTAAAAAGTAAAGCTAGAGAGTTTAATTTACCTCTTGAAGAAACTTTAAAAGAGATTTTAAGTCAGCAAGTTGATAGTAGAATTGATTTAGGTAAAGGTTTCTACTATGATAAAGTATTAAAAAAAGTTTTTGATAGAAAAAATATTGATGTGGGTCTTACAAAAACTCAAATGAATATTTTCCATACTATATTAAGAAACCAAGGAACAATTGTTGATGTAGAAACAATTAAAAAGAATGCTTGGAAAGATAAGAATACTTCTATCTTTACACTAAGAAATATGATTAAACAAATAAGAGATAAAACTTATTATGGATTAATTAAAAGCCACTCAAGTAGAGGATACTCTGCAGGATTTTAATATTTAGACACTTTTGTGTCTAAATATTCACTTTTTTTATAATACTTAACTAAATTACCCTACTTCATAATAATATATTGATTATTTTAAACTCTAGAAATAATAAGGCACAACGGTAAGCTGGATTTTGTTTTTGACAATAATTTATCTAGTTGCTAAATTACTTAAGCAATCTTGCGAAGAGCATAAATGTGAAGTTTATTACCAATCTCTTCTTGCTGCTGGTTGGGTTTACATAGCCACTAAAATTACTTAAAGTGCTGGTGGGCTCTTACTCCACCCTTTCAGCCTTACCAATATAAACTGGCGGTCTTCTCTCTGTTGCACTGTCCCTTAGGTTACCCTAGCCATTCGTTAAATGGAACCATACTTCACTGCAGCCCAGACTTTCCTCTTGAAGATTCAAGCTATTGTCTGTTGTACCTTAGGCGAAATAGTAGCTAAAAAATGTTTATTTTTTTATAATATCGTAATAAGATGGTGGAATAAATCTAAAAAAGTCTTCTTCAATCTCTTCATTTTGAACCACATTTTCAAATTTAATAACAATTGAATTATCTAACTCATCTTTGTATGAAACTTCTTTTATTTTATTTTCATCAATTACAAGTTCATATTTTCTATTATAAAAAAATGATTCATATCTATTTTTTGATATTTTCTTTGAGCCTTGTAAAATACTTAAGATATTAAGTTCTTCTTTTAGTTTTGTATAAATAACCTGTTCTAACTCAGGTTCATCAATAACTACAATATCATTTAATAAAAATACATTCTTCTTTATTGGAGTAATATATTTCCATAATACTCTATCATTGTTTTTTATAAATACTTTTCCATTATAAGAGATAGCTTTACCTGCTTCATTGGTAACTGTCTGAGTAAAATTTGCTTGAAAAGTTTTAATTTCTTTTAATTCATCCATTGCTAATAAATTTGAAAATGTAATTATTACAAATAGTAAAAGTCTATAAACCATTTTTTAACCTTGTTTTTTATATAATCTTGCGATTATAACTAATACCAAATTAAACTAAAAGTATGGCGAAAGATTTGGTAAAAAGGAATTTATTTTATGATTAATATGTTTTCAAAGATATTTGGGACTTCAAACGATAGAGAAGTAAAAAAATATAGAAAAAGAGCTAATCAAATCACTGCTTTAGAAACAACATACCAAGCTATGACTGATGAGGAACTTCAATCTTCTTTTAATACTTTAAAAGAAAAAGTTTTACAAGAAGAGGTAAAATTAGATGAAGTATTAAATGACTCTTTTGCAATTACTAGAGAAGCTAGTAAAAGAATACTAAAAATGAGACACCATGATGTTCAATTAATTGGTGGAATGGTTCTAAACGATGGAAGAATTGCAGAGATGAAAACAGGTGAAGGTAAAACATTAGTTGCTACTTTGCCAGTTGTTTTAAATGCAATGACAGGAAAAGGTGTTCATGTTGTTACAGTAAATGATTATCTTGCAAGTAGAGATGCCCAAGAATTAGAACCTCTATACAACTTTTTAGGTTTTCAAGTAGGAGCTATTACAGGAAATTTAAAAGATGATGAGCAAAGAAAAGAACAATATAATGCAGACATAACTTATGGTACAAATAATGAATTTGGTTTTGATTATCTAAGAGATAATATGCATTATGATTTAGAAGAAAAAGTGCAAAGACAACACCACTTTGTTATTGTAGATGAAGTTGACTCTATTTTAATTGATGAAGCAAGAACTCCTTTAATTATTTCAGGACCTACTAATCATAAAAGTGCCGATTATGTAAAATCACAACAAATTGCAATGCAATTAGAAAAAGGTGAACTAATTGAGCCTAAAAACCCTAATGAAAAGCCATACTCTACTGGTGACTTTACTGTTGATGAAAAGAATAGATCTGTTTTATTAACAGAAGAAGGTATTGAAAAAGCTGAAAAACTATATGAAGTTGATAATCTATACTCTTTAGAAAATGCAATGTTATCACACAATCTTGATCAAGCTTTAAAAGCAAACTATATTTTTGAAAAAGATGTGGATTATGTTGTAAAAAACAATGAAGTAATTATTGTTGATGAATTTACAGGAAGGCTTAGTGAAGGTAGAAGATTCTCAGAAGGACTACATCAAGCTTTAGAAGCCAAAGAAAATGTTGCTATTCAAGAAGAATCGCAAACACTTGCAGACATTACATTCCAAAACTATTTTAGAATGTATGATAAATTAGCAGGTATGACAGGTACTGCTCAAACTGAAGCAACTGAGTTTGCAGAAATTTATAACTTAGATGTTGTATCTATTCCTACAAATGTAGCTATTCAAAGAATTGATAAAAATGACTTAATTTATAAAAGTGAAGCAGAAAAATTTGATGCAGTTGCTAAAAAAATAAAAGAGTACCATGAAAAAGGTCAACCTGTTCTTGTTGGTACTGCTTCAATTGAAAAATCAGAACATTTAAATAACTTACTATCAAAATTAAAAATCCCTCACACAGTTTTAAATGCTAAGCAACACGAAAAAGAAGGTAAAATTATTGCTGATGCTGGACAAAAAGGTGCAGTAACAATTGCTACAAATATGGCTGGGCGTGGTGTTGATATTAAACTAAATGAAGAGACTCTTGCCTTAGGTGGTTTAGCAATTATTGGTACTGAAAGACATGAATCAAGAAGAATCGATAACCAATTAAGAGGTAGATCAGGACGTCAAGGTGATGTTGGTGAATCTCAATTTTATTTATCTTTAGAAGATAACCTTTTAAGAATCTTTGGAAGTGATAAAATTAAAGGTATTATGGAAAGAATTGGTATTGAAGAAGGTGAGCATATTGAGTCTAAAATGGTTACAAGAGCCGTTGAAAATGCACAGAAAAAAGTAGAATCAATGCACTTTGAAAGTAGAAAACACTTACTTGAATATGATGATGTTGCAAATGAACAAAGAAAAGTTATCTATGCATTTAGAAATGACTTATTAAACCCTGATTATAATATTGACTCTAAACTTGATGAAAACAGAGCTGAATATATTCAAAATCTTCTTATGAATGCTGAAATTATTGATGGTATGCCTTCTGAAGACTTTAATTATGAGTTTATTATTACTAAATTCAAAGAAGAACTTAACTTATTAGTAGAAAAAGATGATATCGTGGCTGAAGATTATGCTTCATTAGAAGAGAAATTAATCTCTATTATTAAAGAAGTTTATGAACAAAAAATGGGTGTTGCAGCTCCTGAACAAAAAAGTGAAATAGAAAGAATTCTTTATTTACAAATTCTTGATAAAGCATGGAGAGAACACTTATACTCTATGGATACTCTGAAAACTGGTATTGGCCTTAGAGGTTATAACCAAAAAGACCCACTAGTTGAATATAAAAAAGAGTCTTATAATATGTTTATTGAACTTATTTCAAATATTAAAAATGAGATTATCAAAGTATTATTTACTGTTCAACTACAAAGTCAAGAAGATGCACAAAAAGAGAGAGAAGCTTTAGAAAAAATGAAAGCTGAAATGGAAGAAGCTAACGAAGGTGCCATTACAAACCTTGAAGAGCAACAAATTCTTTCAAATGAGAAAAAAATAGCTAGAAACGAACCTTGTCCTTGTGGTAGTGGTAAAAAATATAAACATTGTCATGGTAAAAGTGGACCTAAAAGAGGTTTAGTGGCAGGAAACTAATTTGAATAAAGAATTAGTAAATTTTATTGTCAAAAAATATCTAAAATTTGACAAAAAAAATCCTTTTATATCAATAAGTGCTATTTTAGCATTTATTGGTGTTGCAATTGGAGTTATGGTTTTAATTATAACTATGGCCATAATGAATGGAACTGCAAAAGAGTTTGAGAATAAACTTTTTACAATGAACTATCCTTTATCTATTTATCCAAAATTCCAAAATAGTGTTGACAAAAACCTTCTTAAATCTTTAGAAGAAGAGTTTCCTAACTTAAAATTCTCTCCATATTTAAGTTCTCAAGTAATCCTTCAAAGTGGCGAATCTATGAATGGTGGTATGATTTTTGGAGTTGATCCAAAAAGAGAAGCTCCTATTAACTCTATTTATAAAAAAGCTATTAAAAATTTAGAATTAAACAAATATGATATAGTAGTTGGAGATGGTATAAAACAGAATCTATATTTAACACAAAAAGAAAAAGTCACTTTATATTTTACTTCTTTAAGCCCTACTGGTCTTTCAATGATGCCAAAACTAAAAAGGTTTACATATAAAGGCTCTTTTAAATCTGGTCTTCATGCTTATGATAAAACTTATGTATATACATCAATGGAAGCTTTGCATACATTGCTTAAAAAGCCTAAAACTATTTATGATGGTATTCATGTATATTCTGATAATGCAATGAAAGATATAAAGCCTTTAAAAGAGTTTTTAGCATTAAATGGTGGAGCTGGAGTTGTTGGATGGTGGCAACAAAATGGAAACTTCTTTGCAGCAATGGAAATGGAAAAGAAAGCTTTATTTATTGTTTTAATGCTAATTATTCTAGTTGCATCCCTTAATATCATCTCTTCTTTACTTATGACAGTTATGAGTAGAAGAAAAGAAATTGCCCTACTTTTATCAATGGGTGCAACTTCTAAAGAGATAAAAAAAATATTTTTAAAACTAGGAACTATTATTGGTTTCTCAGGGATTATAACTGGTGTTGGATTAGGTTTTTTTGGTATGTGGATTCTTGACACATTTGAAGTTATTTCGCTTCCTGCAGATGTTTATGGAACTTCTAAACTACCTTTAGACCTTTCAAGCCTTGATTTTATTTCTATTGTAATTGGAGCTGCTATTATTGTTTTAATTTCATCATACTATCCAGCTAAAAAAGCTACAAATATTGATGTTATTGATGTTTTAAGAAATGAGTAGAATTTTTTCTACTCACTAATTGAATCATAAATTTTCTTTGGTGTTTGTATTAATCTTTTAAAGAAGTTTACAGGAGCATTTATTCCATCTTTTGCTAAGTTTGTTTTGTATTCTGGGTTTTGTAGAGTTCCATAAATTTCTACTTGTGTATCTACTCTTTTTTCATCCCCTAAAAATAAATAGTTAAATACTGGAATTTCACTAACTATTTTAGAATAATCTTTTAAGAAAATAAGTTTTAACTTTGAATCTATTTGAGAATTTTCAAAATTAATTGTTGCTTCTCCATCAAAATCAATTCCATTTCCTTTTGTAAATATCTTAAACATATTTAAAACTTTTGAATCAAAGTTATAAGTGAAATCAACTCTTCCATCTGTTACTCTATATCCATTTATATTAAAGCCACCATTTGTAGCCATACCTACAACTGATGGAATAGCTAATAGTGGATTAATTAGTCCAGGAGAAGTATTTATAAATATAAGTAAGTTATTTAAAATTGCTAAATCTTTTATCTTACTCTCTTTTATAAATGCTGTACCATTTACTATTTTATCTTTCCCATAGGCACTTATGTTTACATTTCCACCACTTATCAAGTCTTTATTTAATAAAGAATTCAAAAACTCATCACTCATATTTTTTGCTTCTAGTCTTAAGTTACCATTAAAATCTTGATTATAAAGAAAACTTGTATCTTTATATTTTAATTCTACATTTGTTGAGTGTTCAGCAAAAGTAAAATCATAGTTTTCTGCTTTAATTACATAATCCTTATTTACAATAATATTTGAGTTTTTACCTTTTACATAATAAGAAATTGTTTCTTCTTTATTCACTTCTTCAGTGTTATATACTAAATTATAATTTGTTAAATCTATAAATACCTTTTCTTCATCTAAAAGGTATTTGATACCTAGTTTTTTATCTTTTGAATTTAACTTTACAACATTATCTTTATATAAACCATTTAACACTAAGTTTTTTATTATTTTTCCATCTTTTGAAAAAGGCAGGTCTAATTCAAGAACTTTAGCATCAAATTTAATTTCTTTATTTTCTAAATTAATTTTTGCCCACTGTACTTTGTAAGTAGTGTCTTTATTAATTTTGATTTTTGAATTTTTCATTTCTATATTTAAAGAAGGAATTTTACCTTGTAAAGAGTTCTCTTCTTGAGTTATAACTAAATCTATTCCATCTAATTTTAGTAAAGGTAATTCATTTTTACTAATAATAATGTCAATATCAGAGTTATTAGTCTTTATTTCAGTAGAATCTTCTTTTATAATTCCATTTGCTTTTAATTCAGTTATTTTCTTTCCATTCTTTTCAAAAGGAAAATCTAACTCTTTTAAATTGGTTTTAAAAGATATATCTTCTTCACCTTTTATATTAACTTCTAAGTCCCCTACTTTTACGTCAAGCTCTTTTAAAAGTTCAGAATAAGGATTTAAAACACCTAAATCATTAATTTTTAGACTAAAAAGTTCATCATCTATTAAAATACTTGAGTTTAAACTATCTAAAAAAAATTTTGTTTTTTCTTTAAAATCTATTATTAAAGGTATCTTTTGACCTGACAAATTAATTAAGCTCTTTTCATCGGCAAGTATATTAAAAGATGTAATATCAACTTGCCCTTTAGCTATTAAGTTTTTTGTATCAATATCTAAATCTAGAACACCTTCAATTAAGTCTTTATGTTTTACTAATGATTTATTGATAAATACATCATTATCTTTTAAAACAACATCTGCTTTTTTTGTATAAAATTCAAAATCATTTAATTTTAAAGTTGCATCTTCTAAAATAAACTTTCCATCTATATCCATCTTTTTAGATGCCATATATGGAATTTTTAATATTAAACTAGAATCTGCTTTTCCTGAGAGTTGTTTTAATGGCAATTTAATTTTATAAGCTCTTAAAATTTCTAAAATATCATCATTTAACATAGATTTTGTTTTTAAATCAACTACTACTAAACCTTTTTGCATGCTTGTAAGATTTGGAATATAAACTTCACTTCCATAAATTTCACTATTTCCATACATTGGTTTTTCTAAATCAAAAGATAAAGTATCATTCTCATAAGTAACTTTTAACTTAGGAGTATTTACTGTTTTTGCATCTTTATGAAATCTAATCTTAGCATCAGTAATTATTGCTTCACCATTTATAGAATCAAGAATTACCTCTTTATTTTTTAAGTCAACTTGTCCATATAAATAGTTTAAATCAATATCACCTTCTACATTGTCATACATCCAAGCTTCTGCTACTTTGTCAAGCCTAAACATCTCTTTCAAAAAAGCAATTGATTTAATTGAATGAGTTGTATTTACATAAAAATCTAAAATATCTTCTTTTATATTTAGATTTAATTCTCCATCAATATTATCTTTATTGAAATATCCAAAAAAGTTAATTATTCCCTTTGAAGCATCAATTTTAGACTCACCAAAAAGTGTTAGATTTAAGCTTTTTACATAAAAGGAATAAAGTTGCATGTGCAGTTCATCATCTACAAATTTTAAGTTTGCAGAAATATTCATATCTTTATTATTAAGATAGAACTCTTGATTATCTATTAATAAAGTAAGTTCATTATCTTTTATTTTTAGTTTTTTAATATCTATTTTTTCAAAATAATTTAAAATTCTAGGTACCTGTAAAAACCTCTCTTTAAGGTCTTCTACACTTACTTCTTTTTTACTTGAAACATAATCAAACACTAACTCATCAAGTTCTAAAATAAGTTTTTTATCATATTTTAAATACAATTTCGAAATTGAAAAATTACCTAATGAAAAAGAATCAATTTTAATCCCAGAAAAAATGAGAGAAATGGAAAATAAAAAAAAGATTAATAGAGTTATTATGAGTAGTTTAATAACTTTTAGCATTATTGAGTTTATCCTTCTAGCAGCAATTGCAGTACTATTTTATATTAATATTCCACTAAGTTCAACAAAGGTATTACATATTCCTAAAGGTAGTACAAATAGTATTATAACACATTTAAATAAAACAGGATATGAATTAAATACTATAGATAAATATATTATAAAATTTTTAGGTTATCCACAAAGTGGTTGGATTGACTTAAAAACACAATATATGAGAAAAGCTGATTTTTTATATAAATTAACAACTTCAAAAGCAGCTTTAAAAACCATTACACTAATACCTGGAGAAACATATTATGTGTTTTTAAAAGATATTGCAAATAAATTTAATCTCTCAGAAGAAAAATTAAATAAAATCTACAATGAACATGCTTATAAAGCTGATGGAAATATTTTAGCTGAAACTTATTCTTTACCATATGGTATGAAAGAAGACCATTTACTTTTTTATCTTTTTTCAAATACAAATAAACAATACGAAGAGTTCTCAAAAAAAATCTTTGGCTATTATGATAAGAAAAAATGGTACTACTATATTGTAATGGCATCTATTATTCAAAAAGAAGCTGCTAGTGTAGATGAAATGCCACTTGTTTCAAGTGTTATTTACAATAGACTTAGACGAGGTATGGCTTTACAAATGGATGGTACTTTAAATTATGGAGAATATTCTCATGTGAAAGTAACTGCACAAAGAATTAGAGAAGATAACTCTTCATATAACACCTATAAAAACAGAGGTTTACCAGAACATCCTGTTTGTGCTGTTAGCTTAAATGCAATAAAAGCAGCTATTTTTCCTGTAAAAAGTAGTTATTTGTATTTTGTAAGAGACAATACTACAGGACTACATAAATTTACAAATTCATATAAAGAACATATACAAAATATAAATGCCAATAGAGGTGTTACAAAAACATATACAAAAGAGAAAAAAGTTGAAAATAAATTTGATAAAGAAGCTAAAAAAATCATGAATACAGATGTTACTAAACAAAAGCCTTCATCAATCAAATCTCTATGGGATAATGTTAAATAGTATGTGAAATTTTGAAACAAAGATTATTTCCTTAAGTTTTAAAGTAACAATTTCATTTATCATAAATTTATTTAGTGATATGATAACTCTACTTTAAAATCAAAATTTAGGAATAGACATGTCAAAAATCATATATACAAAAGTTGATGAAGCACCAGCTTTAGCAACATACTCATTCTTACCTATTATCAAAGCTTTTACTAAAAGTTCTGGTATTGAAATGGTAACAAAAGATATCTCACTTGCAGGAAGAATTATTGCAAACTTCCCAGAGAACTTAACTGAAGAACAAAGAATTGGTGATGCCTTAGCAGAACTTGGTGAATTAACACAAGACCCAAATGCTAATATTGTAAAATTACCAAATATCTCTGCATCTATTCCACAATTAAAAGCAGCGATTGCAGAGCTACAATCAAAAGGTTACAAAGTACCTAATTATGATGAGTCTGAAGAAATTACTGCAAGATATGCAAAAATTTTAGGATCTGCAGTTAACCCAGTACTTAGAGAAGGAAACTCAGATAGAAGAGCTCCAGGAGCTGTTAAGAACTACGCTAAGAATAATCCTCACAGAATGGGTGAATGGGTTAAAGATTCTAAAACTGACGTTGCACATATGGATGCAGATGACTTCTACGGTGCAGAAGTTTCTACAACTATGGATTCTGAAAATGATGTAAAAATTTCTTTTGTTGATGAAAATGGAAATGAAAAAGTATTAAAAGCTTCAACTCCTTTAGAAGCTGGTGAAGTTATTGATGCTACTAGAATGAGAGCATCTGCTTTACAAGAGTTCTATCAAAAAGCCATTGATGAAGCTAAAGAAAAAGATGTATTATTATCTTTACACTTAAAAGCTACTATGATGAAAGTTTCTGACCCAATTATGTTTGGATATGCTGTTAAAGTATATTTCAAAGATTTAATTGCAAAACACGGAGCACTATTTGATGAGATAGGTGTAAACTTCAACAATGGTCTTGGAGATTTATACTCTAAATTAGATGAAGTAGATGCAGATAAAAAAGCTGAAATTTTAGCTGATATTGAAGCTGTATATGAAAAACAACCAAGACTTGCAATGGTTAACTCTTCAAAAGGAATTACAAACTTACACGTTCCTTCAGATGTAATTATTGATGCATCTATGCCTGCTATGATTAGAGGTGGTGGTAAAATGTGGAATGCTGAAGATAAAGAAGAAGATACTTTAGCAATGATTCCAGATAGATGTTATGCAAAATCTTTCCAAGCAGTTATTGATGATTGTAAAGAAAATGGTGCATTAGACCCAACTACAATAGGAACTGTTCCAAATGTTGGTTTAATGGCTAAAAAAGCAGAAGAGTATGGTTCTCATGACAAAACTTTCCAAGCAGAAGGTAAAGGAACTATTAAAGTTACTGATAAAGATGGAAATGAAGTATTTACATTTGACGTTGAAAAAGGTGATATTTTCAGAATGTGCCAAGCTAAAGATGCTCCAATTAGAGATTGGGTTAAATTAGCAGTTACAAGAGCAAGATTATCTGATACTCCTGCAATTTTTTGGTTAGATGAAAATAGAGCTCATGATGCAGAACTTATCAAAAAAGTAAATGAGTATTTAAAAGACCATGACACTTCAGGTTTAGACATTTCTATTATGGCTCCATTAGAAGCTACTAAAAAATCGTTAGAAAGAATGAGAAAAGGTCTTGATACTATTTCTGTAACTGGAAACGTATTAAGAGATTATAACACTGACTTATTCCCAATCTTAGAGCTTGGAACATCTGCTAAAATGCTTTCAATTGTTCCATTAATGCAAGGTGGTGGATTATTTGAAACTGGTGCTGGTGGATCTGCTCCTAAACACGTTCAACAATTCGTTGAAGAGTCTTACTTAAGATGGGATTCATTAGGTGAATTTATGGCACTAGCTGCTTCATTTGAGCACTTAGCAAATACTCAAGATAATGCAAAAGCTAAAGTATTAGCTACAACTTTAGATAAAGCAACTGGAACATTCTTAGAAAATGACAAATCACCTTCAAGAAAATTAGGTGGTATTGATAATAGAGGTTCTCACTTCTATCTTGCAATGTACTGGGCACAAGAATTAGCTGCACAAAATGATGACTTAGAATTAAAAGCTGAGTTTGAACCAATTGCAAAAGCAATGACTGAAAACGAAGATAAAATTCTTGCAGAATTAGTTGCAAACCATGGTAAACCATCTGATATTGGTGGATACTACCTACCAGATGAAGAAAAAGCATTTGCTGCGATGAGACCATCTGCTACATTAAACTCAATTATTGATTAATAATTGAATTCTTAAAATAAAAAGGCAAGGCTTTGGCTTTGCCTTTTTTTATGCCTAAAAAGTTATAATTTCAAAAACAAAAAAGGAAATATCTTGATAACTAAAAAAGTAAGTATTATTGGAGTTGGAAATGTTGGTTCAACTTTAGCCTATGCTTTAGCAAATAAAGGTATTTGCTCTTCAATTGTGCTAAAAGATATACGAGAGAATATAGTTCAAGCTATGGCATTAGATATTTCTCAAAGTGCAAATGCTGCAAAGTCCCACACTGTAGTTCATGCTGCAAGAGATGGAAAAGATTTAGAAAATAGTGATGTTATAGTTATTACAGCAGGACTTCCAAGAAAACCTGGAATGAGCAGAGATGATTTACTTCTTACGAATGCAAAGATTATGAAAAGTGTAATTGATGATATAAAAACTTATGCTTCAAATGCAATTGTAATTATTGTTTCAAACCCTCTTGATGCAATGGTTTATACTGCACTTAAAACATCTGGTTTCCCTGCAAATCAAATTGTTGGAATGGCAGGTATTTTAGATAGTGCTAGAATGTCTCACTTTATTTTAGAAAAGATAGGTTTTGGTGCTGGACAAATTGAATCATCTGTAATGGGTGGACATGGAGATGATATGGTTCCACTTCCTAATTACTCTACTGTTGCAGGTGTTCCTATTCCAGAACTACTTCCAAAAGAAGATATAGAAGAAATAGTTGATAAAACAAAAAATGGTGGACTACAAATAGTTAAACTACTTGAAACAGGTTCAGCATATTATGCACCAGCTCATGCAACATCTTTAATGGTTGAAGCTATTTTAAACAACCAAAAGAAAATATACCCTTGTTCTGTATATTTAAATGGTGAATACGGATATAAAGATGTTGTTGGTGGAGTTCCTGTTATGCTTGGAAGCAATGGTGTTGAAAAGATATTTGAATTAAAATTAGATGATAAACAAAAAAAGCTTTTTGATAAGTCTATCTCATCTGTAAAAGAACTAATTGAAACGTTAGAGAATAAATTTTTTATAGATTAAAAATGCCCATAATCAAATAAAAAAACCAAAGATAAAAGTATTGATAATAAATAAAAGAGGGAAACCTCTTTTATTTTAACCGTTATACTTATTTAGCTAAATTTTCAGCTACAAAATTCCAGTTTACTAAAGCCCAGAAATTTTCTAAATATGCTGGTCTTGCATTTCTTACGTCAATGTAGTATGCGTGTTCCCACACATCACATGTTAATAATGGAGTTAATCCAGTAGTTACAGGAGTAGCTGCATTTGAAGTAGAAACGATTTCTAACTTACCTTCTGTAGTTTTAACAAGCCAAGTCCAACCTGAACCAAAGTTATTAACTGCTGCATTTGTAAACTCTTCTTTAAATCCATCTACAGAACCAAAAGCTTCAGTTAATGCTGCTTCAACATCAGAAGGAATATCAGAACCATTTGGAGTTAATCCATTCCAGAAAAAGTCATGATTTAATACTTGAGCAGCGTTATTAAATATACCACCTTCAGAACTCTTTACAATATCAACTAAAGAAAGATCTTCAAATTTAGTTCCTTCAATAAGTCCATTTAATTTTGTTACATATGTTTGGTGATGCTTACCATAGTGGAATTCTAAAGTCTCTTTTGACATTTGTGGCTCTAAAGCATCAAGTTCGTAAGGTAGTTTCATTAATTCGTGTTTCATTTATTATCCTTTAAATAGTTAATTAACTATATAATAATACATAATTAACTTAAAAGTGAATTAATAAAAATAATGTAGATTTTCCAATTAAGACAATTTATGTCTTAATTGGGTTAATGTAAGCTTATTTATTATTTAATAATTTGAATAATGGTTCTAAGGTTTTCTTTTTCTCTTCATCACTCATTGAACCATCTAAGGCACCTTCTTTAACTTGACCTTCATAAAGTTTTGAGATAACACCATCTTTTGAAACAATAAAAGCAACAAATTTTGTTTTAGAGTTATCTACAACATTTAAAACATTTACCATGTTACCTTCAAAGTCATAAATCATAGGAACATTTGAGCCTTCATTTAACTCTTCAAGTTTACCAGGAATAAACATCTTTTTAACAAACCAAGGTGCTGCAGAAATATTTGCAACCATTACATATGGTGTTTTTAATTCAAAATAATTTGGTAACTCTTTTACTACAGATAAAGAATCATGATTACCAACAACAATTAAAGTTTTTTCACCCTTTTTAATTAAGTCTTCTTTTTTGACTTTATCTTCTTTTCCAACAATTTCAAAAATAGAAGGTAAAGAATCATACTTTACTATATTTACAACATTTTCACTTGCTACAATTTGTTTTGGTTTCTCAGCAGTAAAGAAAACCAATAGAGCAAAACCAACTAAACCTAAAAAAATCACTTTCAATAAATTTGCCATTTTAGTCCTTCATAAAAAATTGATAAGATAATATCAACATAAAATTAATGGTTTATTAAAATAATTTTTTAACCCATCTTTTAAATAATCTATGTGTAGTAATCTCCACATTTAAAAAATTATTTTTTTGTATTTCATCAACTAAAACTTTTGCTAAATAAGGAGATAAAACATAACCTCTTCCTCCAACACCATTTAATACATATAAATTATCAATTGTACTTAACATCTCATCTTTTATATGAGAACCATTTTTTAAATGAGGAAATTTGTCTAATGTTTTATTTGAATCAACTAATTTACCAACCATAGGAAAATAATCTATGCTAGATGCCCTTGGTCCAATCTTAATATCTACAACTTTTGGTTCATGTATAAGTCTTATGTCATTTGCTTTTTCTAATAACTCTTTAGTATTATTTTTTACAAGCTCTTTTGTATAAGTATCATGTTCTATATCACTTAACTCTTTTTTACTTAAACAACAGTTACAAACCCTTAAATCACAATCAATTCTATTATGAGTGGCACCAATTGATGTTAAATAAGTATCTTTATCTTCTAATTTAACCGAGTGAGATAGTGAACAAGCCTTATGATAGTTTTTTGATATACAAGTTGTAGATTCAATATCTATCTTTTGTCCCCAAACTGCTCTTATATTAAAATACTTTTCATCTATTAATGATATATCAGCCCCTGTAGTAATAATCAAATTATTAGCTTTTATTTCATCATTAATTAACCAAAATCTATCTTCTTTTTTATAAGATTTCACTTCATATTTAAATCTTTTTTCTACATCTTTTGCTAAAATTTTACATATGTTATAAGAATTAACTTGTGAACCAATTTCAAAAAAATACCCTTTTTCTTCTTGAGTAAATTCAAAATCCATATATGGTTTATAGCTTTGAAACTTTTCTTCATCTTCGTTATTTTTTGGTATTCTAACTACACCACAATTAGTAATTTCTTTGGGTGTAATTTCTTTATAAAACTCAGTTGAAAACTTTAAAGCTTTTGTAACTAAATCTTTAAATTTATTTGGTTTTCCTAAAAGTGGAGAGAGAAAAGCTCCTGCTGCTCCACTTGCTCCTTGAGCTAAATCACAATTTCTATCTATAAGTAAAATTGATTTACTATATTTAGATAAAAAATAAGCAGTACTACATCCTGCAATTCCTGCACCGATAATTATATATTCATAAGTTTTATTCATTGTATTAATTCATCTCTTCAAGTAATTGATAGTTTGGTCGCCAATAACCTCTTCCACCTCTTAAACTAAAACATTTATATTCTGGAAACTTGTTTCTATAATAGTTTAGTCTTTCTTTAGTTGTTTTACCTGTATCACAATAAAAAACAAATACAGTTCCTTTTGGATACTCTTTCATTTCATAAGGATTATAAGTTATTGTTTCAATCTTCTCTAAAGGCTTTAAAATTGTATCTATAAGAACAACTTTAATACCTTGCTTATCTAATTCTTTTGTATATTTAAACAGTTCTTGCTGTGTCCATTCATCTTTTTCAAACATAAGCAATGATTACTAAAATATCATTAAAATCTCTTAAAGCTAATTTTTTTATTTAGCACTCATCACTCAAGTTAAATCAATAATAGTTTAAACTTGATTGACTTTGACTCAAGTTTATGGTAAAATATCTTATATAATTTATAAGATTTTACGTTCTAATACAAAGGATAAAAGAGCAACTCGTTGCTCTCTTTAGTTTTGCTTCTTAAAGGTCTCCTCAAAAAATAAATTTTTTAAGGTACCTTTATGTGGAGTTTACCTCCACTACTAAAAGAAGTTAAATATGAATGGTCCTTTTTAATTGGAACAATTAAAAGGTTAAAAAATGGCAAAAAGTTTATACGAAACATTAGAAGTTAGTGAAAATGCTAGCGCTGATGAAATTAAAAAAGCATATAGAAAATTAGCAAGAAAATATCATCCTGATGTAAATAAAGATGCAGGAGCAGAAGATAAATTCAAAGAAATTAATGCAGCTTATGAAGTTCTAAGTGACCCTGAAAAAAAACAACAATATGATCAATTTGGTGATTCAATGTTTGGTGGTCAAAATTTCCATGATTTTGCAAGAGGTCAAGGTCAAGGAGTTGATTTAGATGAAATTCTAAGACAAATGTTTGGAGCACAAGGAGCAGGATTTGGTTCTTCTGGATTCTCACAAGGTGGATTTGGAGGATTTGGTGGCTTTAACCAAGGTTTTGATGAACCAGACTTAGATACACAAGCTCAAATTACAATTGCCTTTGACATAGCTGTATTAGGAGGAAAACAACATATCTCTTTAAATGGTGACTCCTTTGATATCAAAATTCCAGAAGGAATTAATGATGGACAGAAAATACGTGCAAAAGGAAAAGGAAAATCATATCAAGGACAAAGGGGAGATTTAATTATAAAAATCAATGTTGCACCAAGTCCAGATTATGAAAGAGATGGTTCTACTCTTACAAAAGTGTTTGATATTCCTTTAAAAACTGCCTTATTTGGTGGTAAAGTTGAAATTAAAACTATTCATAAAACTATTACTCTAAAAGTACCTCAAAATACTAAACAGTATCAAAAGTTTAGAGTTAAAGAACTTGGAGTATTAGATAGAAAAACATCAACAAAAGGAGACCTTCATCTAAAGGCAAATATAGTATTACCTAAAGTTGAAGATTTAGATGAGAGTTTACAAGAGGTTTTAAAAGAAAAATTACCTGAAACTATATAGTGGGAGAGATAACATGAATACCAATGCATATAATGAACCAGTATACTTGATTTCCGCTGTTGCAGAGATATTAAATATTCATCCTCAAACATTACGACAATATGAAAGAGAAGGTTTAATAAAACCTTCTCGAACTAATGGAAAAATAAGACTTTATTCTCAAAAAGATATAGACCATATAAGGTATGTACTTACACTAACTAGAGAATTAGGAATAAATCTAGCTGGAGTTGATCTTATTTTACAATTAAATAAAAAAATAGAAAAACTTGAAAAAGAAATAACTTCTTATCAAGCAAAAATGAAAGATATAAATAAATTTGGGATTGTTCCAAACTCAAAGGCTTTAGTTATTAAAAAAAGCTCTTATGATATTGTTATATTTGAAGAGTAGAAAAAGTTTTCTACTCTTTATTTAAACTATATTGCATTCTATAGTTTCTCATTAAAGGTGGTATATCTAAATAGTTTTCATCATCTGGATTTAATTGTTTAGATTTATTATCACTTGATTCTTCTGTTTCTACTATTGTTTCATCATTTTTAGACTCAAAACCTGTTGCAACAATAGTAATTTTAACTTCATCTGTTTCTAGTGTACTATCTGAGGTTGTACCAAAAATAATTTCAGCATTTGAATCAATTGTTTCATGAATTTTTGACATTACATCATTAATAGCAAACAGTGATACTTGAGGATGAATATTAAAGTGTATTAAAATACCTTTAGCTCCACCTAATGATACTTTATCAAGTAATGGAGACTCAATAGCATCTTCTAAAGCTCTTTGTGCAGCTTGTTCACCTTTTGCTTTACCAATACCCATTAAAGCCATACCCTTATGCTGCATAATTGTTTTTACATCAGCAAAGTCCGTATTAATATCAGAGTTACCTGGAGTAAGAATTACTTCTGTCATACCATTTACTGCTTGATAAAGAATATTATCAATAATTTTAAAGGCATCTTTCATTCCAACATTTTCATCAATTATTTCTAAAAGTCTATCATTTGGAACTACTATAATTGAATCAGATACTTTTTTAATCTCTTCTAAACCAAGATTAGCAAGCCCTGCTCTTTTTTTACCTTCCCAAGTAAAGGGTTTAGTTACAACAGAAACTGTTAATGCTCCTATCTCTTTTGCAGCTTTAGCAATAATAGCAGCAGCACCGGTTCCAGTTCCACCACCAAGACCAGCTGCAATAAATACAATATCTGCTCCTTTTAAAGCAGTTTTGATATCTTCATAACTTTCAACAGCAGAATCTCTTCCAATCTCAGGTTTCATACCTGCACCAAGACCTTTTGTTAATTTAAGTCCTAATTGAATCTTTTTAGGTGCTTTAGATATATGTAATACTTGTAAATCAGTATTAGCTGCAATTAAATCAATCTTATGAGAACCTTCGTTTATCATGTGATTGATCATATTACAACCACCACCACCAACACCAATTACTGATATTTTGGCTACATTATCTGAAAGAGTTTTGTTTGGCATTTCCACTTTAATATCATCCACCTTAAATAAGTTATTATCCATTAGAACCACTCCGTGATCATATTCCAGATCTTACCTACACCTTTCTTTTTACTATTTTCAGGCAACCTAGTAAGTGTAGTTGCACTATCTGGATTTGTTTTAGCATTTGCATTTTGTTCTCTTCTAATTTTAGGTTGTTCTTTTTGAACAATCTTCTCTTTAGCAGTAGATAAAGCAATATCATCATCCATTTTAGCTGTATTATCATTTGTTTTTCTTTTTTTGATTAGATTCTTATTTGAATCTAATTCAAAACCTCTATTAGGTTCTAAAGAGTAAAGTAAAATACCAACAATAGTTGCCATCTTTGAATCTTCAAAACTTAAATATCCATTTTCAATATTTACTGGATTTGAAACTTTTGTAGGGAAATTATCAAAAACTAATGATGTTAACTCTTTTAAACCATTTAATTTACTCATTCCACCAGTAAGAACAATTCCCGCACCAAGATTTTCATGAATTCCACTTTTCTTTAAATCTTTTTTAACTAAAGATAAAGTCTCTTCAACTCTTGCATGAACAATAGTTTGAACATATTCTAAAGATACTTCTGAAGAGTTTTTTTCATCTCCAATTCTTGGTGTTCTGATTTTTTTATTTGTTAATTCTTCACTTGTTTTTAATAAATCACCATATTCAGTTTTGATTTTTTCTGCTGCTAATGGTGGTGTATGTAACATTACAGAAAGGTCATTTGTAATATGATTTGAACCAACAGGAATAAACCCATTATAAATCATAGAATGACCTCTATAACAGACAAATTCAGTAGTTGTAGAACCTATATTAATAACAGTTGCTCCAAATTTCTTTTGTTGTTCATCTAAAACAGAAATAGCTGCTGCATAACCATCTAATATAAAGTTATTTACAGAAAGTCCTGCAATTTTCATAGCAGACTTAATATTTGTTAAAGCAGTTTTTTTTGCAGTTAATACAAAAACTGATGCTTCAAGTCTTGAACCATTCATATTTAATGGGTTTTCAACATCTGATGAGTCATCAATTTTATATGAGATTGGGATAACATGAACTACTTCATACTCTGGTATTATTGTTGCATTATAAAGTGCCATTTGAAGTACCTGATTAATCTCATTTTCTGTGATTAATCCATTTGGTACATTCACACTTCCTGAACTTCTAATACCTTTTGTATAAGCTCCTGAAATAGAAACAATTGTAGAGTCGAACTCTTCAGTTGTATTTTTTTTAGCAATCAATACAGCATCTTTTATGCTCTTTGAAGCAGCCTCAATATTTGATATTACACCTTTATTTATCCCACTACTTTTTGATGAGCCAGTTCCCAATATATTTATTTTATAATCTAAGTTATTTCTAGCAATTACTGCTGTTATATTAGACGAACCAATGTCAATTGCTAAAAGAGTTTTATTCAATTACTACTCCTCTAAAGAGATTGAAGATTGTACTTCATACTTATTTTCTAAATTTTTAATTAAGTTGTTAATTAACTCTTGATTTAATAATTTATTTACTGTTGATTTAACAGCATCATTTTTAGACTTATCATATTGCGCTAATTTTGAATCTTCTATCTTATATAATACAATTTTATTTCCTAAATTAACTTTTCCTTGCTTTTGAGTACTTTCAAAAAGTTTATTTAAAAAGCTTAAAGCCTCTTGTGGTTGAAGCTCTGGGATTTTTGAATATGAATCCCTTGCAACATAACCTAAACTTCTACCTGAAAAGTTTTCTAACTCTTTTTTAGATAATTCTTCTAAAGCTTTATTTAAAGCAATAGATTCATAGTTTTTAGAAACTTGCTCTTTTGCTTGTTCATATGATAATGGTTTTGGAAGACCTTTATTTAAAACTTTAACTACTATATAGTTTCCATCATGAATAAATGGCTTTAATACATCACCTGGTACTGAACCATCAATCTTTTCTAAGTCTTCTTGTGAATATGCTAATTTGCTCTCTTCTATTTCAACTTCTTTTGTGAAGTTCTCTTCACCTTTTTTAAGTTTTAAGTATTTTTTTAAAGCTTCTTTTTTTGTAGCTTTTTCACTTAATGTTTGAATCATATCTTCTTTAGCTTCATCAAATGTTTTAAGTTTTCCATCTTCTTTTGTATAATCAGTTTTAAAGCTATTATAATGATTTTTTAATTCTTCTTCAGAAAAATTCTTTGGTTCTACAGTAATTTCTTCAATTGCTAATTTAACAGTTGGTTCTGAAACATAACTATTTTTGTTCTCTTCCCAATATTTTTTTAATTCATCTTCTGTTACATTAACTTTTACATTATTTGCATTTAATACTTTAATACTAATTTTATCTTCTGCAAATAGAAGTTTATTTAGATTTTCTAACTCTTTTTCATTTGCTTGTATTTGAAATAGTGATTCAACTTTTTGTAAAAGAATATCTCTTTTTATTGAAGCTTCAAATTCAGTTGGATTTGTTCTATTTTGTTGTAATACTTTGATATATGTATCTTTATCAAACTTACCATCTTTTAAAAATGCAGGAATTTGAACTAATTGTTTTGCTATTTCTTCATCAGTAACATCAAGACCTAATTCATCGGCAAATGATAAAATAAGATTTTTTTGAATAACTAATTTATAAGCTGCATCTTTTAGTTTTAATTTATCAGCCATTTCTTGATTAAACTGATTTCCAAACATTCTTGCATATTGGTCATAAAGACTTGAATATTCTCTTTGATACTCTTCTACAGTTACTTCTCTATCACCAACAACAGCTACTGCACCACCTTTTGAACCATAATCGTAAGATCCCCATCCTACAAAACCAGCTCCTACGAAAGCTATTGTACTTATCCAAATAGTTATAACAAGCCACTTTTTGTGTCTTTGCATCCAAGTTATCATAAAATATTATCCTCTAAAAAATTTTAGATATAATACATAAAGATTACTTTTATAAAGGTAAAATTATTTTAAAGTTTTTTTGAAAGAAGATCATTTATTACAGATTCTCGTTTTGTTGTTTCTATTCTTTTACAAGCACTTTTAAATGCCTCTTCTTCTCCAACGATAAAACACATATCTTTTGCTCTTGTAATTGCAGTATATAAAAGCTTTGTATTATGCATAATATAGTGAGAAAAACTCATTGGAATTAAAGCATTTTCATACTCCATTCCTTGAGTTTTATGAATAGTTAAACAATAAGCAAGTGATAATAATGAGCTTAACTCATCAAACTCATAAAATACTACCATATCATCATTTGGATATAAAACTATACATTTTTGTTCATCAAAATCAAGTTTTATAATAAGTCCAAGTTGTCCATTAAAAACTCTTTTTTCCATAAACTCTGTAGAAGCTGTTTTATACATATGCATAGTTTGAGCTTTCATATTTTCATTTTTTATATGTATTACTTTATCACTCATTTTATATTCATAAAGTTTACTTTTATAGCCTTTCTTTTTAGAATGATTAAAGAGTGATTGAAGCTGCATATTAAGGTTTTCTACTCCTAAAATTCCTGCTTTCATTGGAGTAATAACTTGAAAAAGTGTTAAAGCAGAAGAAATCTCTTTTTTCTTTATATATTCATAATATTTCCGTATATAATGACTAGAAATATTTAAAATCGTATTTAAAATTGATTCACTTATTTTTGTTCTTACATCAGAAAACTCATTTTGTGAAGTCGAGTTTTTAACAGCATAGTAGTTATTTATAGATACATCAATAAATTCAAAATCTTTATAATCATTCCTATACTCAGGAACTTGACCTTGTCTAATATCATTTGCAATAACAGCAATTGCTTGGTCTTCACTTTGTCTATAGATTTTAGTTAATTTACATATAGGGGCTAATTCAAATTTAATAGCATCCGCTAAGATATTACCTGCACCAATAGCTGGAAGCTGCCCATCATCTCCTACTATAATAAAAATAGTATCATCATGTATCTTTTTAATAAGATTATAAAACATCACAGAATTAACCATTGAAGCTTCATCAAGTAAAATTACTTTATGGGGGAAAAACTCTTTATCTTCATGTTTTACAAAAAGTGATTGAATAGTCGAACTATTATATCCTGTAGTATCAGATATTCTTTGAGAAGCAATACCACTTAAAGCAATAGCAATAATATCATCATAGGCAACTATTTCTTCAAGTAGTTCTAAAACCGCCCTACTAGATGTTGATTTACCAGTTCCTGCATAACCAATTAAAAATAGTGTTTTATGTCCATCATTTATAAGTTCTACTGCTTTTTTTTGTTCTTCATTTAACTCAAAGCCTAAAGTTTTCTCTTTTTTCTCGATATATTCATCAAAAGAAGAAATTATCTTTTTATTTCTTTCATTCTCTCTTCTTTGAAAAAACTCTAAAATTCTTCTTTCTGCAAAATATAACATTGAAGGGGAAATTCTATGTTCACTTGTTTGAAATACTTCTTCTTCAACAAGCATATCAGAGACTACTTTTTCATATAAAATTTCTTCATCTTTAAAATGTAAACTCTCATCTAAAAGTTTATAAAGGTGAGATTTGTCAATTGAAGAGTTTCCATTGTTATCACAAAACTCTCTTAAAGTATAGTTTACACAAGCACTAATTCTAAAATCAGATTTAGGATCTATTCCTAAAGCTTTTGCTATTTCATCTGCTCTTTTAAAACCAATACCTTTTATATTTATAAGAATATATGGATTATTTTTTATTTTTTCAATTAAATTATCTACTTCACTAAAGTGAGAATAGATTTTATTAATTAGATTTGAAGTTACACCAAATTTTGATAAAAATTTCCCTAGCTCTCTTAAGTGTTTAAATTTTTGCCAAGAGGCGACTATCTTTTCTAGTTTTTTCTCTTTTATACCTTTAAACTGTAAAAGCTCTCCAGGTTTTTCATTTAGTATATCTACTAATTCATCTTCAGTATATTTTTCTAAAAGCTCTTTTGCAAACTTTTTCCCCACACCTTTAACTATCTTAGTTAAAAAGAAAAACATCTCAGCTTCTTTTAACTCTAATGTTTCAAATTCAAACTGAACACCATATTTTTTATGTGTTGTCCAGTTTCCTTTTAATAAAACTTCTTCTCCAACAATCTTTTCAATTTCTGTATCATAATAGTTACCACAGATTTTTTGATTATTTTCAAGTACTGCTATTACATAGTTATTTTCATCATTTTTATATAAAACTTTTTTCAAGACCCCTGAAAGATTAAAAGTTTTATGTTCTTCATAAGTAGAATTTGACAATCTTAATACCCATCATCAAATTTAGATTTTTTGTGTTTATCTTTTTTGTAAGTACTTCTTTTTTTCTCTCTTTGTATATGATTAGCTTCTTTTAGTAAATCAGCTCTTTCATCTTCAAAGTTTACGCTTGAAGTCTCTGCATACTGAAGTGTTTTATTGATAAATGCAATTAACTGTGTAAGATAAGGTGAATTTAGTTCAACAGCCTTTACTCTTTTTATGTCTTCATAATTTTTTTTAGTTCTTTCTTTAAAGAGTTCTTTATCAAAATTCTCTAGTTTTAATAAAGAAACTGTTCTTGTAAAGAACTTTTCCAGTACTCTAATATATCTAACTCTTAGTTGTTTTTCGTGCATAAGTATTTGAATCTTTTTTTAAAATTTTGGAAGTATATCGTTTAGACTATCTAAGCCTAACTCATGTAAATCTAAATGTATTTGTCCCATTTTCATTGATTTATTGTTCATTATTAATGGAGCAAAAATATTCATTGAAGAATCAGAAGTTTGAGCTTGTAAAACAAATATATAAAATATTGATATATCTGAAATATTCTCTATTTCTAGCTTTGCCACAAAATCTTTAGGCAATTCAAACTCTAAAGACTTTAGTGCTCCAAAACTCATAAGTCTAATAGTTTCACCTGTTTCAACACCCTTTATCATAGAAAAGAAATCATCTAGTTTTGATAATTCAAACTCTTTTTCTCTTTCAAAGCCATCAATAGGAGTAACTACTTCAAATTTCATCTTCAACCTTTATTAATGATTTTGATTGTACAAAAATAAAAATTTGATGTCAATAAATATAATATTTTATGATATACTTAAAATTATGATAGTTTCTAATAATAATCTACTCAAAATCCTTTTACCAAATGATAACAAAGTTTTAAAAGATGCACTAAAAGAAGCAGATATTAAAACCTTAGTAAATATAAAAAAAGGTGATGTAAGTGTAGATGATATATTAAAAGACCTTTTCACGCAAGCTAAAACAGGAACTAAAACAAATGCCTCAATAGAAAGCTTATTAAAAAATTCCACTATTTTTAAAGACTTAGGAAACTTTAGCAAAAATATTGAAACACTTTTAAAACAAGCTTCACAAAATGAAACTCTTCAAAAGTTTAAACCACAAATAGAAGCTTTATTAAAAAATCTTGGAAATATAGATGAAAAAGTTTTAAAAAATTCCCTTGATAAATCAGGAGTATTTTTAGAATCAAAAATGCTTTCTCAATCCCAAGCAAAAACCTCTTTACCAAAAGAATTAGAAAATATTTTAAATCAAATAAAAACTATTTTAAAGCAAGTAGATACTCCCCAAGCAAAAAATATTTCACAAATAATAGATAAACTTTTAAATCAAAATATTAAAGGACTAGATGCAAATCCTACTGAAAACTTAAAAGACTTAAAAGCTTTAACTTCTCAGTTAGAAACTCTTGGTAAATCTTTACAAAATAAACAAACTGCAAATTTAGAGCAATTAACAAATAATTTAAAGAATATTTCAAATCAAATACAACTAACCCAATCAAAAATAGATAATGGCTCTGCAACACAAATAGAAAAACTAATACATAATAAAAGTGAAGCTTTAGCAAGTACAAGAGATGTTTTATTAAATCTAAAAAATGAAGTTTTACAAAACAATAATTTGCCAAATAAACAAACACTTTTAAAACAAATTGATAACTTACTTCAAAGTAAAGAACTAAATACAAATTTAAATCCTGCTTCTTTAAAAGCTGCTCCAAACCAAGCAAGTGAAACCTTAGCTACATTAAAAGAGGTAATTGTATCTTTACAAAACAAACAGCCAGTAAATCCTGATAAAATTACAAATAGTTTACAAAACTTAACAACTCAACTTCAAACAAATCAAGTAAAAAATGAAGTACTAAGCCAAATAAAAGATATCTTACAAAATTTAAAAAATGAAGTTATTTTAGATAAAAATATTCCAAATAAACAAGCTTTATTAAACCAAATAGACAATTTACTTCAAAATAAAAGTATGGATTCTTTAAATTTAAAACCTACAATTAATAATCTAACTTCAAATATAGAAACTCTATTAAAAGATCTAAAAACAACTATTGCACAGGTAAATCAAGGAAATACAAACCAAGGAAGTTTTGAAAAAATAGACAAAGCATTAACAAAACTTGAACAAACTACTCAAAACTTTATACAAACTTTAAATAGAGGTGAAAATCCCAAAGGTGCAAATACAAACTTACAAAATGATATGAAAGCTATTTTATTAAAAGTACAAGAAGAATTAGCAACAAATACATCTGATCCAAAAGCTAGTGATACATCAAAGCAGATTGACAAAGTACTAACACAAATAGAATACCATCAACTTTTATCAGTAGTATCTAATAGCAATAGTGTTTATATCCCTTTTATTTGGGATATTTTAGAAGATGGTTCAATCTCTATGAGAGAAGGAAAAGATGAAAAATTTTATTGTGAAATTAATTTAAATTTAAAAGAGTTTGGAGAAACAAGACTTCTTCTTGGACTTTATGACAAAAATAAACTTGACTTAACAATTTATGCCACAAAAGATCATTTTAAACAAGCAATAAAAGAAAATATTTTTAAACTAAAAAGAGCTATGAATTCTGTTGAGTTAATTCCTATGAATATTCATATTTTAGATTTTGATAAAGAGAAAAAAGAAGAAATAAAAAAAGCTGATGTTTATAACCAAAATACAAGTCTTGGCTTTGGCGTAGATATAAAGGCATAATATGAATAAAAATGATATTAAAAAAGCTGTTGCCTTAGAGTATGATATTGAAGTAGATAATGCTCCTAAAGTAGTAGCTAAAGGTAAAGGTGAAATTGCTAATAATATTATTAAGATTGCTCAAGACAATGATATTCCAATAAAAAAAGACGAAGATCTTATTGAACTTTTATCTGCTATTGATATTGAAAAAGAAATCCCTCCAAGCATGTATAAAGCAGTATCTGAAATTTTTGCATTTATTTATGATTTAACTGCCCTTGAAAGAAAAAAAAGAGACTCTGAAAAAGTAAATGATATAATTTGATATTTATGTAAGTATACTTTCAATATAATCCCTTAAAAACGAAGAACTGTATAACTAATGAAAATCAATAACTTAGATAATCCTTTTTACATATTTTTATTTTGTATTTTTGCATTAATAGTTAATACAATGTCATCTATATACTTTTTCCCAATAATGTTACTTGGTATAGTATTTATTGCATTTTATGTGTGTATGGAAAAAAACTATAATTACACACTTTTTTTTCTGGGTATAACAACAGTAATAATCGAAATAAATAATGGGTTTAAACCCTTTTCAATAATACTTCTTTGTTTTTTTATATATGCTTTTATTATTCCATATGTTGCAAGAGTTTTATCTGTTGATGGTATAAACTTATATGTATATCTAATAATTTTTTATTGTGGACTACTATTTTTATGGACAATAAACAATGAAATGAGTTTTCAACTGAATTTCATTTTACTTTTAAATTTAATAGTTGATTTAATAATCTTTGGAGTTTTCATTTGACTAGACTAAAACTAATATTTATTTTTATTATTCTTGTTTTATTAACACTACTTGCAAGGGTATATTTCCTTAGTATTAAATCAAATACTTATTATGAAGAACTTTCTAAAAGAAATTATATTAAAAAAGTCTATGAAGTACCAAATAGAGGTATAATTAAAGATAGAAATGGAAAAGCATTAGCTATGAATAAGCTTGGCTTTTCAATTAATTTAAGACCACATTTAAGATCATATAAAAATAAAAAAAGGCTAAATAAATTAATTGCTTTAATTAATAAACACTTCCCTGAATATGAAAAAGAAAAGTTATATAAAGAGTATAAAAAAGCTGATTCTCCATATAAACATGATTTTGTAAAAGTTGTAAAATATATACCTTATGATAAGTTTTTCAAAAAATATACACTATTTAATTCTTTAGATGATATTCAAATTAAATCAGAAGTAAAAAGAGTTTATCCTTACAAGCAAGATGCTTCTCATATCATTGGTTATGTGGGAAAAGCTTCAAGGTTAGATATCGACAGAAACCCCTTTTCAAAACATAGTGGAATCATTGGAAAAATAGGTTTAGAAAAGTATTATAATAAAAAACTTCAAGGGGAACTTGGGTACAAAAATATTAAAGTAAATGCTTTAAATAAAGAGCTTGAAGTACTTGAAGAGAAAAAACCATCAAGTGATAATGACCTTACAATTTCAATTGATATTGAACTACAAAAATATATCCAAAAAAACTTCCCAGGTAAAGGTGGAGCAGCTATTGTAATGGATGCTCAAACAGGAGAACTTCTTACTGCTAGTTCTTTCCCTGAATTTGATAATAATATTTTTGTTGATGGTATTTCTGTAAAAGAGTGGAACAGAATGAGAAATGATTTTAATCATCCTTTTACAAATAAATTAATTAATGGTAAATATCCTCCAGGTTCTGTTATAAAAATGGGTGTAGCTTTAGCCTTTTTAGAACATGGAATTAAACCTAGTTATACAGTATTTGACACAGGTGCTATAACCTTAGGGAAAAGAAATTTTAGATGTTGGAAGCAAGAAGGACATGGTAAAGTTGGATTTACTAAAGCTATTAGAGAAAGTTGTGATGACTTTTTCTATAAAGGAAGTCTAAAAGTAGGAATAAATAATATCTCAGAAACATTAGCTAAATTTGGTATTGGTCAAAAAACTGGTATTGATTTAGATAATGAACATTATGGAACAAACCCAAATAAGGATTGGAAACAAAAAAGACATAATTTACCTTGGTATGTTGGGGAAACAGTAATTACATCAATTGGACAAGGTGAAATGCTTACAACACCAATGCAAATTGCAAGATACACAGCATTTTTAGCAACAGGTAAGCTTCCAATACCTCACTTCTCAAAAGATAGTTTTCAAGAACCAATTGAAGTTCCCCATGATGAAGATCATTTAGACTTAATAAGAAAAGGTATGTATGAAGTAAATAACCATAAAAAAGGTACTTTATATAGATACTCAAGGAATAGTATTATTACTATGGCTGGGAAAACAGGAACTGCACAAGTTGTATCTATTCCTCAGTCTGAAAAGAAAAGAATGAAAGAGAGTGAACTAGAGTATTATCATAGATCACATGCTTGGATTACTGCTTATGGTCCATACAAAGGTGACAAAAAATATGTTGTAACAGTTATAATTGAACATGGTGGACACGGGGGAAGTGCTGCTGGTTTATTAGTAAAAAATATTTTTAAAAAATTATATGAGTTTGGTTACATAAAAAACCCTAAATAAGTACATCTTTGAGATTTAATTACTTTTTAGATATAGTATTTTCTTATTTTATTTGAGGACGATATTTGAAACTAATATTTAGTTTATTGATTTTTTCTATTTCATTACTTTTTGCCCAAGAAGAAGTAGCACCACCTGTTGTTAATCTTTCAATAGCTGCACTTGAAGAACCAGCACAATTTGTTAAAACAATTAATATTGCTATTATTTTAACTCTTTTAGTTTTAGCTCCTACACTTATCTTAATGGTTACGAGTTTTACAAGATTGATTATTGTTTTTTCTTTACTTAGACAGGCTATGGGACTGCAACAAACTCCACCAAATCAAATTATTATTTCACTTTCTTTAATTTTAACAATTTTTATTATGGAACCATATTTTAAAAAATCTTGGGATGATGCTATTGTTCCATATATGGATGAAAAAATAGGTTATGAAGTAGCTTTTGAAAAGGGAGTTAAACCCTTTAAAGAGTTTATGATAAAAAATACTAGAGAAAAAGATTTAGCCTTATTTTATAGAATAAAAAAAGAAGAAAACCCTAAAAATATTGATGATGTGCCTTTAACACTTTTAATGCCTTCATTCATTGTTAGTGAACTTAAAACAGCCTTTGAAATAGGTTTTTTAATCTTTTTACCATTTTTAGTTATTGATATTATTGTAGCATCTATTTTAATGTCCTTGGGTATGATGATGCTTCCACCTGTAATGATATCCCTGCCCATAAAGATAATCTTCTTTATTGTAATTGATGGGTGGTCATTGATTATTGGAAACTTAGCTCAATCCTTTAAGTGACTTAGTCAAAGGTGTAAGGTATTTCTATAAAAAACTTTGCACCACTATCTGTATTTCGAACATAAAGTTCTCCCCTTAGACTTTCTGTAACAATTTTATAGCTCATATGTAATCCTAAGCCTGTACCCTGTGATTTATGCTTTGTAGTAAAATATGGATCAAAGATTTTATCAATTATCTTTTCAGGAATTCCCTTTGCATTATCTTCAATAGTTATTAAAAAATTCTCTTTGTTTTTTACTAAATTTAGTTCTATCCAAGGTTCTTTAATATCATTCTCTTTTAATGCATCTTTTGCATTATTAATTATATTGATTAAAACTTGATCTAATTCTCCTACAATTGTAGTAAAAATAAAAGTTTCATCTTTTATATTATTCTTTAAAAGAATATGCCTGCTTTTTAATGAATCAGAAACTATACTTATAACTAATTTCAATCTATCTTGTAAATTAACCTCTTTTTTCTTTTTTTTCTCTTTTAAAAAGTTCCTAAAAGTTTCAATTGTATTTGATAAATACTTGGTAGTACTAACTATTCTATTCATATCTTCAGAAATAGATTCATAACTAGGTTTTACACCTAAATCAATATTTAGACTAATTCCTGAAGAAACTGTAGAGATAGTACTTAATGGTTGTCTCCATTGATGGGCAATATTTTCTATCATCTCTCCCATTTGAGCTTGTTTGGTTTGTGATTCTAACTGTTTTATATGCGTAATATCTATAAAGCTAATTACATTAATATTTTTATCTTTTAGTGTAAACTTTTTAAATAGCGCATGAAAAGTTGTACTATCTTTTCTTTTTGCTAAAACTTCTACTGTTTCCTCTGAATTTGATATTTCTTTATATATTAAATCTTTTGATTCTTTAGATACAAACTCTTCAAATAAAACTCCTTTCATCTGCTTTTTATTAAGAAATGAAAATATTTTAACAGCACTTTCATTTGAGTTTATTAATTTATTATCTTTAAAGATTAGTATAGCTTCCATTGTAGAATCAATCAATTGAGAAAACTCATTAATTGATTTTCGCATAAGATGCTGTTTATATAAAAAAAGAAGAAAAATAATAGAAAAGAATAATATAATTTTCCATATTAGACTGTAGTTTATTCCTTTTTCGTATTTTATAACAATCCAATTATTAAAAATTTTTTGTTTTTGTTCTTGACTTATACTATCTATTAGTTTTTGAATAATATTTGCTAAAATAGGTTCATCTTTTCTTACACCAGCACTTAAGTTCCAATAAATATCTGCTTCACCAGCTATTTTTAATTTTATTCTTTGTTCTGATTGAAGTGCATAACTTATTGTTGAAAAAGAATCTACATAACCAAAAACTTCTCCTTTTTCTACTAAATTTAAACCTTTAGAAATATTATCAACATATACTATATTTAAATGAGGATATTTCTCTTTTAAGTTTTTTGCAATACCATAATCTTTTACTAATGCGATTTTTCTATTTTTTAAATTGTTAAAGTCATCTATAAATGAAATATCTAATTTTGTTGCTATTACAATTGGTATTTTTAAATATGAAGATGTAAAGTTAAAAAACTTTTCTCTTTCTTTAGTATGTGTAATTAAAGAGACCATATCACACTTTTTATTTTTTATGTATTCTATTGATTGACTCCAAGAGTTAGTTTTAACAATGTCAAATATTAATCCTGATTTTTGTGAAAAGAGTTTAAAATAGTCTGCACTAAGACCAATATGATTACCCTTTTTATCTAAACTTTCATAGGGTAACCAATCAGGATCAATACATAAATTAACACTTCTTTTAGTATTTATATAACTTCTTTGTTTATCATTGAACATTATACTTGGAGTATAATTCACTCCAAACCATTTTTTATTTAACTTTTCTATTTCTTCAATTGAAGTGTTATCATAAGCTTTATCTATTATTGAGATTAAAATCTTATTTTTATTTAGTGTTGCGAAATGATGATCATCTAACTTTACTTCTTCTACCTTTTTAACAGGATTAGAGATTTTTAAATTAATATATCCATACTTTTTTATATAATAGTTTGCTACATTAGTACTGTTTATTATTGCATCTATTTTCCCTAAACTTAGGGCATTTAGTTTCTCTTCAAAGTTTTTTAAATAAACTAACTCAATCTGAGGATACTTTTTAAAAAAATCTACTTCACCCCAACCTTCAGATACTCCAACTTTTTTACCAAATAAATCTTTTACACTATCGATTTCTTTTTCATTTTCTCTAATTATATAACTTTGAATAACTTTTGAGTAACCTAAAGAAAAACTCATATATTTTTTTCTTTCTTTAGTTTTATAAATAGTGTGTATCAGGTCAAGCTTTTCATTATCTAAATCTTTTAATAATTCATCCCAAGATTTAGTAGAATATTTAATTTTAAGTCCTGTATCTTTTAGAATGAGATTTAATAAATCAATGGAATATCCTAAAGCCCTACCATTTCTATTGAAATCATAGGGTTCATAATCAAATTCATTTGATATTGTTATATATTTTTTATTTTTTATATAAGTTAATTCTTTTTCAGTAAACTTATGATTTGCATACAAAAAGTTTAGAAATAATACTAGCAGTATAAATAGTAACTTAATCATAACATATTCTTTAATAATGAAATTATTATATGTTATATCTTTATACCTTACAAATTAGTAAGAAAAAAAAACTATACTATTTAAAACAAATTTCGTCTTCTTTAGTTGTAATCATGCATAGAAATTCATAATCAACTCCATAACAGGCTTCATAATAATGTTCTACTCCTGCTGGAATATAAATAAAATCACCCTTTTTCGCTTTATATTCTTCATTACCTACAACGACCTTTGCCTCACCACTTAATACATATTGTTGATGTTGAATCATATTTGTATGATTTGGCATAGAACCACCGTCTTTTAGAACTATTTTTCTAACAATAAAATCTTTATCATCTTTTGGAGTTAAAACTGCAATATTTGCATTAACAGTTTTTGGAATATGATTTTGTTCAATACTATTTGAATCTTTTAAATACATAATTATCCTTTTAAATTTATCTAAAATATTATACTATAAATGAAAGGATTTAATTAATGGAAAACTTACAAAATGAAATTATTAGTTTCATTGCAATTGCTATTGTTGTGTTACTTCTAGCACTATTTACAAAAAAAATGGAAGATAAATATAAATAATATTTACTTATAATTGTTTTATTTAATTTTTTAATGTATAATCCCTTAAAATAAAGATTAGGAGTAGATATGCATAAGTTAATATTATATTTATTATTACTATCAACGATTTCTTTTTCACAAATAATTAGTTTTGAAAAAGCATTAAATTCTACTATTGAATACAGTAAGAAAATTAAACAACAAGAAATTCAAATAAAAGAAAAAAATGAAGACTTAGAAAAAATAAAGTCTTATTCTTATGGAAATATAGATCTAGTACATGAGGCTAGTAAAACAAATCATGCAGGTTATGTATTTAATTCAAAGCTTTCATCTAGAGAAGCTACCTTTGAAGATTTTGGTTTTTCTCAATTTGGACAAGCAATAACTACTGAACCAGTTGATTTAAATTATCCAGATAGTAGAAACAATTTTAATACAAAACTTACCTACTCTATTCCTTTATTTACAGGGTTTAAATTATCAAATCAAGAGGATATTATATCCTTAGAAAAAAAAGCTCAAAAAATAAAATTAAATATTGATATTAACTACTTATCACTAGAGGTTCTAAAAGCTTATAATAATGCAGTTGTTGCAAAAGAGTTTTTAAAAGCTTCTAAAGATGCAATAAAAGCTGTAAAAAAGTATGAAGATACAGCAAATGAGTTTTATAAAGAAGGTCTTGTAACAAAGATTGATAAAAAACAAGCTCAAGTTAAAAGACTAAACACCCAAAGTAGTTTTATTCAAGCAAAAAACAATTTTGAACTTTCTCTTGCTTATCTTAGCTTTTTAACGGGTATTGAAAATATAACAGATGTAAATAGTCTCAAAAACTATGAAACAAACATAGATGATTCTTCTTCATTAGCCTTAGAAAAAAGAGATGAAATAAAAATACTAAAAACTACTAATAATCTTTATAAAAAAAGTATTGAATTAAATAAAGCCGCATATTATCCATCTGTTTATTCTTATGTGGAATATGGATTTAATGACAATAAAATTACTACAAATGATAAAAAAGATTACTATATGGCACTTATTGGAGTTAAGTTTACAATTTTTGATGAAACAAGAGAACATGACTTACAAAAAAGTAAACTTCAATATAAAAAATCACTACTTCAAAAAGAAGAGTTAGAAGATAGCATCAAGCTTGAAGTAAAAAGAGCCAAACTAAACCTTAAAGCAAAAAAAAGAGTCTTAGAAGAAAAATTTAAAGCTAAAGAGTTAGCATATGAAGTATTAGAACAATCAAAATTAATGTACAAAAACAAATTAATTTCTATGTCTGAACTACTTAAACAAGAAGCTATCTATAGGCAAAATGAAGCAGAATTAATATTATCAAAATATGAAAAATCACTTGCCTTAGCAAAATTTAATTTAGCTTTAGGCAATGACTTATTTAAAGGGAACAAATGAAAAAAATACTAATTTTAACTATTTTATTGATTATAAATCTACAAGCTTTTGAAATAAGTGGCACAGTGATTTCAGACAATGAAAAAATTATCACTAGTAAATTTATGGGATTAATAAAGCAAGTGAATGTAAAAGAAGGAGATTTTGTAAAAAAAGGTCAAATACTTTATAAAATTGACTCTTCAAATATTGATAGCCTAAAAAAAGAAGCCCTTTTTAATAAACAGATTTTAGAAAATAGCCTTGAAAATATAAAACTAAATTATGAAAGATATGAAAGATTATATAAAAAAGATTTAGTATCAAAATATGATTTAGAACAATTAGAACTTAAATTTAAAAACACAAAAAGTCAAGTAAAAATTGCAAATGCAAAGGTAAAAGAAGTTTTAAAACAATATGATTACTTAAAAGTAAAAGCTCCAAATAATGGCTTAATTATTAAAAAAAATATTAAACAAGGAGAAATAGCAGTACCTTCAATGCCAGCTTTTGTTCTTACAGATTTAGACTCTTTAAAAATAAAATCTTCAATTGCAGAATCGGCTTTACAAGTAGTTAAAATAGGAACTAAAGCACAAGTTGTTATAGAATCAATTAATCTTAAAACAACAGGTGTTATTAGTTCAATTATTCCAGATACAAACAGTATGACTCACTCTTTTATTATCAAACTTTCATTTGATAAAAAAGATAAACAAATTTATCCAGGAATGTACTGTAAAGTATATTTGGAGCTAAATAATGAATGATAATTTAAATATCGCAGGGAAACTAGCAAGAAACTTTATAGAGCACCCTTTAACTTTTATCTTAGCAATCTTTATATTAATACTAGGCTTTATCTCTTTAGAATTTATGCCAAGAGAAGAAAACCCCCAAATAAAAGTTAGCGGAGGAGCAGTTATAGTTGCACTTCCTGGAGCAAAACCCTATGAGATACAAAAAGTAATTATAGAACCATTGGAGAAGAAGATTCGAGAAATCAAAGGTGTTGAATATATCTATTCCTATGCAAAAGACTCTATGGGAATAGTACAAGTTCAATATTATATTGGAGAAGATAAAGAAGAATCAAATTTAAAGCTATATGACCAAATTATGAGAAATATTGATTTGCTTCCAAAAGGAGCTTTACCTCCAATAGTTAAAACAATGGATATTGATACAGATATTCCTATTGCAACCCTTGCATTTTATTCTAAAAACAATACTCTAACTCAAGCTGAACTATACAATGAAGTAAGTAAACTAAGTCATGAAATAAACAAGATAGAAAATGTTGCTTTAGTTGATTTAAAAGGAGAGAAAAAAGATCAATACAATGTACAAATCAATGCAAGTAAACTCTCTTCTTATAACTTATCATTAGGGCAAGTAGCAAATAGGATAAAAGCTTTAGCTCATACAATGCCAAGCATTAAAAGTGATAACCTAGAAGATAATTTAACAATTTTAAATATTAAAAACGCAATAGAGTCAAAAGAGGATTTACAAAATATTATTATCTCATATAATTATGGTGTTGCAGTCTATTTAAAAGATATTGCAAGTATTGAAAAATCATATGATATACAAAATAAAAAAGAAGCAATGCTTTACACAAAAGAGCTTAAAGATGGTATTTCTCAAACAACTTTAACTATATCTAAATTAAAAGGTACAAACTCCGTAACTATAAATGAAAAGATATTTTCTTACATGGAAACAAAAAAAGAGGAATTAGCAAAAAAAGGTATTAAATACGTTATCACAAGAGATGATGGATATACTGCAAATAATGCCGTAAACTCACTTGTTCAAAACTTACTTATCTCTATTTTAATTATTGCTATTTTACTTATCTTTTCATTAGGACTTAAAGAGGCAATGATAGTTTCACTTCTTGTACCAATGATTCTATCTTTAACTTTATTTATAGGCTTTTTATTAGATGAAACCATAAATAGAATTACACTATTTGCATTGATTGTAAGTCTTGGGATGCTTGTTGATGCAGCTATTATTGTGATTGAAAATATAGTAAGACATAAAAAAGAAGACAAAGAAAAACTTGATATAAAAACCTTATCAATAAATGCTACAAATGAAATAGGAAATGCTACAAATATTGCAACGGTAGCTATTATCATGACTTTTATTCCTATGTTTTTTGTTGGAGGAATGATGGGGCAATTTATGCACCCTCTTCCTGTTTTTGTTCCTATTGCACTTGTAGTGTCATTGATTATTGCATATGTATTTACCCCATATTTAGTTAAAAAGTTTCTTTAAGGTTTTAGATGATGAAATTAGAAAAATTTATTTATAATATACTTGAAAATCCTTCTAAATCTATTATAGTTTATGCAATAACATTAGTACTTTTTATTTTAAGTATTTTAACTTTTCCAACTGAAATTACTAAAGCTAAAATGCTTCCAAGTAAAGACTCTGATACCTTTTCAGTATATGTGGATTTAAAAGATGGTTCATCAACAAAACAGACTAAAGAAGTAACATCTTGTATTTCTAAGATACTTATAAATAAAGAGCTTGTAACAAATGTCTCTGTTTTTATAGGAGAAGGTCAACCTTTAGATTTTGCAGCACTTGTTAAACAAAGTGCTTTAAAAGATAAGCAATCTCAAGCAGAGATAATGGTAAATATAAAAAAAGCCTCAAACAGAAATATTCAAAGCTACAACTTTGTAAGTAATATTAGAGAAGAACTACAAAAGGGGTGTTCAAAATACGATGCAAATATCAAACTTATAGAACTACCTGCTGGACCACCTGTTTTGGCTTCTATTGTTGCTGAAATCTATGGAGGAAACTCTTTTGAAAATAGGCGAAAGTTTGCACAAAAAGTGGCTAAAGTTTTAGAAAAGCAAGAGACTTTAGTAGATATTGATATTATGGCTGATGATATATATGATAAGTTTGAAATAACACTAGACAATAATAAAATAATACAAAGTGCTCTTTCATTAGAACAAGTGAAAAACACTTTATATCTAAGCTTTGAGGGTTTAGAGGTTGCTGTTGTAAATGAAGAAGATAAACAAAGTCAAATACCTATATTTTTAAGGCTTGATGATAATAGAATTTTTAAACAAAACAGTAAAAAAGCTATTTTAGAACAGTTTTCAAAATTAAAGCTAATAAATAAGCATGGCTTTAAAATACCACTTAGTGAACTTGTAAATATAAAAAAAGTAAAAAAAGAAGCAACCTTAACTTCTAAAAATCTTGCAAAAATGATTAATGTAATTGCTGAAACAAATAAAGATAGTCAAATATACCCTCTTTTAGATGCAAGAAGTGAGTTTCTAAAAGATTTTGATGATAATTATGAAGTTACTAAAGCAGATATGTTAAACCTTGAATTTACCCACAAGTTAACAAAAGAGAAATTCAAGCTTATTTGGGATGGAGAATTAAAAGTAACTATAGATACTTTTATTGATTTAGGAGGAGCATTTATTATAGCTTTAGTATTAATCTTTTTTCTAATGGTTATTTATTATAAAAGTTTTGCTCTTTCAGCAGCAATTGTATTAGCCTCTTTTGTCTCTATTATTGGAGTTATTTTTGCACATATTATTATGGATGCTATTACAACAGATACTTTCTATTTAACCGCAACTTCTTTGATTGGGTTTATTGGTCTTATTGGAATTAACTCAAGAAACTCAACACTTATAATTGATTTTTCTAAACAATTAGTAGAAGAAAAAAACCTTAGTATAAATGAAGCTATAGCACGGGCTACTGCAACAAGATCAAAACCTATTATTTTAACAGTTCTAACTATGGTTTTTGCATCTTCTCTTCTGGCAACTGATGCAGTATTTGGAGGCTTAGGTGTTGCACTTATTGGAGGAACATTGATGTCATATGTTGTATCAATGTTCTTTGTTCCTGTAATTATTAAAAATCATGTAAAAAAGATTATTAAGAAGTAGTACTAAAAGGGATTTTAACTATAAAACTAGCTCCTAAAGAGTTGTTTTTTATAGATAATTCTCCTTTACAATGGTCATTGATAATTATCTTACTCATATAAAGACCTAAACCTGTACCTTCTTTAGACTTTTTTGTAGAGAAGTATGGGTCAAATATTTTTTCCATAATATTAGGTGGAATACCTCCTCCATTATCACTGATTTCTATATAACAAAACTTATCTTCACATGAAGTAGCAATTTTTATTTCTCCATTAGTTATTTCATTTTCTAAAATTGCATCTTCCGCATTTTTAACCAAGTTTAAAATTACTTGACTTACTTCAGAAGCAAAAACATTTATAGACTCATAACAATCAAAATCAACAATAAGTTTAATATTATTTCCTTCTAAAGAGTTTTTAACGATATTAATAGAGTTTGAAACAATACTTTCTAAAGTTGTATTTGTTTTTTGCTTATCTGTTTTGAAAAAGTTTCTAAAATCATCAATTGTATTTGATAGATGTTGAGAATAATCAGAGATTAAAGAGACTTCCTTTTTTAATTCTTCATCACTTGGTCTATCTTTTATCATCATTCTAAGTAATAAATTATTTGTAGTTGCAGAAATAGCTGTTAAAGGTTGTCTCCATTGGTGGGCTATCATAGAAATCATTTCACCCATTTGAGCTAATCTACTTTGTTGCAATAACTGCTTTGTTTTTTCTTCGTTCTTTTTAACTTCTTGTTTTACTTTATCTTCAAGATTATGAGTTAATATATTTAACTCCTCTTCCATTTCTTTTCTTTTATCTATATCTCTTAAAACAACATGAATTAAGTTTTTATCATCAATTGTAATTGTTGTTAATACAACTTCAAGCCATATATTTTTATTTCTTTTATTTTTAAATACAAACTCAAAAGAGTTTGAGCCCTTTTCAATAGCAGTATCAAGCATTTTATATATATTAAAAACAGAAGATAAACCACTTGGTTGTTTTGTTGGAAATAAATCAGCAATTCCTAAGCCCAAAAACTCTTGTTTACTTTTATATTTCAATACTTTTAATGTGGCATCATTACAATCAATTATCTCTTTTGTATCTAAATGCATTAAAAAAATACCATCAGTAGATTCATGGTATATCTTTTCAAAAAGCTCTTTTTGTTTTGCTAATTGATTACTTTTATACTCTAATTCTTTTGTCTTCTTTTCAATTTCTTCATTTGCTTCTTGAAGCTTTTTATTGTGTCTATTTAAAATATATTGCCTATAAAATAAAATAATAAGAACTAAAAAACTTATAAAACCTATTTCCCAAAATCTTGAAAAATTAACTACACTCTCTAGCCTAACTGAAAGCCACCTATTTTTAATTTCACTTAATTCTTTTTTAGAAATTGAATCTATACCTTTATTTATAATAGGAATCAATTCTTCATAATCGCTTCTAACCATAAATCTAAGATCAAAATTAAACTCTGTTGTTCCACTTATTTTGATATTTTTAAATCCATGATCTGCTATTGTAAGTGATAAAACAGGCAAAATATCAATTACAGCATAAACATCACCCCTTGATAAAAGTTTTAATGCTTCTATATTATCTTCAACCTCTACAAATTTTACCTTTGGGTATTTACTTTTTAGAATTTGATAAGTACTATAAAACTTACCCACTGCTACTTTTTTATTGTTTAAGAATTCTGTATTTGAAATATACTGTTTATCTAAAGTTGTAGCAATTGCAATAGGATAAGAGACATAAGGCTTAGAAAACCTACCATAATATAGTTTATTTCCAGTTATAGCTGCTGATAAGGTTATATCTGCTCTTTTGTCTTTTATAAGCCTCATAGCCTCTTGAAAACTATCTACAGAAGTACAAGTGGAGTCTATTAAAGTTTTATTTTTTATTAATTGCCAAAAGTCATGGGAGATTCCTACAAGTTTACCATTCTCTTCAAAATTAAAAGGTGCCCAACTTTTAGTTACTACACATTTAATCTGTTTTTCGATTAAAAAAAGTTTTTCTTCTTTTGTAAGTTTTATTAAATTAGTTTTATTTTCAATTGAAGTGTCTGCTTTTAATAAAATAACACTAAGGCCAAATATTAAAAACAGGAATTTTTTCATAAATCATATACCATTGCTATTTCATTACAAACAGGAAAGTGTTTACATCGAATACAATCTGCCCAAATCTTATGTTCAGGAATGTCCTCTTTTTCAATAGTAACAAAGCCTAAACTTTTGAAAAATCCTTCTTCATATGTTAAAGAAAGTATTTGTTGTAGCTTATATTTTCTACCCTCTTCTATACAGGCTTGAACAAGTTTTTGCCCTAGTTTTAAGCCTCTAAAATTTTTAGATACAACTAAGCTTCTAACTTCTGCTAGTCTAGCAGAGTGAATATGTAAGGCTGTAAAACCTGCCATTACTCCATCTACTTCTACAACAGTATAAGCTCTAATAGTATTTGCCATTTCATCTTCTGTTCGTAAAAGAATATTACCATTTTCAACTTCTCCTTTTACAAGAGCTTGCATAGTAGTAATATGAGTAACATCAGGTTTAAAAAATTTAATTTCCAAATAGATATCCTGTAATTTTATTTTGAAGTTGTTCTAAACCTCTTTTTTTCAAATTTGAAATAAATATTCCATCGGGGTAAGCTCTTTTTAGTTTTTGTAAATCATTTTGTTTTAATTTATCAATTTTTGTAAAAGCGTGAATTATAATTTGATCCCCTCTTTTAATTGTTTTTAAAAACTCATCAACATTTTTATCAATAGCTAAATCAGTATGTCTTGCATCAATTAAATGAACAAAGATTTGTAAACATAGTCTTTCTTCTAAATAACCTGTTAAATTTTTGTTCCACTCTTTTTTTAGACTTTTTGATACTTTAGCATAACCAAATCCAGGTAAGTCAACAAATCTTCCATAAAGATATGGTAACTCTTCATTGCCTGTTTTAAATTTGATTTCAAAATAGTTAATAAGTTGAGTTTTTCCAGGCGTAGAAGAAGATTTTGCCAATCCTTTTCTATTTGTTAATGTATTCAATAAAGAAGATTTACCTACATTTGATCTTCCTAGAAAAGCCACTTCTGCTCTATCAGGAGCGGGTGAATCATTTATACTTTGTGCTGATGTTAAAAATTGTGCATCTACGATTTTCATTATTTTTTACCACTATCAATATTTAAAATAAACCTTACTGGCTTATTATCTGTTCCACTAACTTTAGCATTTCCCGTTTCTTGATTAATAAAAATCTTTTCACCATAAAGTTTTCTATCTTCAGTTACTTCATTTAAGTAACCTTTTCCTAATACTGTATATTCTTGCTTTATAGGGTCATAAATTACTTTATTCCCTTTTCCTTTATAGTGTTTTCCATTTGAGAAAATTGTAAAACTAACATCTCCCGTTGCAATATACTTTAAAGGTTCTAAATTTTTACCTTGAGACTTTGGCTTCATAAAAACTTCTAATTTATTTGAATTCAATCTATCTTTTGCCATTTTTAATTTTACATTTCCTGTAAAAATTGATATCCCTTTACTGTCATCAGTTTCAAAATTTTTAGCATCAATAATAAGTTTTTCAGTGTTTGCATTTGCAAAAACTAGTGTTGAAGCAAGTGCTAGTTTTAATAATAGTTTCATTAAATTATATTCCTTTATTTATTTTTCATATCTATTTCAAAATGTGTATTATTTGATTTCATAAAATAACTTTTCATATCTAAATATAAGCTATTTCCATTAATAATATTATTATAATAAGTACCATTAAAAGGAAGAGTGTTTGTAGCAATCTCTTCTTTAGCATTATAAAAAAGTTCATCTGTATTTAAAGATATAAAGTTATCTCTTTTAAATCTTACATTTTTGAAAAATTTATAAATATCTCCTCTTTTTACAATTACATCAGAATACAATACATCTGTTACATAATTGTTTTTAGAATCATAACTTTTTAAAGTTAATGCACCTTCATGCATAACATCTCTTTTTTCAAATCTATAAACCTCTTTAGCATAAAGAATTCTATTCATACTATCTGTTGTTAGTGTATACATTGTAGAATCATTAAATACCAATAAAGGAGTTTCCGTTTGATTATCTTTTTTAATTAGATTTTTAACAGGTATAAAATAACTAGTTACAGATAAAGCTAAAAGAATTAAAACAAATACTCTTATAACCATGAGTTTACATATTCCTCTTCTATACCATCTTCTTTAATGATATATTCAATCATCTCTTTTACTGCACCACTTCCCCCATATGCTTCACATCTTATATTAACTACATCATTAATATATTTTGAACCATTTGCAGGAGTAAAAGAAAGTCCAACTTTTTTTAGCATTTTATAATCATTTAAATCATCACCAATTGCAGCAACTTGATTCCAAGAAAGATTCTCTTCTTTTAAAATATTTTCTAAAACTTCATCTTTATTATGAATACCTTGATGAAGATGAGTAATATTTAAATCTTTTGCTCTAGTTTCAACTATCTTAGAGTTTCTTCCAGTAATAATTGCTGCTTTTTTACCAAGCTTTTTTGTCCATGTAGCAATTGCTAAACCATCTGCTACATCAAATGATTTAAGTTCATCACCACTATTTGTATATGTTATTTGTCCATTTGTTAATGTGCCATCAACATCAAGAACAATTAACTCAATCATAAAACACCTTTTGTACTAGGAATTCCTAATTTATCATTCTTTGCCATTGCACGTCTAAGTGCAACTGCAAAGGCTTTAAAACTAGCTTCTAAAATATGGTGTTTATTTCTTCCTCTTTCATTTATTATATGACAAGTAAGTCCTGAGTTCATAACTAAAGCATGAAAAAACTCTTCTGCAAGTTCAACATCAAACTCACCTACTTTTCCACTTAAATTTACCTCATATACTAAAAAAGGTCTATTAGATAAGTCTAAAGCACATGTAGTTGCTGCTTCATCCATAACAACAGTTGCATTTCCATATCTTTCTACATTTTCAATAGGAAAAATTTCATCTTTAAGTGCTTTACCTAAAACGATTCCACAATCTTCAACAGTATGGTGAGCATCAATATGTAAATCACCATCACAAGATAAATCAATATCTATTCCACTATGCTTTGATAAAGCTTCTAACATATGGTCAAAAAAACCTACACCAGTATTTATATTTGATTTTCCATTACCTTGAGTATCTACTTTACACTTAATATCAGTTTCTTTTGTTTTTCTATTAATCTCTGTCATACTATATTCCTATTTTGCAATAATTAGTGCACCACTTAGACCATTTGCTTCTTTAAAGTCTTGTGCTTCTTGTTCTGATCTAAATCCACTAATCCATACTCTATTTAAATCACTTTTTTTAATTATAACATTATATCTATCTTCAAGTATTAACTCAAATTTTCTTTTTGTAATTTTTGCACCTTCAGGCCTACTAAATGCTCCAACTTGAACATAATATCTTCCAACACTTGCAGTTTCTTGTTTCTCTTCTTTAGTTCTTGCAATTTTTGCATTAAAGCCTAATACTTCAATTTTAACACTTGCTGTACCTTTTCCTACCATATCAATTGCATGGGCAGCTTTATTTGAAAGGTCAATAATCCTTCCTGTAATAAAAGGTCCTCTGTCATTAATTCTTACAACAACTGATTTTCCATTTTCTAAATTGTCAACTTTTACCATAGAATTCATAGGAAGTGTTTTATGCGCCGCTGTCATTGCATACATATCATACATTTCACCATTTGAAGTAAGCTTTGCATGGAAATTTGGACCATACCAAGAAGCTATACCTTTTTGAGTATCCCCAACTTTCGCTAAAGTTGGATAATACCACTTACCATGAACTTTATAAGGTCTCATAGTAGCTTTGTGCATAGCTTTAGAGTTTCTAATTTTTTGACTTCCTAATGGTTTAAAAGTTTTCTTTTTTTGAGTTTCACCATAATAAGGAATATATGAACCTACTGTAGATTTTCTTGAACACCCAGTAAAAAGGATTGTTGCACTTAAACTTATAAATAGTATTGATTTTAATGATGACTTACCTAATAACAATTTTATCTCCAATCCTTAAAAGTGATGTTTTTAAGTTATTATCTCTTTTTAATTTTTCTACTTTTATTTTATATCTTTTTGCAATAGAGTACAAAGAGTCTCCACTTTTAACAATATATTTTTTACCTGTTCTATATCTATCACTTGAAAATTTAATTTTCCCTAGCATATCAGTTGGAATAGGTAGAATAATTTTCTGTTTTAAAGAAAGCATGTTTGATTTTAGGTTATTATAATCTTTAATAAGACTATATGGAATTCTATATTTTTTAGAAAGACCATACAAAGTATCTCCACGTTTTACAATATGTACTAAAAATTTTGTATCTTTGATACTATCTTTTGCTTCATTAAATCTACTTAATCTACTATATGGAATATTAATTTCATATACTTTTTTTGTAGGTGGAATAATTGATTGTTTAATATGTTTATTTAAACTTAATAACTCTTCATAACTCATACCAATAGAGTTTGCAATATTTCTTAAATGTAAACCACCCTTTACAGGAACAGTTGTAACAGTTGTTGATATTCCCATATTTAAAAGATGTGAATTCTCTTCATCTCTAATAAAACTTTGTGACTTCATCATTGCTAAAGATATAATTTTTCTAATGTAGCTTCTACTTTCACTTGGAATATATTGTCTACTAATTTTTGTTTGAACTTTTAATAAATCATTTATATCAGGTTTTGTATCCCATTTTTTAACAACATTATAAATTTTTCGTACTTCTCTAAATCTAACTCTTCTTTGTTGATAATCTCTTATTGTTTCTCTATATTTTTTAATTCTTTTATCATGTTCCATTTTAGGATGTTTTTCAACATATAAGTCAAGAGTAGCTCTAGTTATTGCTTCAATTACTCTACCTTCTCCACAGTTATATGCAATTGCTGCTAAATACCATTTCCCAAATAAACTATGCAATCTATTTAAATAATTAGCAGCAGCTTTTGTTGATTTTATTAAATCCATTCTTTCATCAACATATAAATCATTTTCTAATCCATATCTTCTTCCTGTTGCACTCATGAACTGCCAAAGACCAGTTGCTCTTACTCTTGATTTAGCATCCATTGTAAAGTTTGATTCGGCCATTGCCATATAAATAAATACATCAGGAATACCTTCTTCTTTTAAAATCTCTTTGATTTTTGGTAAAAATAAAGATGCTTCATTTAGCTTGTCTATATAGTTGCTTGAATTATATTTACTTTGATAATGGTAATATACTCTTTGAAGCTTGTAATCACTAATAAAAGAAGGTGTTATATCCAATTCTTCTAAGATTTGTAGATCTCTTTGGGAATAACTAGAACCAATTAATGAGGCATAAGAGTACAGTGAGAAAATTATTATGAGAGAAAGAACTTTATTCAAATACTATCCTATTTTTATGAAATAGGTAATATTTTATCTAAATTATTTTAGAAAATTGCTTAAATAACTTAATAGTATTATCTACAGTAAGTTTTTGAACTTCTTCTAATGGTATTTCTAAAAGTTCTGAAACTTTTTCGGCTACAAAATTTGTGTAATAAGGTTCATTTCTTTTTCCTCTATGAGGATGAGGAGTTAAATATGGGCAATCTGTTTCTAGTATTAATTTATCAAGGGGAATTTTAGGTAAAATTTCTACTAACTTCCTTGCATTTTTAAAAGTTAGAACCCCACCTATTCCAAAATAGAAATTATGTTTTGCTAAAGGTAGTAAATGTTCACTTGCATTAAAACAGTGTAATACTCCACCAACTTCTTTTGCATCATACTCTTCTAAAATTATTCTTGAATCATTTGAAGCTTCTCTAATATGTACAATCAAAGGTTTATTTACTTTTTTAGCAAACTCTATTTGATCAATAAATACTTCTTTTTGAAGTTCTATATTTTGTTTTTTTTCAATTTCATCTTCTGGAAGTCTAAAATAGTCTAAACCGCACTCACCCACTGCTATACATTTAGGATGAGAAATATACTCTTCTAAAACTTTTCTATCATATTGTTCAATATCATATGGATGAACACCTGCTGAGAAAAAAACTTCATCATATTTTTCTGCTAATTTTTGAGCTCTTGGAAGATCATTTAAATCTGCACCTGGAATTAAAAAACCTTTAATCCCATTTTCTAGTGCACGAATTATTACTTCATCAATATCATCGTAATACTGGCTATTGTCTAAGTGACAGTGAGAATCTATAATTATGAGAAATGCCTTTTTTCAATTAAATTTAATAATGAGTTTAAATCTTGTAAGTCACTTCCTTTGATCCAAGAATCAATACCAAAATTCCTAAATGCATCAAAATCACTTTCATCATCAACTATAGCAATTGAGATAAACTCTTCAGTACAAGCCTCATGTTTATTTTCTTCAAAATCAAATATAGTATCTATATCTAAAATTGCTACTTGAGCTTCTCCACTACAACCACTTTGAAAATGCTCAACTGTGTGTTTATTATCAATTAATGATTCTTCAATTTCTCTAAATGTTACGATTTTCATTGACTTACTCCAATTTACAATTTAATTCATTTTATCAAAAATAAAGTTAAACTTTTAAAACATATTTAATAAATTTTATAAAATATACCGCGCCGTATCTTCATTATCTACAATATCTTCTAGTTTTTCTTCAACTAATTCTTTTGTAATAATAATTTTTTCACCTGCTTTTGTATCTGCTTCAAAAGATATATCTTCAATTACTTTTTCAATTACAGTATGAAGTCTTCTTGCTCCAATATCTTCTGTTTTTTCATTTGCACTTACTGAATACTTAGCAAAAGCATGAATTGCTTCATCATCAAACTCTAACTCTACATCTTCAACAGCAAGTAATGCTTTATATTGTCTAAGTAAAGAGTTTTTTGTATTTGTTAAGATTTGATAAAGAGCATCTTCATTTAAGTTTTCTAACTCAACTCTTAAAGGAAATCTTCCTTGTAACTCTGGCAATAAATCACTTGGTTTAGAAACATGAAATGCACCAGCAGCTATAAAAAGAATATGGTCAGTTTTTATTTGCCCAAATTTAGTATGAACTGAACTTCCTTCAACAATTGGAAGTAAATCTCTTTGAACACCCTCTTTTGATGGGTCTTGATTTTGTGTTTTAGAACCAGTTGCAATTTTATCAATTTCATCTAAAAAAATAATACCACCATTTTCAGCTCTTTTAATAGCTTCAATTTTAATAGCTTCTTGATCAAGAAGATTTTCGCTTGCAACATCTTTTAATAAAACTTTTGCATCTTTTATAGTTACTTCTTTTTTAACTTTCTCTTTATTTAGTCCACCAAGCATTTTATTTAAACTTTCTTGCATAGAACTCATATCCATAGGCATTGATGAATCAATAATTTCAACATGTGCTTTTTTAGGAACCTCTATCTCAATTTTTTTATCATCTAATTCACCAGCAAGTAATTTTGCTTCCATTTTATTATATGTTTTAATAAATGATTCTCTAGCACTATCAGTTGCTGTTTCAGGTAAAGGAGGAACTAATATTTCAATAATTTGTTTATTAATCTCTTCATCTATTTTATCTTTAATTTTTTCTTCAAACTCTTTAGTTACTAAATTAATTGATTCAAAAACTAAATCCCTAACCATAGATTCAACATCTCGTCCCACAAAACCAACTTCTGTATATTTTGATGCTTCTACTTTAATAAATGGTAATCCCATCATTTTTGAAAGTCTTCTAGCTATTTCAGTTTTACCTACACCAGTACTTCCAATCATTAGAATATTTTTTGGCATAATCTCTTCTTGAAGTTCTGGCTCAACTTTCATTCTTCTATATCTATTTCTTAATGCCAATGCGATTGTTTTTTTTGCATTATCTTGACCAATTACATAATCATCTAAAAAAGTAACAATCTCTTTAGGTGTCATATCCATTATATATTAATCCTCTATTTCTAATATTTTAATATTTTGATTTGTATATATACAAAGTTCTCCAGCAATCATTAATGACTCTTTTACTAAATCAACTGGTTTAAGATCAGAATGTTTTGCAAGTGCTCTTGCTGCTGAAATTGCAAAATTTCCACCACTTCCAATTGAAGCAATACTTCCATCTTCTGGTTCAACAACATCACCAGTTCCAGAAAGAATAAAAATATGTTCTTTATTTAAAACAATCATCATTGCTTCTAATCTTCTTAGAACTTTATCTTTTCTCCACTCTTTTGAAAAAGCAACAACAGCTTTAAGTAGATCACCTTTTGTTGTTTCTAGATGCGTTTCAAACATATCAAAAAGATTAAAAGCATCTGCAGTACTTCCTGCAAAACCTGCTAGTATTTGGTCTTTATATAATCTTCTGATTTTTGTAGCATTACCTTTTAATACAGTATTTCCAAAAGTAACCTGACCATCTCCACCAATTACTGCTTGTCCTTGTCCTTTATATGCAAGTATTGTAGTTGCGTCAAACACTATTGAACTCCTATAATATCCACTTTTAAAGTAGCATGAATTCCATGACCCAGTTTACAATCAACTTCAAAAATACCTTCTGCTTTGATTTTTGATTTTAAAGTTAATGTTTTTTTATCTAAATCAATATCAAATTGAGTTTTTAACTCTTCACTAATCTCTTTATTAGTCACAGAACCAATTAAATGACCATTTGCACCAATTTTATGTTTTACTGTTAGTTTTGTAGAATTTAACTTTTCTGAAAGCTCTTGAGCTTCAGCAATCTCTTGAGCTTCGATTTCAGCTAATTTTCTTTGTTGAGCTTTATATTTATTAAGAACTTCATTAGTAGCAAGAAGAGCAAGACCTTTTCCAATTAAAAAATTCTTACCATATCCGTCTTTAACTTCAACTACATCACCTTCTTTTCCAGTTCCTTTAACATCTTTTAATAATAATACTTTCATAATTTCTCCATTTTCAAAAAGTGAATTATTTTACTATAAGTTGTTTGAAGTGAGAATTAATCTAATAATTTTTAGAATTTATTCTATGCGTAAATAGAAAAAGAGTTATAGTTATTTGAGTCACTCAAAACTTGACTTAATGAGTTTTGAACTATATTTTGTGTTTGAGTTTGTGTTAAAGAAGAACTTTGTGAACTTAGATTTTCAATCATCTGTTTTACTGACTCTTTTGTATCATCTTTTAAAGCTGCAATTTTACTTGCGAAATCTTCAACTTGTTCTTTAGAAAAAGATGGTGTTTCATTATTGTCATTGTTTTCTAAAAGTAAGTCTTTTAATGCAATAGTTAAAGCTTCCTCTTCTTTTTTAAACTCATCTAAAGAATTAGATGGATTTGAAGCTTGTATATTTTGAGGTAAAACACTTGCAAGCTGACCTATTTGTTGAGCATCAAAACCTAAGCTATCCATAAAGTTATTTAACTGTCTAGATGGTTCTATATTTGCTTCATCAAAAGCTTGTGTTATTTCTACTGCATCTTGATTTGAAAGATTTGAAGAGTCATAATTTGATAATACTGAACGAACAGTACTATATTCATCAGAAGTTAATCTAGATATAACATCATTAACACCATAACCTGACATTGATACATCTGATACTGAAGAAACAGAATTAATCATCTTTTACCTTTCATTTATTTTTACTAATTATAAGAAATATTTAAAATTTTGTCAATTTTTAAATTTAATAATTAACCCCAAATTTGTAAAGGAGGAGTATTTGCAACTGCTTTTAAAATATTAGCTCTTGAAACAATTCCTCTGATCATATCGTTTTCATCTACTACTGGAATTGCCGTTAAAGAAAAGTCAACCATTACTTTTGCAACTCTTCTTATATCTGTCAAAGGATGAGCTGTAATAACTTCTCTTAATTCTAAATTGTCTAATGTTTTTTCTGAATTATGTTCTGCATACTCTAAATCATTGAAGATATAATCTAAAAGTACTTTGTGAGTTACCATTCCAATAATCTTATTAGTTTCTGGGTCTAAAATAGGAATTTGTCTTATTTCATTTTCTTCCATGATTTCATATGCTTCATTGACTTTATTATTAGTGTTTAATGTAATAACATCTGTTCTCATTAAATCACTAATATGGAAGATTGGTTCTTTTGTATCAATATTTGCAATTTCTTTATAAGTGTTTGCTGCATCTTTTTCTAAAAGTTGCTCAAAGGAATTTTTATTTTGCCCTTGGTCTTTTTTCTTTTCTTTAACACTGTGATCTTTAGGTAAACCTTCTTCTGTATTATTTCTTGCTTCAGATACTGATTCAACATTAGACATAGAATAAAGATTATCTATAGTACTTCTAAAGTTTAAGCCACCCTTATTATAAATTGCAAACATATCACTCTTCTTTCAACTTCCTAATTAACTTGCAATATCTAAAGTATTAGGAAGATTATTTCTAATATTTCTTTTTTTAACATAGTTATTTAAACCTATATGATTATTATATCCTAAAAGTTTTGCAATTTTTCTAACAGATAAACCTACTGCTAATAACTCTTCAATTTTATCTCTTTGTTTATCAAATTTAGATTTTTGAATTGTTCCTTTTGGTTTACCTAAATGTTCACCTTTTAATTTTTTTGCAGTTAATGCTTCTTTTGTTCTTAAACTCATTAACTCTTTTTCTAATCCAATTGTCATAGAAACAACACCAAGTATCATTTGAGTTAACATATCTTTATCATCAATTAAATCAAGATTTTGTTTAACAACAATTATTCTAATTTTATTTGATAAAAGAAACTTTAACACTTCTAAAATAGTTTCAATTGTTCTTCCAAAAACATTTAAATCATAAACTAAAAGAGTAGATGAAGATTCACAGTTTTTTAAAAAATCCAAAATATTTCTTTCTTCAACAGGAGTATCAATTTCAATTTCTATATTTTCTGAAATAGAAATATTGTTTTTTTCCACATAATTTTTTATACCTTCTCTTTGTGAATTCGTATAAACTTCATTGTTGTTATTAACTCTTACAAAACTTAAAATTCTAGACATCTTATTTCCTTAAACAAAAAGTATTATTTTATATTTTTTAGCTAACATATTGTTAAATAAAAGATATAAAATAGTTATACAAAATGATATATAAACATTGCTTAAATTTAGATTAAATTTTATACATTTTTATATAATTTTTTATTGTATTTTTATGTTGGTTTTTGAAAATAAAGTCATTTTTCGATAACATCTAATTCTTCTAAATAATCTTTAAAGGTTTTAAATGAAATTAGTTGTTGCTATAACTGGTGCTAGTGGTTCTAGACTAGGTTTAAAATTCATACAAAAACTTCCTAATAACATAGAAGTTCACGCAGTTATTTCTAAAAGCGCTAAAAAAGCTTTAAAACTTGAAGAAAATATAAGTGTAAAAGATTTGATAAATGAAAGAAAAAACTCGTTTATCTACAAAGAAACTCAAATAGAAGCCCCTATCTCGTCAGGTTCTTTTAAAACAGACAAGATGATTATTCTTCCTTGCTCTATGAATACCCTTGCAAAATGTGCTGTTGGAATTAGTGATAACTTAATCACTAGAGCATTTACAGTTATGATTAAAGAGAATAGAGACGTTATTCTAGCTCCTAGAGAAATGCCTTATTCTTCAATTGCATTAGAGAATATGTTAAAACTTTCAAAACTAGGTGTAACTATTGCTCCACCAACACTTGCATATTATTCAAAGCAAGATTCATTGGACATGATGGAAGATTTTATGATAGGGAAATGGTTTGATTTATTAAAAATTGACCACAATTTATATAAAAGATGGGAATAAAGATGGCAGAAAAAACTAAAAAACCTATTGACTCATATAGAAAAGCTATTTATAGTGGGACTTTTGACCCAATTACAAATGGACATATGGACATTATTAGAAGAGCTACAAATATCTTTGATGAAGTTGTTATTGCAGTTGCAAAAAGTGAAACAAAAGGCCCAATGTTTTCCCATGAACAAAGGGTTGAATTTGCTAAAGCTGCAACTAAAGGTATGGAAACAGTTAGAGTAATTGGATTTGATACTTTATTAGTTGATTTAGCCACAGAACTTGAGATACATACTATTATTAGGGGACTTAGAGCTGTTTCTGATTTTGAATATGAACTACAAATGGGTTATGCAAACTCATCAATCAATAAAAAAATAGAAACACTTTATTTAATGCCAACATTAGAAAATGCTTTTGTTTCTTCAACAATAGTAAGAGAAATAATCAGGTTTAATGGTAAATTCTGTCATCTTGTTCCAGACGAGGTATTAAAATGTATGTAGTAATTGAAGGAGTTGATACTGCTGGTAAATCAACTCAACTTGAAATTTTGAAAAAAAATCATAAAGAAGCGATTTTTACAAAAGAACCAGGTGGAACAGAAATAGGTTTAAAACTAAGAGCAATGGCTTTAAATGGCGAAGCAACAAGTACAACAGCAGAAATGTTTTTATTTCTTGCAGATCGAGCAGAGCACATAGAACAAGTTATAAAGCCTAATCAAGAAAAAATGGTTATTAGTGATAGAAGTATAATCAGTGGTATTTCTTATGCCAAAGAGTTACCATTAGAAGTTGTTACAAGCTTAAACTTAATAGCAACACAAAATACACTACCTAGCCACGTTATCTTACTTGAGTTATCAAAAGAAGAGCTAACAAAAAGATTAAGTGGAAAAACTAATGACTCTATTGAATCAAGGGGTATTGATTATTTACTTGATATCCAAAATAGAATGAAAAAAACAATTGAGATGTTGAATTTAAATCATATTTATATTGATGCAAGCCTAAGCATTGAAGAGATTTCACAAAAAATAGAAGGATTTATAAATGGCTAATATTCAAAGTTTAAGAGGTATGAATGATATTTTAAATGAAGATAGTAAATACTTTACATACTTTATTGAAAATGCATCAAAAATTGCAAAGAACTATGGTTTTTCGTATATTGAAACTCCTATACTAGAAGAAACAGCCCTTTTTAAAAGATCTGTAGGCGAAAGCTCTGATATTGTAAATAAAGAGATGTATCAATTTATAGACAAAGGTGAAAACGATGTGTGCTTAAGACCAGAAGGGACTGCTGGCGTTGTTAGAAGCTTTGTACAAAATAAATTTGATAGAGCTGGAGGAACATATAAATGGTTCTACTATGGACCAATGTTTAGATATGAAAGACCTCAAAAAGGAAGACTAAGACAGTTCCACCAATTTGGTTGTGAAGTATTTGGTCAAGCTTCTGTTTATGAAGATGCAAACATCATTATGATGTTAAAAGATATTTTAGATTTCTTTGAAATTAAGTTTACTTTACAACTTAATTCACTTGGTTGTCCAAACTGCATGCCAACGTATAGAGAAAACCTAGTTAAGCATTTAACAACTTTCAAAGATAAACTTTGTGAAGACTGTAATAGAAGGATTGAAACAAATCCTATTAGAGTTTTAGATTGTAAAAATGAAAACTGTCAAAAACTATTATACGATGCTCCTAAGATCACAAATAATCTTTGTGAAAAATGCGATACTGATTTTGAAAAACTAAAAGAAATTTTAGACTTCAATGGTATTAAATATGAGATAGATACAAACTTAGTTAGAGGGTTAGATTACTACTCTCAAACTGCCTTTGAATTTACTTCAAATGAAATTGGAGCACAAAGTGCAATTGCAGGTGGAGGAAGATATGACAAACTTGTTGAATTCCTTGGAGGAAGAGAAACTCCTGGTATTGGATTTGCAATTGGTATTGAAAGACTACTAGAGCTTGTAAAAATAAAAGAACAAAAAGAAGATGTAATTTATGTAGGTGCAATGGATGAAAAAGCATTAAATTTAGTATCTAAAATTGTAAATAATAAAAGAAAAACTTCTAAAACTATTATGGAATATACTCCAAGAGGTTTTGGTAAACACTTTAAATTAGCAGAAAAACAAGGAGCAAATATTGTTGCTTTAATTGGTGAAAATGAATTAAATGATAACACTATTTATGTAAAAAATATTGAAACACAAGAAGAAAAAACTATTAAAATAGAGGACTTTTAACATTGGAAAATTATGGTATTGATCTTTGGGCTGATGATAACTTTTTCATTGATGGAGGATTTGTTAAAATAAATCATGCATCAAAGCCTGCAATTATAGATATAGTAAAAGACATTAGGGCTCAAGATTTTAAAGGTCCTTTATTGCTTAGGTTTCCACATCTAACAAAGAAACAGATTTCAAAACTGTTTACTTTATATAACAATGCTATTAAAGAGTATGATTATAAAGGGAAGTTTAATGCAGTATTTCCTTTAAAGGTAAATCAATTACCAAATTTTTTATTACCATTAGTAAAATCAGGTGAAGAATTTGGTTATGGCTTAGAAGCAGGAAGTAAAGCCGAACTATTTCTTGCTATGACTTATAATAAGTATGGAGCACCTATTACTATTAATGGATTTAAAGATAAAGAAATGATTCATATGGCATTTATTGCTAAAAAAATGGGTCATGATATAACTATTATTATCGAAGGTTTAACTGAACTTGAAATAATACTTGAAGTAGAACAAGAAACATCTTTACCAACTCCTAGTGTAGGAATTAGAGTTAGACTATTTAATAGTGGTGGTGGAGCTTGGGCGAAATCAGGTGGAATTGACTCAAAATTTGGGCTTAGTTCAACTGAGATTTTAGAAGCCTATGAACTACTTAAAACAAATAACTTACTTGATTGTTTAACAATGATTCATTTCCATATTGGTTCTGCAATGACAACTATTAAGCCACTAAAAAAAGCTTTAAAAGAGTCAGGTCATATTTATGCTGAACTTAAAAATATGGGTGCTATAAATTTAAGTGCAATTAATATTGGTGGTGGATTAACAGTTGAATATTCACAATATCAAAGAACTACACAATACCATTTACAAGAGTTTGCAAATGATGTAATTTTTACACTTAAAAATATTGCAAAACAAAAAGGTGTTGAAGAACCAGATATCTATACAGAATCAGGAAGATTTATTTCTGCAAATAGTACTGTGTTAATAGCACCTGTACTTGAATTATTTTCAGCAGAATATGAAGAAAATAACTTAAGATTAAAAGAAGTTAATCCTCCTTTAATAGAAGAATTAAATGAATTATATGAAGATATTAATAGAAAAACTGCTTTAGAATATATGCATGATAGTATGGATCATTTAGAATCATTATTAAAACTTTTTGATTTAGGTTATATTGATTTACAAGATAGAAGTAATGCAGAGATATTAGCACAGTTAATAATTAAAAAGTCTATAAGTTTACTTGAAATAGAAGATTATGCAGAGTTAAAAAGAATTGATAATAAAATACAAGAAAAATATTTATTAAACTTTTCAATCTTTCAGTCACTACCTGATCTTTGGGGAATAGACCAAGAATTTCCTATAATGCCAATTACACATTTAGATAAAAAACCTACAAGAAGTGCCTCTTTATGGGATATAACTTGTGATAGTGATGGAGAAATAGAGTTTAATGCAAGAAAACCTCTATATTTACATGATGTTGACTTAGAAAAAGAAGAATATTATCTTGCCTTTTTTAATGTAGGTGCTTATCAAGATACTTTAGGAATGAAACATAATTTATTTTCTCACCCTACTGAAGTTAATGTTGTTTTTGAAAATAATAAATTGAAATTAGAAAAAATACTTGAATCACAAAAAATTATTGATATATTAGAAGATATTGATTATGACACTGATGAAATAAAAAATATTTTAGAAAAAAATTTAGATAAAAACACCTATGAAATTTTAGAGAAGTATTTACATGAAAATAGTTATTTAAAAACAGCGTGGAGTTATAATGAATAAAATAAATGAACAAAATATACATGAAAAAATAAAAACACACATTTTAAATGAACAAAAAAAGATATCTTTATGGCAACAGATAAAAGAAGATTTTTCTGTTCCAAAATTAAATGACCCTGCTTTAGACTCTAGCTTTGAACTATTTTTTAACTATCCTGGAGTTTGGGCAATTATGAATCATAGAATTGCAAATAGACTTTATAATAAAGGATGGACAAAAACTGCTAGAGCTCTAGTAGGCATAGGTTCACTTTTTACTAAAACTGATATTCATCCAGCTGCAACAATTGGAAGAAGAGTATTTATAGACCATGCAATTGGCGTTGTTATTGGAGCCACTACTGTTATAGAAGATGATGTTCTTATTTATCAAGGGGTAACTTTAGGTGGAGTAAGTCTTGATAAGGGTAAACGTCACCCTACTATTAGAAAAAATGCAGTTATTGGTAGTGGAGCTAAAGTTTTAGGAAATATCATAATTGATAAAAACTCTAAAGTTGGAGCAAATTCTGTTGTAGTATGTGATGTACCTAAAAACTCAACTGCAGTTGGTGTTCCTGCTAAAATTATCAAAAAAGATAAAAAGAATTGTAAACTTGCACATGATGATTTGCCTGATATAAATAAAGAGATGTTTAAATATCTTATTGAAAGAATTCATATTTTAGAAGAAGTTTTAAAAGAACAAGATGGTATTGATGTAAGTGACAAAGACAAAAGATTAGAAGAAGATTACAATAAATTTATTAATGCAATGAACTCTATAAAGAAGTAAAACATGTATGAATTATTAGCATTTGGAGCACTAACTGGATTTATCTCTGGTTTTTTTGGAGTTGGAGGAGGAATGGTTCTTGTTCCTATGCTTTTATTTGCTGGGTTTATTATGAAAGAAGCTGTTTCAATATCTATTATGCAAATGATATTTTCTTCAATTTATGGTTCTTTTCTTAACTCTAAAAAAGCTAAAAATGTTTTAAAAGATGGTTTAATCATTGGAATTGGTGGTTTTTTTGGAGGTTTACAAAGTGGTTTTATTATCACTAACTTTTCAAATGAAACATTACAATATGTTTTTATAGTTATCTTATTTTATTCTATAATCTCAATATTTAAATCTCCAGCAGAAATACATGAAGATGAAAAAAAGAGTAGTAGTAAATTCTTTTTATTTATTATAGGTGCATTAATAGGAGTTACTGCAATGAGTATTGGTGTTGGTGGTTCAATTCTTTTAACTCCCATACTTGTTAGATTTTTAAATTATGATTTAAAAAAAGCTACATCATTAGGACTATTTTTTGTTATCTTTTCATCTATTGCAGGATTTACTTCTTTAACAATACATAATCAAATGCTTTTTAAAGAAGGTGCAACTGTAGGTATAGCTTCACTTATTGGAGTATATTTTGGAATAAAATTAAAAAATAGTATAAAATCAACATCATATAAAAAATATATTTTGCTTTTATATCTTGTAATTTTTATCTCAATGGTTTATAAAACTATTTAAAACTATTAAATAAAAATGGAAATATTCCTCCATTTTTATAATATTCTAATTCTATTTTTGTATCAATTCTTACTTTTAAATCTATTTGAACCTCATCATATCCTCTATTTATATAAGCTTTTATTTTGCCCTCAATTATAAGTTTATCACTAATAAAAGATAGATTTTCATCTCCTTTTAATTTTAATGAATCAATATCATCATCAATAAACTCTAAAGGTAATATTCCATAAGCAATTAAGTCTTTTCTATATTTTTCATCAAATGATTTTGCAATAATTACTTTTACACCAAGTAAGTTCATTCCCTTACTTGCCCACTCTTTTTGTTTTCCCATACCAAAATTATGACCTGCAACTACAACTAAAGGCTTTTTTAAATCTTTAAATTTTTGTGATTTTTCATAAATAGATACTATTTCATTATTTTCATAATCAAAAGTATAAGCAGACTCTTTTGATACCATTCTATTTTTTAATTTAGGATGTTCAAATATTCCTCTTATCATTAGCTTGGCATTAGCTTTTCTACTACCAAAGGTATTGTACTCAAAGGATTTTATTCCTTTTTCTTCTAAATACTTAGAAGCTGTAGAGTATAAAGGTATTTGCCCCATAGGTGAAATTTGTTCAGTAGTTATGTTATCATCAAATAAAGCTAACAATCTTGCTCCATGAATATCTAACTTTTCTTCTTTATTTTCAGTATAAAACATAGATGCTTGTATATACGTAGAATTATCATTCCATTTATAATTCTTTGTATTTTCTACTTCTAAGTTTTGCCAAAACTCATTTCCTTTGAAGATATCTTTGTATATGTCTTTATATAAAGTATAATCTAATTCACTCATATAATCCCCTACTTCTTTAGAACTAGACCATAAATCTTTTAAGTAAATATCTTTATCATCAATTGTACTTATTACATCTTCAAATAAATCAAACTTTGTCGTACCCACTATAGAATATATAACCACTAAAGAAGGAGATGATAAATAATTATAGTTTATTAAAGGATGTAATCTATTTTGAAAGTTTTTACTACCTGAAGTTAAAGAACACACGTCTAACTTGTTATCTTTTATATCAAACTCATACTTATCTTCTAAATTACCAAATAGCTCGCAAGCATATCCAGTAATATAAAAACCTAAGTGTTCTAAGTATTTAAGTAAATCTAATTTTTTTAAAAACTCTTTAATAGCTAAGGAACCAGGAGAAAAAGAAGTTTTAACATACTCTTTAGTATGTAATCCAAACTCATAAGCTTTTTTTGCCACAAGTGCAGCGTGTAGTATTAAATATGGATTTGAAGTTGTTGTACAAGAAGTAATAGAAGCAATTACTACATCTAAGTCTTTTAAATATGAACCACTTTTATTAATTTGTTGTTCTTTTAACTCTTCTACTTTTATATGTGTATGTACTTTATTAGGTCCAGCAATTGCAGGTTCTAACTCTTCTAAATCAAAATTTATTACTTCATCAAACTCTAATACCTCATCACTATAAAAAAGTTCTTGTCTTTGTAAATACTCTTTTAATAAATATCCATAATCTTCATTGTCCCTTGTCTTATTAAAATAATCTATTGTTTTATCATCTATAGTAAAAAAAGAGCATACTGCTTCATACTCAGGGGCCATATTTGCAATTGTAGATCTATCCTCTAAGGTTAAATGTTTTAATCCATTTCCATGAAACTCTACAAGCTTTCCTTTTATATTACACTCTTTTAATTTACTTGTTAGTGTTAATACTAAATCAGAAGAAGTAACACCTTCTTTTAGTTTACCATGGATATTTACTCCTACTACTTGTGGTAAAGTTAAAGAAACTGGCATTCCAAGTATAGATGTTTTTGCTTGGATTTCATTTACTTTCCAACCTAATACTCCAAGGGAGTTTATCATAGGAGCATGGGAATCTGTTCCAATTAAAGTTTCTGGATAAATAAAGTTTTTATTCTCTTCTCTTTTAAGGTGTAAAATAGTTGATAAATACTCTAAGTTTACTTGATGACATATACCAGAACCAGGTGGTACTACTCTTAACTTATCAAAACTATTTTGTGCCCATTTTATAAATTGGTATTTCTCTTTATTTAACTCATACTCTTTTTCTATATCACTATCAAAGTTATACTCTTCTTCATTTGTATATATATCTAAAGAGTGATCAACTACTAAGTCCACTATTATCTTAGGATTTACATCTTCAACATTTTTTCCAAGTTCTAAAAAAGAGTCTCGCATGGAAGCTAAATCTACAAGTACAGATACCCCTGTATAATCTTGCATTATAACCCTTGAAGGATATAGTTTTATATTTACTCGTTGTTTATTTTTGAAAATATTGATTATTTCATAAAGTTCGTTTTCATTACTTGCATTTCGTAAGTTTGCTTCTAAAAGTATTTTTAAAACAACAGGTAACTTTTTTAATTCTTTATTCTCTTGCATTACAGCTTTTATGTCATAGTAATAAAAAATCTCACCTTGTATCTCAAAACTATTTATATATCTATTCAACTCTTTTCCCTAATATAATAATATTAATTTATTACTATTATAATTAAAAGTATTAAAAAACTAGTTAGACAGATATAACTTCATTGGTTTCTATACAATATGCACTTAATTTACCCAAGTTTTGTTCTTTTTTATAACAACATCCTGTATCAACATTTATATAGTGTTTACTTGTATCTATACTTGAAACAGGTGTATGTCCAAATATATTAAAAATAGCAGAATTTTCTTTTGGAGGCTTTCTATTCCATAAAGCATATTGTTCTACTGTCTTCTTATTTTCTTTAGATTCTACTAGATTCCAAATATCAGCAAAAGAAGCATGGGATATAACTATTGGTTTATTATTTTTCTTTTTATCTAATCTAATATATAAAGGTAAACTTTTTAACCAATCAATATCTTCTTTATATTGTTTAAAACCTTTGTTATTTTTATTACAAATTAATTTCCCATCATATTTATCAGTTGCTATTAAATCGTAAGACTTTAATGTTTCTTTACCACCATTTTTTATCCATGCGTCTAAAAAACCTGTAAAAGGAATATTTGGATAATCTTTTATAAAGTATTCACTGAAATCTATCATCATTTTTTCATGATTACCTAATACACATTTATAGCCATTTTCTTTTATAATTTCTATAACTTTGTTTGATTTACTTCCTCTATCAACAATATCCCCAACAAATATAATTTCACTATTTGTAGGAATTTTTTTTATTAATAATATTAAGTCATCATACTCGCCATGAACATCACCAATTATATATGTCATAATATTCTCCTAAAGAGATAATAATCTATATAATAATTACTTTTAACTAAAGAAGAGAAAAAATATATTAATTAATAGTCTATATTAATTTTTTTGTTTTTTTATACCATTAAGTAATGAATCAAAAGAGATTTTATATAACTCATTTATATTATTCTTAATATTAATATGTCCATCTATATATAAAATTGCTATTCCATGAATCAAAGCATGTATTGTTTGAGCTTGTAAAAAAGAGTTTTCTATTTTTAAAATATCTTTTTCTTTCCCCTCTTCTAATAACATTATTAAAAGTGTAAAACTATCTTCTATATTCTTATCAGCAAGAGTACAAGTATTTTCTCTTATATCTTGGTATTTTTCACCAAATAAAACTCTATATAAATTTGGATTATTTATTGCAAAATCTAAATAAGAATCACTCATTGCAGATAATCTTTCTAAAACTGTTCCATTATTTTTATTTAATGTTGGGATTAATGTTTCTTCAAAAAGATTAAATCCATAAGCAATTACATTTTGTATTAAATCTTGTTTTGAGGAGAAGTGTCTATATATTGCACTTCTTGAAGTGTTTAGTTTATCACTTAAAAATTTTAAAGTAAGAACTTCTATTCCTTCTTTTGAGATAGTTTCTAATGCTAACTGCAACATCTCTTCTTTTAAGTTTCCGTGGTGATATTTTGACGATTTCTTCAAATTACTACTTCTTTTCATAAAGATATTATATCATAAGTTTATTTTCCAATGTTGACAATGTTAACATCATTATGTTAACATCGTTAACTTAAATTCAAAAGGACGATTATGAAAAATATATTAGTAATACTAGCTCATCCAAATGAGAAATCATTAAACCACTACATTGCATCACTTATCAAAGAGGAGATGTCAAAAAAAAATAGTGTAGAATTTATTGATTTATATAAATCAGAATATCAACAAGGTTTTTATCAACTAGAAGATAAAAAAACAAAAGAGAAAACATATTTTCAAGAAAAAATTTCTAAAGCAGATGAAATAGTATTTGTATTTCCATATTGGTGGGGATCAATTCCTGCAATATTAAAAAATTGGATAGATTGGAATTTTTCTACAAACTTTGCATATAAATACAAAAACTCAAGACCTGTGGGACTATTAAAAAACAAAAAAGTTACAATATTTACAACAACTGGAGCTCCAAAATTTTATTATGCATTAACTGGTGCAAATAGAAGACATAAAAATATGTGGAAAGAACAGATTATAAACTTTTGTGGTATGGAATTGTCAAGTTTTAATATTTTTGGTGGAATAGATACAAAACTAAAGAATATTAATAAAATTAGAAACCATATAATTAAGATTATTAATCAATAGATATTAAATAACATTACAATTTAATAAACTAATATTTTATCTATATTTAGTTTCATCTTTATCTGGTATAATGCCCATTTAAAATTTAATGAATATTGGAATACTATGCAAGATACAATCAAAATATTTAATGCCAAAGAAAATAACTTAAAAAATATAAATTTAGAGATTCCGAAAAATAAACTTGTAGTTTTTACAGGGCTTTCTGGTTCTGGTAAGTCTACTTTAGCTTTTGATACTTTATATGCAGAAGGACAAAGAAGATATATAGAATCTTTAAGTGCTTATGCAAGACAATTCTTAGATAAAGTGGGAAAACCAGATGTTGAAAGAATTGAAGGACTAACACCTGCAATTGCTATTGATCAAAAGACTACATCTAAAAATCCAAGGTCTACTGTTGGAACTATTACTGAAGTATATGATTACTTTAGACTTTTATATGCAAGAGTTGGAAAACAACACTGTCATAAATGTGGAGAGCCTATTTCAAAAATGTCTGCAACTGATGTAATAGAACAAGTACTAAAACTACCTGACAACTCAAAAATTGTTATTTTAGCTCCACTAATTAACAGAAAAAAAGGTACTTTTGCAGACTTACTAGAATCTTTAAGAGGTAAAGGTTATGTAAGAGCTATGATTGATGGTGTTATGGCTAGACTTGATGAAGATATTGAGCTAGAAAAAAATAAAATGCATACAATCAAAGTTGTAATTGATAGAGTTGTAGTAAAAGATGAAAACAAAGATAGAATTGCACAAGATGTTGAAAAAGGTTTAAAAGAGTCTTTTGGAGAACTTGAAGTTGAAGTAATGAACCATGAAGAAGTAGGAGTTGATAAGCATATCCACTACTCTGAACATATGGCTTGTTTTGATTGTAAAATATCTTTTGAACCACTTGAACCTTTATCATTTTCATTTAACTCACCTAAAGGAGCTTGTTCTTCTTGTGATGGCCTTGGTATTAGATATGCTTTAGATATGAAAAAAGTAATAAATGAGGAACTACCTGTAGAGGATGGGGCTATTAAAATTATTTATGGTTTTAATAAAGGTTACTATTTTAAAATGCTTATGGCCTATTGTGAAGGTGCTGGCATTGATATTACAATTCCATTTAAAGAATTACCTGAACATCAACAAAAATCAATTTTACATGGTGGAGTTGAAGAAGCAAAATTTACATGGAAAAGACATAGTCTAACAAGAAAATGGGAAGGTATTGTAAAAATTGCCTATGACATGATTAAAGATGAAAAAGAAATGGCTGAGTTTATGACAGAAAAGATTTGCTCTGATTGTGGAGGAAATAGACTTAAACCTTCATCTCAAAGTGTATATGTTGCAAATAAAACAATTTCAGATGTTATAAATAAACCTATTGAAGAAGCACATAAATTTTTCCAAGATGACAAAAATTTTGAATATTTTAGTGACCAAGAAAAGATGATTTCAGCCCCTATTTTAAAAGAAATACGTGAAAGAATTTTCTTTTTACATGATGTGGGATTAGGATATATTACTCTTGGACGAGATGCAAGAACAATTTCAGGAGGAGAAGCTCAAAGAATTAGAGTTGCCTCACAAATTGGTTCAGGTCTTACAGGAGTTATGTATGTACTTGATGAACCATCTATTGGACTACACGAAAGAGATACAAATAAACTTATTAAAACACTTAAAGCTTTACAAGAAAAAGGTAATACTGTTATTGTTGTAGAACATGATAAAGAGACTATTGAAGCAGCAGATTTTATTGTAGATATTGGTCCAAACGCAGGTAAATTTGGTGGTGAAATTGTTTTTGCTGGAACATTAAAACAAATGAATAAAGCTAAAACTTTAACTGCTCAATATGTAAGTGGTAAAAAGAAAATTGATTATCTACATAATAGACCTCAAGAAGATTTTATAAAAATCAAGAATGTAAATATCAATAATATTAAAAATCTAGATGTAGAATTACCACTTAAAAACCTTGTATCAATTACAGGGGTTTCAGGTTCTGGTAAATCTTCACTTATTTTACAAACTCTACTTCCTGTGGCAAAAGAGTTATTAAACCATGCAAAAAAAGTTAAAAAAGTAGATGGAGTAGAAATTGAAGGCTTAGAAAAACTTGATAAAGTAATTTATCTTGACCAAAGTCCTATTGGAAGAACTCCAAGATCTAATCCTGCAACATATACAGGTTTAATGGATGAAATTAGAACACTATTTTCTAAAACTAAAGAAGCAAGCCTTAGAGGTTATAAAATTGGTAGATTCTCATTTAACGTAAAAGGTGGAAGATGTGAGAAATGTCAAGGTGAAGGTGAAATTAAAATAGAAATGCACTTCTTACCAGATATAATGGTTAAATGTGATGACTGTCAAGGTAGAAGATATAATGCTCAAACTTTAGAAATCCTTTACAAAGGGAAAAATATTTCAGATGTACTTAATATGAGTGTTGATGAAGCTTTAGAATTCTTTGTAAAAGTGCCTAAAATTAAAGCAAAATTACAAACACTTTCAGATGTGGGACTTGGATATATTACTTTAGGACAAAATGCAGTTACTCTTTCAGGAGGGGAAGCTCAAAGAATTAAGTTATCAAAAGAGTTAAGTAAAAAAGATACAGGAAATACTCTTTATGTACTAGATGAGCCAACTACAGGTTTACACTTTGCTGATGTTGATAGACTTACAAAAGTATTACACCATTTAGTTGAAGTAGGAAACTCTGTATTAGTTATTGAACATAACTTAGATATTATCAAAAACTCTGATTGGATTATTGATATGGGTCCTGAAGGTGGAAGTAAAGGTGGAGAAATTGTTGCTGAAGGTACGCCTGAAGAGTTAGCAGCAAACCATAAAAAAACAAAATCATACACAGGATATTATTTAGATAAAGAGATAAACTCTTAAAATAAACAGCTTGAAGCTTATACAGCTTCTTATGCTGTTTCTTCTTTTGCTTGTGAGATTAAATAGGCTTTTAATCTCATCATTTCATCAGTAGGATACTGATTTTCAGCCTCACCTCTTATAGCTTTTACATAAAAATCTTTTGATTTATTATTAAAACCAAAATTCAAATTTGTAAGCACTACTTCTTGATAAGGTGTAGCATTAACTTCTTCTTTTATAGAAGATACTTCTTCATTCTCTTTAACTTTTGAAAGCTTTTCGAGAATAACCTCTTTAGGTTCGTGACCCTCTTTAAGTTTTGCAATTTCATTAGAGGGTTGAACTTGCTGAATTAGAATTTGATTATTCTCAGCAGCTTGATCAATTTTCGGGATTAATCCATATTCCATGACTACCTCCTCATTGCTTATATTTAATTATACTTAAATTTTTAAATTTTTGTCAAAAAAGAATACTTTAAAGATAAAATTTGGTATTATATGTTGTTAATTTTAATCAAACAAAGGAGTAATTATTGGAAGATAGTTCCCAGAGGCGTAGCTTACTACATTTTAAAGGTTCAAAATGGAACTTTTAATAATCCTCTTTATAGCCGTAATTGGCGTTTCTTTTTTATGTTCAGTTTTAGAGTCTGTGATTCTTTCAACTAACTTTTCTTATATTTCAGTTTTAGAAGAAAAAAATCCTGAAACAGGTAAACTTCTTAAAAATCTAAAGACAGATATAGATAGTTCAATCGCTTCAATCTTAATTCTTAATACTATTGCAAATACTTTAGGTGCAACTGCTATTGGTGTACAAGCACAAAATGTATTTAGTGGTGATAAAACATTAGTGATGATAGTTTCTATCCTTCTTACTTTTGCCATTTTATTTTTTGCAGAGATTATTCCTAAAACAATTGGTGCAGTTTATTGGAAACAATTAGCTCCCCTTGCAACAAGATTTATTAAGTTTTTTGTAATATTAACTTTTCCTATAATCAAAGCAACTCAGTTTGTTACTAAAAAGATAAAAGGAAAAGATAGTAGTGATTCAATATCAAGAGAAGAGTTAATTCACACGACTTTATTAAGTGAAGAAGAAGGTGTTATTGGAGATTTAGAATCAGATATCATAGAAAATACTCTATCATTAAATGATATTAAAATCAAAGATATTTTAACACCAAGATCAGTTATGTATGCAATCAATAAGGACTCTATTATAAAAGATATATTAGAGGACAAAAGAACTTACAAATTTTCAAGAGTTCCAATATACGATGAAACAATTGACAACATTGTAGGAGTAGTTCTTACTAAAAAGCTTTTTAAACAAGCAATTAGAGATAAAAATGCAACAATGGAATCTATAATGAAACCAGTTTTTGCATTAAATGAGAATATTCCTGTAGGAAAAGCACTTAGTAAGTTTATTCAGAAAAAAGAACATATGTTTATTGTTCTTGATAATTATGATCAAACAGAAGGTATTATTACCTTAGAAGATTGTATCGAAACACTTCTTGGTTTAGAAATCATGGATGAGCTTGATACAACAGCAGATATGAGAAGACTTGCACTAAATAAAATGAAAGCAAAAAGAAAGGAAAGAGCATCGAAAGGAGCATAAAAAAGTTTCTAGAGAACTTCCAGAGTTTAGTAATTTCTTCATTAGATGAGCATAACTTACCTTTTACAAGTTATGCTCCATTTGTGCGAAAAGACAATAAGTTTTATGTATATCTTAGCTCTATGGCTAAGCACTCACATAATCTAACAAAAAATAAAAATAGCTCTATTTTTTTTATTGAAGATGAACAAGAGTGTGAAAATATTTTTGCAAGAAAAAGAGTTGTTTATCAATGTACAACAAAAAAACAAGCTCGTGATACAGAAGAGTTTAAAGAACTAATCTCTTTATTTGAAAGCAAACATGGAGAAACAGTTTCAATGTTAAAAAATATGAAAGATTTTAGCTTTTTTGAATTTGAAGTTATAAAAGGTGAAGCTATTTTAGGTTTTGGAAAAGCTTTTAATCTTGAAAAAAATAATATATTTGAACTTATTGATAGAAAAGATTTAAAGGGTCATCAAAAGTAGAAGTTATATAACTTCTACATCTGTTATATCAACTCCTGAAAGTTTTTCTAACCTTTGCTCTATTAATTCTAAGAAATCAGATCTATTTTTCTCATCCATGTTATTTTCCAACATTTCAGTAATATATTTAATACCATTTGCATTTATTTTTTTAACACTTGCTAAATAATGAACAAATGCAATAATTTTTATATCACTAATTGAATATAATTTTTTTTGAGTTTTTTTAACAGGTAATAAACCTTTATCTTCATACATTTTAAGTGTTCTAACTTTTGCAGTTAATAACTCAGCAATACTACTTAAAGGTAAAACATCTTTAGAATTATCAAGTAAAGCCAATAAATATCCTTTTTTTAACGAATTATAAATTATTTTATTTAAAAAGAAATTAATAGATGTAAAACATCCTAGAAATAAGTGATTTCATTACTATTAAATCTTTACTTAATAAATCAAGTTTTTAATATTTTTATCTAAGTTTTAATAATTCAAAACTCTAAACTTAGTAAAATTTATGTAAAATTACAAAATGAATAAAGCAAAAACAATTATTAAGCAAAGAGAATTTTGTTATTCTTGCTACAGACCCAAAAGTTCTTGCATGTGTAAATATATAAATAAATTACAAACAAAAACTAAGTTTATAATTCTTATGCATCCGAAAGAGTTTAGAAAAACAAAAAATGGAACAGGTCAATTTACAAAAAATTCTTTATGTAATTCAGAGTTATTTATTGGTATTGATTTTACAAATCATACAAAAATAAATAAAATACTTGAAAATAAAAATAATGACTGCTACTTATTATATCCTAGTAAAAAAAGCCTAAATCTAAGTAAAGAAAAAATCACTTCAAACAAGAATATAGTTATTTTTATAATTGATTCAACGTGGGCTTGTTCTAAAAAAATGATTAAAGAGAGTAAAAACTTACAAAATCTAAAAATGTTAAGTTTTGATGTAAAAAAGATATCAGAGTTTAAAATAAAAAAACAACCAAGTGAATATTGTTTATCTACTATTGAATCTACTCAATATATTATAAATTTATTAAATAAATATGGTTTAGAAAATATATCTTACAAAGATTTAGAAAATATGACTAAACCTTTTAATAAGATGGTTGAGTATCAAATACAATGGGCAGAAAGAAGAAAAGATCCTAGGTACAAAACCTATTGATCTTCTTCTTTTTTAGAAGTATCACCCTCTTCTAACTCTTTTTGAGTATCAGTTTTAAGAAGTTCTTCTATTTTCTTATCAATCATATCTAATGTTTTTTCTTGTGTTTCATAAGAGATATCAGGAAGTTTTCCTCCCCACATTTTTTCCGCCTCTTCAAAACCTTGAACAATACCTTTTCTAGCTTCTTTTAATGCTTCTACATCATTTCCAGCAAGATCAATTACAAAAGAACTAACTCTTTGAGAAGTTTTATTTATTCCAAAAAAACCTTCATCAGCAACTAATTCTTTTGCTTCATCTGGTGATAATTCAGTAATAGGTTTACCCTCATAACCAATTGAAGCAAGACTAAAACCTCCATCTATTTCTTTTCCAGAAAGAAAGTCATAGATTTCAGTATTATTTATTATATTCATTAATGCATTTTGTGCATTTGTATTAGCTTGAGAAAGCTCAACACTTTTGATATTTAAAAATACTTTCATACTCTCCATTGAAATTGAAACATTTACAGCTGAATTATGTATAGAACTATTTTTTTGTTCTTCTGAAGGATTAGCATTGCTAAGACTTTTTCCACCTTGTTTCTGATTAGAAAAATTATTAGAATAAGTATCTAATGCTTTAGTTTTTAAATCTACAGCTTCCATAATAAGCTCCTTATAATATTAAATTGTATTATTCCATTTCTTAAAATTAGTTTAAATATAACAGAATGTATCATTAAGTTTTTATACTAATTTTTATTTTTTTACTTTTATTAATATATTTAGTTAAAATAACCTATAATGAAAAAAACTAAATTGGTTATTAAATATGAGATTTTACTTATTCGCTTTTATTATTAATACTTTTATATTTAACTCTTCTATTTTTTCAGATGAATTAACAATTCAAAGCACTGATGAAAAAATCAGAAAATACTATTATGCTTTTAATAAAGAAACTATCTGGATTGATCAGAATAATCAAGTTAAAGATATTGCTTTTAATTTAATAAAAGAGATTAAAAAAGACAAAATACTTAAACCATTTCTAGATAAATTATTTAATTTAAAGAAAATCGAAAACTTATTAGAACATAGAGACTATCTAAATCAAGAGACAAGAATTCAACTTGATATTCTTCTAACAAAAACATATGAACAATATATGAACTATTTAGCAAAAGGATTTATAAATTGGAAAAAATTTGTAGAAGAACTGCAAAAACTTGAAGAAGAAAATGAAATAAAAGCAAAATGGTCAAAATATGAAGTGAGAAAAAACCATATTAAATTGCTCAAAGACTCAATGGAAAAAAATGATATAAATTATGCAATACATCAAGTAAACTATACTTTCCCATATGCTCAAGATCTTGAAAAAGAGATAATTAGATTAGAAAAAATTGAAAATAATGGTGGATATACAAAGATTCCTCAAATTACAAGACCTTTAAAAAAAGGAAACTTCTATCCTCATATTGATTATATACGAAAAAGACTATATCAAAGTAAAGATATAGACTCTAAAGAATGTTCTAAAATAGTTAAAAATTGTCAATACTATTTTGATGATAAGCTTTTTAAAGCAGTAATAAATTTCCAAAAAAGATATGGACTTATAACAGATGGAATAATAGGAAAAAATACTATAGATAAACTAAATACACCTATTAAAGAAAAAGTAAAACAATTAAGAGTAAATCTAGAAAGAATGAGATGGCTTCCACGAAATCTTGGAGAAAAATATATTTTAATAAATATTCCAGCTTATAAATTAAAATATTTTGAACAAGAAAAGCTTAACTTGAAAATGAATGTTATAGTAGGTAAGAAAAAGTTTCCAACACCTATTTTTAGTCATAAAATGTCAGAAATCATACTTAACCCTTATTGGAAAATTCCTCAAACTATTGTAAAAAAAGAGATTATTCCTAAACTTGCAAAGGATGCTGATTATCTTTCAAAAGAGAGTATAAAAGTTTTTGAAAACTGGGATGTTAAGTCTTTAGAGTTTGATGTTAGTAATGTAGACTGGAGTATGTATTTAAATAATGATTTAATAGGTACTCCCAAAGAAGCTCCAATGAGATTTATACAAACTCCAGGTGGATCAAATCCTCTTGGAAAGGTTAAGTTTTTATTTCCAAACCAATATTCTGTTTATCTTCATGATACACCTGAAAAACAATATTTTAGAATGAATAAAAAAGCTTTCTCACATGGTTGTATAAGGTTGGAAAAACCCTTTGAACTATTTGAAAATATTATTACATTAAATAAAGAGAATATAGAAGTTATCAAAAAATTTGAAGAGAGTGATTATAAGTTAAACAAAAAAATTCCTATTCATATAGTTTACTTAACTGCATGGGTAGAAAACAATAAATTACAATTTAGAGATGATATATATAACTATGACAAAATACAATCAAAACTACTGTTTGAGTCCAGTTTTTAGTTGGGGTCTTAGAGTTTTTATATCATCAAAACTTAAATAATATTTATCTTCAATAAGATATTTCATGAACCTAACTTCTGCATTTGTGAAACCATCTAATTCTTTCTCTTTTATAGATGGTTCTTTTTTTGTAACTCTAACACGCCTTAATTTACCATTTTTATTTTTTACATAATAAACGATATCAAAATCACTACTGTTTATTTTTTCAATTGTCACAAAGATATTTAAAATCTCACCATCATAACTTGGAACTAATTTTTTAAAATCATCTATATTTAAAAACCCTACATAAAGTTTTGTATATATATCAAAAAAGTTTATAAGTCTTTTGGATTTTAAAAAGTTTAAATCAACTAAACATTCACTATTTTGTCTTGATTTTTTTAATATCCACTCTAATGTTTGGAAATATATAAACCTTTTGTGTCTAATTGTATAAGCTTCTATAAATTTTTCATCTGTAAATTTAGTCTTAAAGCCTTTTTTCTTTCTATTGAATACTATCTTTTTAAGAAAATCAATATCTTCTAAATCTTTAGTAATCCAAATAGTACAATAAGCAGGAAATCTTTTTAAACCTACCGTTCCTTCTGTTAGAATAATTAAAGCTCTAATATGTAGATTTGGAAAAAGCAATTTTAATAATGCATATTTTTTATCAAGTCTTTTATTTAAACTTACAGTCTTTTTGGAAGTACTCATTTCAACAAAATATAAAGCATCATCTGTGAAAAATAGTGCATCAAACTCTGAAATATCTTTATAGTTTGATTTATAAACAATCTGAAGACTTCTATCAATCATAAGTCCTGTTTTATACTCACCATCAATTCTATTTTGATGTGGACCTTTTAAAATAAACTGTTTAATAAACTTATTATTAGAAGCATACTCTAAAAGTAGCTCATAAATAATATTTTCATATACCTCACCTTTAAAACTATTAAAGGTTGCCAAATTTTCGATTGAAACATCTTGTTCATTTGATTTTAAAAGTGGCTTTATATTTCTTAGATCATATTTATAATAGAATAGATTTTCTTCGATTTTTGAAAAATTTAAATTTTTTATATCTTGACTTATTTTTAAATGACGCACTCTGTATAAGAAGATTTTATCCTCTTTCTCCATATTTTATTAGTTTTGGGACGATTATAGCCAAAGAAACACCATTTGTAAAGTCGGTTTAATATAATAAAATTATAATAAGCAAATGAAAAATTTTATATTTTATTTATCTATTGTTTTATTTTTTGCAGCTTGTTCAAACAAAAATGCTTTAATAAAAAATGAAATTAAAGATAACTCAAAAAAACTAACAAATCTTATAGTTAATTCATCTTCATATATTGACAAACAAGAGGCTGAAGAGTTTTCTAAAAGTATTATTCTTTACTCTTCTTTTCTTGCAGAAAGTTATGGAGTAAATACACATCCATTAATTCATAACACATTAATAAATCTTAACCTAAAGGAAAAGGGTTTGTGTTATCATTATGCAAATGATTTATTAAAATATATAAACTATAAAGACTTTAAAAGTTTTAAATTTAAAAAAATTGTTTCAAATCGGAATAACTATTTTGAACACACAGCATTAATCCTTACAAGAAAAGATATCTCTTTTAGAAATAGTATTGTTTTAGATGCTTGGAGAAATGCTGGAAAACTATATTTTTCAAAAGTAAAAAATGATAAACAATATAAATGGGAGTTAAAATAATGAACAAAAACATCTTAATAACTGGTTGTAGTTCGGGACTTGGTTTAGCACTTACAAAACTATACTTAGAAAAAGGATATAAAGTATTTGGGATAAGTAGAAGAAAACCTAAAATAGAACATAAAAACTTTTTTTTTAAAGAGTTTGACTTATCAAAAATAGAATCTATCAAAATTGAATTAAGTACATTTATAACAAATATAAAAGAAATAGATACTGTTTTTTTGAATGCAGGAATGCTAGGAGAAATCAAAGAGATAACAAAGCTTGAAACAAAAGAGATACAAGAAGTACTAAACTTAAATGTTTTTGCAAATAAAGAGTTACTTGATATTTTAGCAACATTAAAAACAAATACTGTAGTTGGTATTTCATCAGGTGCTTCTAAAAATGGTTCTAAAGGTTGGGGTTCATACTCTTTATCAAAATCATCTTTAAATATGTTATTAAATCTTTATGCCAAAGAGATGTTAGATACAAAACTACTTGCTATAGCTCCTGGAGTTATTGAAACACCAATGACTGATTATATTAGATTCGATATTGATGATGAAATATTTACTTCAGCAAAAAAACTAAAAAATGGAGAAATTCAAAAGCCTGAAGCTGCAGCAAAAAGATTATTTGAAGTTTTAAAAACGAAAAATGAGTTTGAAAGTGGTAGTTTTATTGATGTAAGAAACATATAAAGTAGTCTAAGTATATAATTAATTTCAACTAGAGCTAAGCTTTATATAATGGGGATTTCGGTATTTTATAATTTTAAAAAATATTATTAAATCCATTTATAAGGCTCTTTATGAACACAAAAACATTTAAAAATTATATTTTCTCTAGTAAAATTATTTTAGTATCAATCATTTTTCTAATATGCTTCTTTTTTAGTACATATTTGCATACCTCATTAACAAAAAAAGAGTCAATCGAGCATTCTACTACAATATCTAATCAAATCTTTTCATCTATGTATCAAATTATGAGAAAAGGTTGGAGTAGAGAAGATTTAAAGATGTTTACAGAATCATTAGAAAAAAACTTTGAAGGTACTAATTATGAAATTAATATTTATAGAGCTGATATTGTTAAAGAGCTTTTTGGAGATATTAAAGAAAAACCAAAAGATAATACTTTAGTTAATATCTTAAAAGGAGATATTAAAGAGTACAAATCTTTTGAAGATAATGTTACTAGAAATATAATTCCTTTAAAAGCTTCTAATGAGTGTTTAATGTGTCATGCAAATGCAAAAGTAGGAGATGTTTTAGGAGCAGTTGAAGTAAAACAAGATTTAAATACAATCTTTGCTGAATCAAAATTTCAATTTACCATTTTCTTTTTAATTATCATACCTATATTCTTTATTTCTGCATTTATTTCATCAAGATATACAAGCAAAAAAATAACTAAAAACCTTGACCTTTTTAAAGAAAAAGTAGAAGGAATAAACTCAGTAGATGATTTTAAACAATTTGACTCTAAAAATATTGACCTTTATTTTAAAGAGTTCAATGAGATTATTAAAAATGTAGATAATATGGCTGAAAAGCTTAAAAATGTAGCTGTAGATAAAGAGTTATTAGAGTTTGAGATTAAACTTCTTGACAAATTTATTATTACTTCAGATGTAGTAAAAGACTGGAGAGAATACATTAGTGATTTACTTTTAGAAATCAACAAAATTATGGAAACATATACTTTAATGACTATGTTTAGAGTAGATGATGACCAATTTGAAGTTGATATTTTTTGGCTAGGAGTTCCTAAAGAAGAAGTAAAAATTGTATTTGAAGAATATACAAATAATATGATTAAGAATTCTGAATACTTTAAAGGTATGACAGATTTTAATATCAAACATATAATTGCAAATAGAAATAAAAAGCTTGACAATCTAAAAAGAGAAGATATAGAATATAGATCTAAATCTCTATTCTTAGATGCACCAAAAATCGGTGGTATTGTAGGAATTGGACTACAATCTGTTTTATCAACTGACCCAATTAGATATATTGTTGTTGACTCTATTTTAACAACTATGGCAAATCTTGTTGGTTCAGTAAAAGCTATTAATAAATATACACAAGATTTAGAATATTATGCAGCAAGAGATCCATTAACTGATCTATTTAATCAAAGAGTTTTTAATGATATGATGATTTATGAAATCAAAAGAGCAAAAAAACATGATTATTCTTTTGCTTTAATGATTATTGATTGTGATAACTTCAAACCTATAAACGATAATTTTGGACATGCTTTTGGAGATAAATTCTTACAAACAATTGCAGATATTCTAGAAGAAGAAAAAAGAGATGAAGATATTGTTGCTAGATATGGTGGCGATGAATTTACTATTATCTTACCAGAATGCGATGCAAATGGTGCTCAAACTGTTGCAAAAAGAATTTCGCAAAAAATTGAGAATGAAAAACTTTTAGCTCCAGATAACACTTATGTTGGTATTACTATTTCTATTGGTATTTCTGTTTATCCTGAACATACAACTTCACAAAAAGAGATGTTTATAATTGCAGATCACATGATGTATGAAGCAAAAGATGAAGGTAAAAACTCGATCAAACTTCCAACAAAAGATAATGTATCGGAGATTTTAAAAGTAAACCAAGAAAAATCTGCACTACTTATTTCTGCAATTGAAAATAATGAAATATTCCCATATTTCCAACCTATTAGACCAGGATTAAGTAATAATAATGATCTTGTAATTCATGAACTTCTTATGAGAATCAAACATAGTGACAAAGTATTCTCTGCCTTTGAGTTTATAGAAATTGCAGAAGCTAGAGGTTTAATCAATAAGATGGATTTAATGGTTATTGAAAAAGCCTTTGAAAAAATACAATCTACAAACTATGAAGGACTTTTATTTATAAATCTTTCTCCTAAATCTCTAATTGTAAATGATTTTATAAATCAAATTAATATTTTAGTAAATAAATATAATATTGATAAAGAAAAAATAGTATTTGAAATAACAGAAAGAGAGACAGTTAAAAACTTCTCTTTACTTGAAAAGTTTGTACATAACTTAAAACAAGAAGGTTATAAATTTGCTATTGATGACTTTGGTTCTGGTTTCTCATCATTCCACTATATTAAGAAATTCCCTATTGATTATTTAAAAATTGATGGTGATTTTATTATAAATATTAACAAAGATGAAAAAGATAAAGCTTTTGTTAATTCTATTGTTACTTTAGCAAAAGAATTAAACGTACAAACAATTGCTGAGTTTGTAGAAAATCAAGAGATTGTTGAAACTTTAGATGAACTAGATATAGACTATTGTCAAGGTTACCACATAGGAAAACCTTCTGAAGAGTTTATTTCTCTTAAATAAAATGAAGCACTTTAAACAAGTGCTTCACCTAACATACCTACAATAAACCCTAAATTCACTCCAAACGCAATAAATCTACTATTTTTTAACTTCATAGATGGTGCTATATCTTCAAAAATAAGGTATAAAATTCCACCTGCTGCAAAAAGCATTAAAGAAGAAGTAAGTTCTGTATTATCCTTTAAAAGATAAAAACCTATCAAAGAAAATATTACACCAATAAAACTAAGAAAAAACAGCATAGTTAAAGCTTTTGCGATTGAAAAAGCAGAAGACCTTAATTCAATATATGAAGTAAAAGCTTCAGGTAGGTTTTGGCATGCAATAAAAATAGCTAATAAAACACCTGTATGATAGTCATACATAAACACAGCACCTAATGCAATAGATTCAGGAATAAAATCTAAAAGCATTGAAAGAAACTGTGGTATAGAAGCAGAGTTTTTATGTATATAATCATCTAAAAAATAAAAAACAATAGCACCAAGTAAGAATATAAAAATACTAAAACTAACAGTTAAATTATGCATTCCTTTGGGAACTAATACAAAAGAAACAGCTGCAAGCATTATTCCTGTTGCAAAAGCTGTTAAAAAATGAATTATTTCAATTTTTGTTTTTCTATTTAAAACAGTTTTTTCAAAAAAGTAAGATAATAATCCACCAATAAATACAGTAGAACCTGCTAGAAAGGCAAATATAATTATTTTGTAAGGCATAAAGACTCCATAAATATAAAAAAAGATTATATCATAGAGTCTTTTTATAACCTATTTAGATTAATGCTTTTGTTTTTTTTGAATTGATTTAATATTTATTAACATTGCAATTGATACAAATAGTGCAATAATAAAGAAGCCTGCAAATACATAAAGTGTTTGAGAATAACTTCCTGTAATATCTTTTACAATAGATATAATAAGTGGACCAACTAAACCTGCTACTGCCCATGCTGTTAAGATATAACCATGAATAGCTCCAAGCTCTTTTGTTCCAAAGATATCACCAATATATGCTGGAATAGAGGCAAAACCACCACCATAACAAGTCATAATAAAGTATAAAACAACTTGGAAAATCACAATTTCTGTAATTGATGGTAATACATAAAATGCAATTGCTTGTGTTAAAAAGAAAATAATATATACAACAGGTCTAGTTAAATAATCACTTAAAGAAGCCCAAAAAATTCTTCCAGCACCATTAAAGATTCCCATTAATCCAACTGCTGCCGCTGCTGCTATTGCAGAGATACCTACTACTTCTTGTAATAAAGGTGAAGCAACACCAATAATTGCAATTCCACAAGTTACATTAATAAATAACATCACCCAAAGTCCATAAAACCTTGGTGTTTTAATAGCTTCACTTAGTCCTAAAGTTTGTAAATCTTTCTTTAATTTCTTTTTACCCTCTTTTAGCTTGTTTTTAAACTTTGTAGGTAAATAATCTTCTTCTGGTTTTTCTAAATATAATGCTGATGAAAACATAACAACAAAGTATGCTGCACCTAAAATAAAAAATGTTGAAGCAATTCCTACTTTTGCAATCAAAATTTCAATTGTTGGACCCCAAATAGCTGAAGCAAAACCAAAGCCCATAATTGCAAGCCCAGTTGCCATACCTCTTTTATCAGGGAACCATTTTACAAGTGTTGAAACAGGAGCAATATAACCTATTCCTAAGCCACAACCACCTAATACTCCATAGAAGAAATATAATAAAGCTTTTGATTCCATTAAAATTGCTAAACCAGAACCAGCTGTTCCTAATGCAAATAAAGATGCAGAAATTATTGCAGAAACTCTAGGTCCATTTTTTTCAACAAATTTACCCATAAGTGCTGCACTTAAACCTAAAAAGAAAATAGCAATAGAAAATGCTATTGTTACATCTGTTAAAGTCCAGTTCATTTGTGTTTGAATTGGGTTTACATACACACTCCATGCATATACAGACCCAATACAAATATGAACACCAACTGCTGCTAAAGCCATTAGCCAACGATTTTTTTCAACCATTCTATTTCCTTAAACTAAAATGAAGATGATTTTATCTTTATTTTTATTAAAGAAGTTAAAAAGTTGATCAAATAGAAACTAAGCTTAAGCTTAGTTTCTATTAGTGACAAGCAGCTGTAAAAACAACATCAGTAGAAGAATTTAAAGCAGTTTCCATTGAATCTTGAATTACTCCAATAATAAATCCAGTTGCCACTACTTGCATTGCTATATCATTAGAAATTCCAAATAATGAACAAGCAAGTGGAATTAAAAGAATTGATCCCCCTGCTACACCAGAAGTTCCACAAGCAGCCAAACTTGAAATAATACATAAAAGTAATGCCGTACCAAAATCTACATTTATTCCTAAGGTATTAACAGTAGCTAAAGTTAAAACAGTAATAGTTACAGCAGCACCTGCCATATTTGTAGTAGCACCTAAAGGGATAGAAATAGAATATGTATCTTCATCTAAACCAAGTTTTTTACAAAGATTTAAATTTACAGGTATATTTGCAGCACTACTTCTAGTAAAGAATGCCGTGATTCCACTCTCTTTTAATGCTATTAAAACTAATGGATAAGGATTTTTTTTAGTTTTTAAAAAAACAATAAGAGGATTTAGAACTAATGCAATAAATAACATAGTGCCAACAAGAATAATTATTAATTTAGAATAAGTTAACAAAGTATCAAAACCAGTTTCCGCAACTGTATTTGCAACTAAACCAAAAATACCAAAAGGTGCTAATCTTATAATAAATTTTACAATTTTAGTTACACCATCAGAAACATCAAAAAAAACTTTTTTAGTTTCCACAGAGCTACTATGCATTGCAAAGCCAAGTGCTATAGCCCAAACCAATACTCCTATAAAATTGCCTTCTAATAGCGCATTAATAGGGTTATCCACCATATTAAATAAAACTCCTTTTAAAACTGCAACAATACTATCTGGGGGAGTTAAAGATTGTTGTGTTTCTTCAAGAAACACTAAATCTATAGGAAATGCAAAACTAATTAATACTGCAATTACAGCAGATAAAAAAGTTCCCATTATATATAATGTAATAATTGGTTTCATTTTAGTTTGAACACCAACCTCTTTTGTAGCAATTGCAGTTGATACAAGGACAAAAACTAAAATAGGGGCTATAGCTTTTAAAGATTTTACAAACAACTCTCCTAAAATAGAAAAAGAAAGTGCGAAATCTTTAGAAACTGTTGCAACAACAACACCCAAAACAATACCTATAAAAATTTGTAAAACCAAGTTTCCATTTACAAATTTGTTGACTAATACTTTAAACATATATAATCCTAAAATTTAATTTTAAAAGTTAAATTTTAACAAAGAAATGTTTTAGTTTAGATTATATTAAAATTGCATAATTGTCACATTAAAATTACATTCAAAAAAGTTATTAAAAAAGATTAATCCTCTTTATCTTCAGAAGTTTTTCTTAAAAATTCACTTGGATTGATTTTTTTTGCAAATATTTTTGCAGTTGAGATTAATTGTTTAAATTTATCTTTTATTTTTAAGCTTCTGTTTGCAATGTCATATTTATAATCAAATATAGTTTGAATATTGTTAGTATTATTCAAAGTTGCATTTAGTAAAGGATTTAAAGTTCCTTCATAAAAATTACTAAAATTTTTGAATCTATAATTTAAACCAGCTATAAAATTATATTCATCTTCAGAATATTCAACACTATTATATTTTATTGAAGTTTTAATATCATCAATAGGATAATAACCTAAAGTTCCACTATAGTCTTTTTCTCTTTTATCATAAGCTTTTGATGTTTGCAAAGAAAATGTTGTATCAATTGCTCCAAAAGAGTAATCTTCTTTAAAAGTAATTTCAGCAAAAGTTGTATTTGTAGTGGTATTTGCATGAAAGGCATCATTTAATTTATTTATTATATAACCAACTTCAAAATTATAAGTGTTAGTATCACCAAATCCTAAAGATACTCCGCTTGTCATTTGTTTTACAAATTCATAATTATCTAAAATAGATACTTTTTTATCTAAATAACTAAATCCAAATTTATTATAAAACTTATCATTAAAATCTATTTTATGAATAAAAGCAGCTTTTTTAAAATCAATATGGTTTTCTACATTATAGTAATAATCATTCAAATCATATTTTAAGCCAAAACCATAATAAGCATTATCATCAGATTTTGTACCAACTCCATACACGAAAATATCATCTAGATAACTTCTTCCATCATATGTATTTGTTGCTATTGCTCCATAAAGTAGCTGACTTTCTAATTCTTTTGGTTTAGAGTTAGCAAACAATGAGTTAACACTTATAAGTCCAATTAAAAATAATATTTTTAAGTTCGACAAAATGAATCCTTACTACAATATATAATATTTTATTCTAACTTTTGAAAACTTAATTATTTATTATCATTTTATACAATTTACTTACTGAAAATTAAGTTTTTTAAACTTCTTTCTTCCTTGTTGGTAGGAAAGGTACTCAAATTATCAATCTTCCTTACAAATCTAAAACTTGGAGCTTCTTCTTTAAATAAATCTTTTATAAAATCAGAATCCAATTCTGGTGCATTTAAACAAGATAAAACAATACAGTTTTCCTTTGCTAACTCATCAAGTTTTCTTATTATTTTTCTATAATCTTTTGTTGCTGCAAAACTTCCTTTTTGAAAAGATGGTGGATCTATAATTATAATATCATAGGGTGCAAATTTCCTTATTTTACTCCATGACTTTAAAATATTAAAAGGTAAAAATTTTACTTTTTTTAAATCTAAACCATTTATCAAATGATTCTCACGTCCAGTATTTAAAGCATTTTTAGCCATATCTACATTTACTACTTGCTTTGCACCTGCATTTATAGAAGCTACAGAAAAAGCACAAGTATATGAAAATAGATTTAAGACATTTTTACTTTCACAAATTGAAGAGATAAATTCCCTTCCTTTTTTCATATCTGCAAAGTAACCTATATTTTTATTTGAAAAGTTTAGTTGATATTTTAAACCATGTTCAATAGCTTGTGTTTCTTTTGGCAAAATACCTTTTAAAACCTCATTTTCTCCACCATTTAAATATCTTCTTTGTAAAACTAAACACTCAAAATCATATTCTTCATAAATAGAACCTAAAAGTTTTAAAAGCTCTTCTTCCACTTCTTTTTCAACTTTTTCAAAGAAAGTAGCAAACAATATTTTATCTATACTATCTAGTGTAAGAAAAGAAAACTTATCATAAAAGTTTCCCCTTCCATGAAAAACTCGTTTAAACTCTTTTGTTTTTTCTTTTAAATTCTCTTTTATAATATTTTCTAAATCATTTATATTCATATTTTTTTATCTCTATTACTTCATATTCATAGGTTTCATTATTTATTGTAAACTCAAACTCTTCATTTAAATGTTTTCCAAGAAGTACTCTACCAAGTGGAGACTTATTTGATATTTTATTTTCATTTGGATTAGTTTCAAAAGTTCCTACAATAATAAACTCTTTTATAGAATCAGTATTCAAATCTAAAATACTTACTTGTGAACCAAAGTTTACTTTATTGTGGGGGATTTTTGTGGTATCAACTACAGTAGAATTATTAATAATCTTATCTAAAAATCTAAGTCTTTTATCGATATTTCTAATCATCTCTTTTGCAGAAATATATTCTGCATTTTCACTTCTATCACCAAATTGAGCTGCTATTTCTTTCTCTTTCACCCAATAAGGTTTTTCTACTTTTAAAAGATTATTAAACTCTTTTACAAACTTCTGATACCCATGTTCTGTTATTAATTCTTTCATTTTTAAATTGTATCTAAAGTTATATTTCTAAGCTCTTTTCTGGCTTTTTTATCTACTTTTGAGAAGATTAAATCAATCTCATCTTTTAATGAACTTTTTTTATGACCTTTAATTTTTATAAATTCTAAATCATATTTTTTATTTAAAGTAAAAAACTCTTCATAAAGTAAATGATTTTTGATTATTTTATTTGTTGAAGTATAATAATTACTTTTTTTAAGTTTTTCCTCTCTATTCAAAAGAGAAAAGATATTTTGACAATCAGTATAAATAAGAAGTTTATCTTTACTATCAATAGTTTTCAAAGCCCAAAGTAAACACTCTAATTCTAATATAGTAGAAGAAGTATTTTCAAATTTTTTTATCTTGATTTTATTTTCATCAAAATTTTCTATCTCATCACAAATATAAAATGCACCAATACCTACTTTACTTTGAGGATTAACACTACCATCTACAAAAACTTTTTTTATTTTTTCCATATTAGATTATAGCTACTTTTTATATATTAAAGATTTTATATAAAAATAAGCCAAGTTCTATAAAATACAAAAAACAAAAAGGTCTTTTGTGAAATTTGAAGAACTAATTCATGGAAAACTTATAAAAAGATATAAAAGATTTTTAGCAGATATTATTTTAGACAATGGGGAAGAAATAACTGCTCACGTACCAAATAGTGGAGCCATGACTTCTTGTATTGAAGAAAACTGTGATGTTTGGGTTACGCACCATGATAATCCAAAAAGAAAATTGAAATACACTTTAGAACTAACAAAAATGGGTGAAAATCTAATTTGTACAAATACAGGTGTTGCAAATAAAATTGCCATAGAAGCTATTGAGAATGGAACTATAAAAGAGTTACAAGGTTATGATAATCTAAAACCTGAACAAAAGTATGGAAATCAAAATAGTAGAATTGATATTTTACTTTGGAATAATGATAGCGATAAAAAATGTTTTGTTGAAATCAAAAGTGTAAGTCTAAATTTAGGAGAGACTCTTGCTTTTCCTGATGCAAAAACAACAAGAGGACAAAAGCATTTAGAAGAGCTAAGAGATATGGTAAAAGAAGGTCATAGAGCAGTTATGCTTTATGTTATTCAAAGAACAGACAACTTACCTTTTACAATTGCAAAAGACATAGATAAAAAATATAATGAGATTTTTCAAGAAGTAACTTCAAATGGAGTTGAAGTTTTAGTTTATCAATCAGATATTAATTTTAAAGAAATAACTATCAAGGGTGTAAATAAAGGAATTAAGAACTAAAAACATAAAGGCATTATGCCTTTATGAAAGTTCAGCCCCACAACTTTGACACTCTTTTCTAAACCACCCACGACCTGGAAACTTTTTACACTTTGGACATTTCCATAAAAATATAGTAAATCCCATATATATTACAAAACCAGCAATACCTGCACGGAACCAGAAATCTTGTCCTTGTCCAAATACTTGATTAACATCTTTTACTATCATAACTATACTTGGAGTTAATAATATGAAAAAAATCGCAGCTACTATTTTTGCATTTCTAATAACTTGCGCAAACTCTTTTTTTATCTGTTCATTCTTCATAAACATCCTCTTTTAAATTATTTAAAATATTATAACAATAAAACATAGCAATAAAAAATAAATAATCTTAAGTAATTTAGTTAGTATAAGTAAAATTTATTTAAGTTTAATAAGTTAGAATTATAAAAAAATATAAAAGGAACTTATAATGAACAAATTTGATAAGTTTAGAAATTTTTGTAGAAAATTCAGAATTTTAATTGGTATAGTGCTGATAGGTATTGGGTTTTATACAAGTATTGCATGGTTTTACTTAGGAATTATTCCTTTAATTGCAGGGCTTGTTGATTTTTGTCCTTTATGCATTGTTACAAAAAAATGTACACCTAAAAACATACAAAGCCATTAAAAGCAGATTTAAATCTGCTTTTAATTTTATTCTTTTATCTCTAATATTTTTCATTTATTAAAAAAAGTACTGTATAATACGTTTTTAAAATATTTTATATGGAAATGTATTAATGAATGTGCTAAAAAACCTGTTTACTGATTTAGAAAACCTACTTAACTTATTAAATGACTTTGATTACAGCAGACTTATTTTATTAACAATTACAATGTTAATTGTTTATATTGTAAATATTATTGCTTTAAATAGATATCACAAGAGTAAAATAAATAAAACACAAATAGAATTAAAAAGAATAAACCTTGAAGCAAATCTAAATCTAAAAAGACAAAACCTTTCAAAACTGTACATAGCTATATATTTGCTTATTTCCTTTTTAATTATCTCTAATAACAACCTTGCAGTTGTAATTCCTGTTTTATCTGCACTTATATTAATTCTTCTATTTTCAATAAAAGAGCAATTAAATAATATCTTTTTAGGATTAGCATATAAGTCTTCTATTTTAACAACTATTTATGAAGGAATGGAGTTTTATTTTAAAGAAAAACCAAATGAAGTTTGTAAAATATCAAAGGTAAATCTATTTAAAACTATTTATAAAAATGAGATGACAGGTCAACTTCTATCTTTAGAAAATAAAGTTTTAAATGAAAAAGAGATTATTCATAAAGTAATTACAGATTTAGACTATGTTGAATTTAAATATACAGTAAGTAGTGACTATGATGTAGAAAAATATGTAGAAAAAACAAAAGAAGAACTTGTTGAATATATTAATACCATTGAAGATGTAGATTTTAAGACATTAAGAGAAACAGTATTATCTTTAAGATCAAAATATAACACTACACCATTTCTAAAACCTTCATACACTATTGATGTAAGTTTTGACACAAGAGAAGATTTAACAATAAGAATAAAACTAACTACTTATAAATACAATTATGAAAACTATTTAGATGATTTACTTAAATTTAGACCTAGGTAATAATTAGTTAAGTATCAAAAAAAGAAATTGTTTTTTAACAAATAATTTTATAATTTTCTACTAGGTTTGATATTTCTTTTCCTAAAGAGTTAAGTTTTTCTATAGATAATCTCTCTTTAGTACCAGAAATACCCACTGCACCAATTAATATATTTTCATGATTGAACAAAGGAACTGCTACACAAGACATATTATCTTGATATTCACTATTATCAATTGAGTAACCATTTTCTTTTACTTCTTCGATTACTTGTTCTAAAAAGCTAATATCAGTAATTGTATTATGCGTATATTGATTAAGCTTTATAAGCTCTAAGTCATAATTTCCAAAAGCAAGTATTGATTTACCTAAAGCATTAGTATGTAGTGGAGCTTGAAGACCTATATTATTTCTTGTTTTTACTTTTCTATTTGATTTATCGATTTGATTTACATATAAAACTTTATAATCATCAAAAACTCCAAAATAAGCACACTCTTTTGTAAGTTCATAAATATTTTCTAGAATAGGTTTCGTTTTTTCTACTAAAATTTGTATTTTTGTTTTTTGAGTAGTTTTATTTTCTAAAGATTTTGGAATAATCTCATTTGAATATTCTAAATAAGAAATATAGTTTTCATCTTTTAATGTTTGTAAAATTCTAGACATAGTACTTTTATTTATATCTAATCTTTCACAAAGAGTTGAAGCTAAAATAGGTTTTCCATAGTTTATTATCTCTTTATAAACTTGTAAACCTTTTGTTAAAGATTGTAATTGAGTTGACATTTAAGTCCTTATGCAAAACTAAGTTAATAGTTTTGCACAAGTTTTATAAAAGTTCATTAAATTTTGCAAGCCAAGCTGGATGTGCAGGCCAAGCAGCAGCTGTAACAAAGTTTCCATCTACATGAGCATCTTCAAAGCCAATATCTATCCAAGTTCCACCTTTCATTTCTAAATCAGGTGCGCAAGCTGGATAACAAGAACAAGTTTTATCTTTAACTACATCAGCAGCTACTAAAACTTGAATACCATGGCAAACAGAAGCAATTGGTTTATTTTTATTACTAAAATCTTTTACAATATCTAGTACTCTTTGGTTAAGTCTAATATATTCAGGAGCTCTTCCACCTGGAACTACAAGTGCATCATATGTAGTTTCATCAATCTCATCAAATGTTGCATTTAATGTAAAATTATGTCCTGGCTTTTCTGTATATGTTTGATCACCTTCAAAATCATGAATTGCAGTTTTAATCTGCTCTCCTTCTTTTTTATCTGGACAAACTACATCTACAGTGTGACCTAACATTAACAGTGCTTGAAAAGGGACCATTAACTCATAATCTTCTACAAAATCACCGGCTAAAACTAAAATTTTTTTTGACATTGTTCACTCCTTAATTAAGTTAAAAAATACTAATACAACTTGAGTTAATAACATATATGTAAAATATATTAATTTTACTTAGTTTCACTCTATGAAACTAATTCCTTAAAAGAAAGATCTTTCCACTATCAGAAGATAGTACAATTTCTCCCTTTGGTCCTTCAATAATATTTCTTATTCTTTGATGTAAGTTTTCAAAGAGTCTATTCTCTTCTACAAACTCTGCATTATCATTCATAGTTATTATATTTAGATGTGTAAGTTTAAGTGCTCCAGATAATAATTTTCCTTCTAAGTCTTTAAATTTTTTTCCAGAATAGACAATTAAAGAACTTGGTGCAATAGAAGGAATATAATATTTTCTAGGTTGTTCCATACCTGCTTTATGAGTTCCTTCCCCTACAGAAAGCGGAGCCCAATACTCTTTACCATAAGAAATAATAGGCCAACCATAGTTCTTACCTTTTTCTATTAAGTTTATTTCATCTCCACCTCTTGGTCCATGCTCAATCGCCCATAACCTTTTTGTCTTTTTATCATAAAATAAGCCTTGAATATTTCTATGACCATAGGAATATATTTCATCTAAAGCATTTGGATTTTCTACAAAAGGATTATCTTTAGGGATAGTTCCATCAAGATTTAATCTTATAATTGTTCCTGCATGGGTTGTTAAATCTTGCCCATTAGGTCTTACACCTCTATCTCCTATACTAAAATATAAATGTCCATCTTCATCAAAAGTTATTCTACTACCAAAATGCCTTGAGGTATCACTTGATGATTTTGTTATAAGTAAATCTTTCCATTGTTGAAATTTTTTATCTACAAATTTTACTTTTGCTAAAGTAGTAACCCCTTTATTCTTTATCTCTTTAACATATGTAAAATATAAAGTTTTATCTTTCTCATAGTTTGGACTTTTTTTTACATCTAAAAGACCACCTTGTCCTCTATGATAAACAGTTGGGGTATTAAGTAGATATCTAATAGTTTTCTTTTCTAAATTTAATATTCCTATTTTACCATTTAGTTCAGTAAACAAAATTTCTTTTTCATTTAAAAAAGTCATTCCCCATACTTTTCCAAGATTAGAAGCTATCTCATCTAACTTATAGCTAAAAGTATTAGTCTTAGAAAATAGGATAGTTGCTAATAAAAGAGTTGCAAAAATAAAAAGTTTTTTCATAATAAACTCCTATTTGATTAATAATACTTTATATTATAACTTAAAATCTTTATCTTTAATATCTTCTAAGGTAGTATTTTCATACATTTTTCTAATTAAAGCTCTTGGTTCAACCCATTTATCATGTAATGCACACTTATTGTTACAGTCACATTGACCTATACCTAAAATACATGTAGTATCTTCTTCTAAGTCTTTAAATGTTTCCAAAATATCTTTTATACTAGTTTTTGAAGGATCTGCTATTAGTTCATATCCCCCTTCTCTACCTTTTATAGAATTAACAAATTTTGCATTTACTAACTCAATCATTATTTTTGTTAAAAATTTATAAGGAATACCTAATATCTCTGATAACTCTTTTGCATTATATAGTTTTTCATTTCCATTATCAGCTATATAGCATAATATTCGTATGGCATATTTTGTTGTGTTGTGTAATTGCATTTATTCCCTTTACTTTTATCATTTTACATGATTTTACATTAAACCATTAATTAAAAATAATTTAAATTCTACTTTAAGGTAGAATTTAAATATTCAATGATAATATTCCAAAATACTACCTCAAGGTAGAATTTAAAAAGGAGTTAGAATGACTGAAAAAATTACGAAAAATATGGCTCGTAATATTTACTTTGGTGGAAGTTTGTTTTTTATACTACTCTTTGTAGGACTTACAGTTGATACAGTAAAGAAGTTTCCTGAGCTTACAAACGAAGATAAACTTACACAATCAGTAGCTGATGGTAAACATGTATGGGAAAAATACAACTGTGTTGGTTGCCATACAATTATGGGAGAAGGTGCTTATTATGCACCCGAACTTGCAAATGTATTTGATAGAAGAGGATTAAAAGATGAAGAAACTTTTAAAACATACCTTAGTTCATGGATGGCTTCACAACCTTTAGATATAGAAAATAGAAGAAAAATGCCTCAATTTAATCTTTCTGATAAAGAGATTGAAGATTTAGCAAATTTTCTAATCTGGACATCAAAGATTGATGATAATGAATGGCCACCAAATATTGAAGGATAATACAGATGAAATATAGTTCACAAATGGTTGCAAAACCATATTTTATTTTTGCACTACTACTTTTAGCAGGAGAAATGCTTTTTGGTTTAGTTTTAGGATTACAGTATATAAATGGAGATTTTTTATTTCCTCTAATTCCTTTTAATGTTGTAAGAATGGTACATACAAATTTATTAATTGTATTGATTCTTTTTGCTTTTATGGGAGCTGCATACTATTTAGTACCAGAAGAATCAGAAAGAGAATTATGGAGTCCAAAACTTGCAATTATTACCTTTTGGGTATTTGCAGTTGCAGGTGTAATTACAATACTTGGATATTTATTAGTTCCCTATGCAACATTAACAGAAATTACATATAATCACCTATTTCCTACTATGGGAAGAGAGTTTTTAGAACAACCTACTATTATAAAAATAGGAATTGTAATTGTTGCTGTTTCTTTTGTCTTTAATATTGCAATGACAGTATTAAAAGGTAGAAAAACAGTTATTACAGTAGTTTTATTAACAGGTCTTTTAGGGCTAGCAGGTTTATTTTTATTTGCATTTTACCTTCCTGCAAATCTTGCTGAAGACAAGTTCTTCTGGTGGTTTGTTGTTCACTTGTGGGTTGAAGGTGTTTGGGAGTTAATTCTTGGTGCTATTTTATCTTTTGTTCTAATTAAAGTAACAGGTGTAGATAGAGAACATATCGATAAATGGTTATATCTAATTATTGCAATGACTTTAGTATCAGGAATCATAGGTACAGGACATCACTTCTTCTATATTGGTACACCTGATTATTGGTTATGGTTAGGTTCTATTGCTTCAGCTGTTGAACCATTACCATTTTTCTTAATGGTTTTATATGCCTTTGCAATGGAGAAACAAAGAAGAGTTTTCCATGAAAATAAAATAGCTCTTACATGGGCAAAAGGAACTGCTGTAATTGCTTTCTTAGGTGCTGGAGTTTGGGGATTTATTCATACATTAGCTCCTGTAAACTACTATACACATGGTACTCAATTAACAGCTGCTCACGGTCACTTAGCATTTTTTGGTGCTTATATAATGATTGCATTTACAATAATCTCTTATGCAATGCCTATAATGAGAGGTAGATTAAAAGGTAATTCTTTAAAAGCACAAAAAGTTGAAAGAGTATCTTTTTGGCTAATGGTTATAGGAATGTTAGGTTTAACTCTTGCCTTAACAGTTGCAGGAGTTTGGCAAATTGTTCTTCAAAGATGGCCTGAATCAGGAGAAGCTCTAAACTTTATGTCAACACAAGAGCATCTAATTCCTGTATATAAAGTAAGACTTTTATTTGGAGTTATGACTGTAATTGGACTTTTAACTTATTTATATAGTTTCTTTATAAAAGAACCAAAAGAAGCAACAGCTTAAAAGAAGAAAAATGGAAGAGTATATCGGAAAAGTTTGGGATAAATATATTACTAAAAAAGCAAGAAAAAACTTTGAAGAACAAACGGTTTTCTTTGAAGACAATAAAAAAGCATTAAGAATTTTTTATCACCTTTTAGGAGGTGATAAAACAAAAGAACTTTATATAACTGATAAACGTTCCATTTTAAAAAAAAGAAGAAATCTAAGCGAAAAGATTTCTGGAGTAGGAAAAGAGTTTTATCTTCCATGGCAAGATGAAGAGGCTCTTTACCTCCCTCCTTCTATTTCATACTTTAAAGATGAAAAATCAAATCAACTTCTATATTTTTGGCTTATTGCAATGATGAGTAATATAGATGTAAATAAAAAAAACATCATCTCTTGTAATATTAAAACAACAAAATATCTATTATCTAAATATGAAGGTTTTCAAGATTTTTATAACAACTGTTCAAATGAAATCTTTGAACAATACAAAGAACTAGAATTTATAAAAAAGTTAGATGAAAATAGTTCTAAAAATATTTTAGAAATACAACCATTTTACATGTGGGTTTACCCTTCTTTAAAAATGAAAAAAACTATTGAAAAATTTGAAGAAGATGAACCTTATAGAAATAAAGAACAAAAAGATAAAACCGAAACCTTACTTATGAAAAAAAAGGTTGAGAAAATTGATGATAAATCAAAAACTGATGGACTTTTGGTATTTTTACCTGAAGGACTAATGAGTATTTTAGAAAGAGTAAATGTTGATAGAAGTGAAGATGATAGTTTTGATGAAAATGCCCTATTCAATGCACAGGATTTAGATGAAATAACAATCGGAAGAAAAAAAGCAAATCTAAATGCAAGAATAAAAATGGATTTAGATATTGAAAACGATGCAATTGAAGAGTATCCTATAAAATCCAACTTTTCATTAGATGAATGGGATTATAAAAAACAAAAATATTTAGACAATTTTGTTAATATAAATCCAATATTTACAAAAAATATAAAAGCTATAAAACTTCCTACAAGACTGAAAAAGATAACAAATCAAGTTCAGCATGAACTAGATTTAATGCAATTAGATAAGATAAAAAGAACTAATCTTGATAATGGTGATGAAATAAATCTAAATACATGGATTGATTACAAAAGTTCAAAAGATAAAAGCGTAGATAAGCAAAACTTTTTTGAAAGCTTTCAAAAAAATACAAGAGATATGAGTACCCTGATTCTTGCTGATACTTCATTATCAACAGAAGCTGGTATTAGTTCAGAACTTAGAGTAATAGATATGATAAAAGATGGACTTATTGTATTTGCTGAAGCATTAGAAAGACTGCAAGATAACTTTAGCATATATGCCTTCTCATCATTGAAAAACAAAGATGTAAAATTTCATTTAATCAAAAACTTCCAAGAAAAGTATAGCGATACTATAAGAGGAAGAATTAATTACATAAAACCTGGATACTACACAAGATTAGGGGCAGCAATAAGACAATCTACAAAAATACTAGAAACTCAAAAAACAAAGAATAGATTACTTCTAATAATAAGTGATGGTAAACCAAATGATGTGGATAAATATGATGGAAGATATGGCATAGAAGATACTAAAAAAGCCATCAATGAAGTAAAAGCAAAGGGAATTGTACCATTTTGCATAACTATTGATTTAGAAGCAAAAAGCTACCTTACTTACCTTTTTGGAAGAACTGGTTTTACCGTAATTAGAAATGTAAAAAAACTTCCAAAAATTTTGCCAGAAATATATATGAATTTAACAAAGGATTAAAATGTCTAAGGATATTTACTATTTAGAACAAAACAATGAAACACAACTTTTTTTAGCTGCTGAAAAGATGAGCTTACCCGTACTAATTAAAGGTCCAACGGGTTGTGGAAAAACAAGATTTATTGAAGCAATGGGAGAAAAACTAAATAGAGAAGTTTATACTGTTGTTTGCCACGATGATTTAACTTCTTCTGATTTATTAGGAAGACATCTAATCTCTGAAAATGGTACATATTGGCAAGATGGACCTCTTACAAAAGCAGTTAGATATGGAGGAATTTGTTACCTTGATGAGATAATTGAAGCAAGAAAAGATACAACTGTTATCTTACACTCTCTTGCAGATTACAGAAGAGTACTTCCTTTAGATAGAACAGGTGAAACAATAGAAGCGCATCCTGATTTTATGTTAGTTGTCTCTTATAATCCTGGTTATCAAAACATCCTAAAAGGAATGAAACCAAGTACAAAACAAAGATTTATCTCTTTAAGTTTTGATTATCCTAAAAAAGAAGAAGAGAAACAAATTATTATAAAAGAGAGTAGTATTGATGAGAAAACAGCTACAAAACTTGTAAATATTGCAAATGAGATAAGAGAGTTAACTGATACAGATATACAAGAAGCAGTATCCACAAGACTTTTAGTATATGCAGCTAAACTTATAAAAAAAGGCTTTGATGAATACCAAGCTTGTATTCATTGTATTGTTGAATCATTAAGTGATGATAAAGAAGTTATTGATGTTTTAGAACGATTAATATCTTTGCACTTTATAAAAAAGGATTAGACATAAGCTCTTTATGTTAAAATTCCATAAAACAAAGGAGTACTTATATGGCATCTGCAACAGCTAGGCATATATTAGTTAGAAACAAAAAACTTGCACAAAAAATAAAAGAAGAACTAATAGAAGGTGATATTATATTTGAAAAAGCTGCAAAAAAGTACTCTAAATGCCCAACAGGAAAAAGAAAAGGTTTTTTAGGAAGTTTCTTTAAAGGTGATATGGTAAAAGAGTTTGATGAAGTAGTTTTCACTAAAAAAACTCCACTAAATAAAGTGGTAGGTCCTATTAAAACAGAGTTTGGATATCACTTAATAGAAGTACTTGCTAGAAACTAAGAGAGAAGATTAAAAATTCTCTTTCTTAGCTCTAGCTTCTCTTAATTTATCTTTTTTACTTTTTCTTTTTCCCTTTACAGGTGCTTCACCCTTTTTTTTGTTTAAAGGAGTACCTTTTAGTTCAAAACCTTCAATCTCTTCTTTTTCAAGATTGATATTTGAACGCTTTTCTATAAGTTTAAAATGCTCATAGTTTTCTAAAGTCAAAAAAGATATTGCAGTTCCAGTTTTACCAGCTCTTGCAGTTCTTCCTATTCTATGAACATAATCAGCAGGAGATCTAGGTAAATCATAGTTTACAACACAAGAAATATCATCAATATGTAATCCTCTTGCTGCTATATCAGAAGAAAAAAGGATATCAATCTGCTTGTTTTTAAAATCCTCTAAAGTATAATTTCTCTCTTCTTGGTCTAAATGTCCATGAAAAGACTCTGCATTAAAGCCATATTTTCTAAATTTTGCTGCTAAATTATCTGCTGCTCTATTTGTAGCCATAAAAACTAATACTTTTTCAAACTTCTCTTTTTTAAGTAAGTGTCTTAAAAGAGCTGACCTATTTTCACTATTTACTTTTATTGCTCGTTGATTTATAAGTTCAACAGTCTCTTTCTCTTCTAAGAAAACCTCTTTTGCTTCTTTTGTAATCTTTGAAGCGATTTCTAATACTTTTTCAGGGTAAGTTGCAGAAAAAAGTAAGTTTTGTCTTTGTGTAGGAATTTGTTCTAATAGTAAATCTAACTCTTCTTGAAAACCTAAATCAAGCATCTTATCTGCTTCATCAAGAACTAAATACTCTACAAAAGACAAGTTAATCTGCTTTTTAGAAATAATATCAAGTAATCTTCCAGGAGTTGCTACAACGATATCTCTTCCTTGCTGTACATCTAAAAGTTGTTGAGAAATATCATCTCCACCAATAAGTGTTACAACCTTAGGTCTTTTTTTAATATATTTACTTAAATCTTCAAAAGTTTTTGATACTTGAAGTGCTAGTTCTCTAGTAGGTGCAAGAACTAAAGTTCTTACTTTAGCTTTACCTTCATATTGATTATTTAAAAAGTTTTCTAAAATAGGAAGAACAAAACTTGCTGTTTTTCCACTTCCTGTTTGTGCTTTAGCCATAACATCAAGTTTTTCTAAAACTAAAGGTATTACTTTTTCTTGTATTTGTGTTGGCTTTTTTAAACCCATATTTTCAAGAGCTTTGTTTATTGGTTCTTTTAAACCAAAATCATAGAATGTCATCTATTATTTCCTTTTTAAATTTTCATCCACTTTTCTATATGAATGATTAACTCTTCTGGAACTTCCAAAGAGATATTATGGCTTGTACCTACTCTATTATTTATATAAAAATCATGTTCCATTTCTTTTAATGCTTTTATAGAGGTATGGTTTAATAACCTATCTTCTGAACTATAGAAAAGATATGTTGGAATATCAAGTTTATTTAACTTTTCAAATAACTCTTCTCTTTTTAATGTCAAGGCTAGTTGAGGAGCAAAAGCTTCATTTCCAAGCTCGTTAAACATATTGCATACAATATCAACCAACTCTTCATCATCTTTTATTTCTAAAAGATCAATTGCTTTTTTTTCATCTAAAGAAGTAAATTTACCAACTCTTGCTTCTTCTAGTTTTTTTTCTCTTCGTGGAACATCTTTTTGTTCTGTTGCACTAGGAGTTGAACTTAATAAAAATAGCCTTTTTACTTTTTTTGGGAAACTAACTGCATAATATGAAGCTATATAACCACCTAAAGAAAAACCTAATAAGTTGATTTTTTCATCTTCAATTTGTTTATCTAATATCTTATTAATTTCATCAAAGTCTTCACTATATGGTATTGGTAGGTGTATTAATTCATATTTTTTATCTAAATAAGGTTTTAACTTACTCCATAATCTAACATCTGTCATAAGACCAGGAATTAAATATATCTTTTCTTTCATATAATATTTTCCTTCATAAATAAAAAAGATATCTTAGCATAATAAGGTTTTTATGACATAAAATTATTTATCTAGTTTTAGATAAAATTCCAAATAAAAAATAGGACACTAAAATTGAATAACCCAAAAATACTTTTTCCCCTTGCACTTATAGGAATTCTTTGCACATATTTTTTTGTATTTGGTGAAGAAAAAACATTAGAACTAATAAAAAAAGAGTATTTATATCTTCTTGCTATTATTCCTCTAGCTGCTATTTTTATATTTTTTAAAATAAAACTAAAAAACTATGAATTAGTAGATTTTAATAAAAACTCTAATCTATCTTTTAAATCTATTGTTATGTTTTTTCTTATCTTTCAAGTAGTTGATTACTTTAGTGAAGGTAGTTTTGAAGGTATGATTTCCCTTTGGCTTTTATACTGGATTATGGGTATAATTGCCCTACTTTTAATGGAAAATGTAAACTTCTATAAAAACTATAAAATGATTTTTAAAAAAGCTTAGTAATAGTTAGAAATATCACTATCGATAAAATTAGTACAATAAAAAGAATCAAATACTCAAAAGCCTTTAACTTTGTAAAAAATAGCTTATCCATAAAAACACGAATATAGTGGTGAGCTATCGCAAGTAAAGAGATAAAAAAGAATTTTGTATATATCCAATATCCACTTTGCAATAAAGCACTATTTTGAACAATCAATACAATCCCAAATATTACAGCAAAAATAAAAGACAAAGATGAAATATATCTATAAATAAAAATCTCTTTTTGTTCTAACTTTTTTATTAGGTGCAAGTCTTTTATCTCAAGTAGGCTCTTATGAAAAAAAAGAGTTTTTAGTAGGTAAATACTACTTGAAAACCAAATGATAATACTGATTAAATGAAATGCCTTTATAAACTCATAATAATGCATTTTAAATCCTTTTTGTTTAATTTTTTTATTGTACAATCAAAACTAAATATAGTTTATATCATTTCACGAACAAAGGCACTTTTTGAATGCAAACTTTCCTTTAATGCTTTTTAACCTAACATCAAATTTGTTAGAATCAAAATACAATTTTGATAAAGATAAATATATAAAAGAAAATAATCTAAATAAAATAGATATCAAAGAGGTTAATGATTTATTAGATTTTTGTATTCAAGAATATAAAAGTTATGAAATTTTGATAGAACTATCAAAACAGGCAAAACCAAAAGATTTAGGAGTTTTAGGATACTTAGTATTAAACTCATCATCTATAGCTCATAGTTTAAAACTTCTTAGCACGTACTATTGTCTAATAGGAAATAGTATAAAACCTACACTTTTGGAAACTAATGAATACTATAAGTTAAGTATTTATTCAAACTCAAAAGAAGAAGGTATTTTAAATATTGAACACAACAAAACATTTATTCATCTGTTTGCTTTTTTACACTTACTTAATAACTTAAGTTCTAAAGAGATAGTTCCAATATATATAAACCTAATGCAAAATAAACTATTTAATACAAAGTATATTTCAAATATAAAAGTCAACTTTTCACAAGATGAAAATGCAATATATTTTGATAAAGATATTGAAAATATTAATCTAATTTCATCAAATAAAAATGAATTTGAATACTATAAAAAAGAAGTAGAACGACTACTAGATTTAAATCTAAGCAAAGAAAGCTATGAAACAAAAGTCTCTGCACTTGTTTTTTCTTATATTATGGAACTTGATATATCTTTAGAAAATATTTCTAAGAAACTTGATTTACACCCAAGAGTTTTACAAAAGAGATTAAAAAAAGAGAACATAAGCTACTCTTATATAGTTGAAGATATTAGAAAGAAACTTTGCTTATACTATTTAAAAAAGGGACTTGATACAACTACAATTTCTATTTACTTATGTTATAAAGAAACAAACTCTTTTTTTAGAAGTTTTAAGAAATGGTTTAATCAAACACCTAATCAATACAAAAGAGAAATTGAAAGAAGTTCAAATGACTGTATAAAATATTAAGTTCTAAAGTACTAAATAATTTTTACTTAGTTCCATTTTGCTTCGTAAGGAACTCTTGTTCCATCAGCTGTAGTATGTTCTTCCAAAGAGTTTTCTTTTGATTGAACTACTAAATAAATCATAATATCATCAGAAGAATTTTTTATACCTCTTACACCTTTAGGTGCAACTCTAATTGTACTCCCCTCTTTTATTTCAAAACAGTCATCATCTACTTGAAAAAAACCATGTCCTTTTAAAATAATATATGTCTCTTCATTTTTATTATGAATATGAAAATACGGCTGAGCTGTATTTGCAGGCAAAGAATTAAAAGATATCTCAGTACCACTTGATTTTGTAGAATCCTTTAAAAATACTTTTCCTTCAATTTCTTGTTTGTTTATAGGATGAATTAAAGAATACTCCATAAGTTTGTTTAAATTCCCTAAATCAACTGCACTATAGTTTTTGTTTTCAGATATTTTAATAGCTTTTTTCATAACTTTAGCCTTTGTTTTTATTTAGATTATTTTATCTAAATTTATTTAATTTTAATTGGAAGTAAAGACAAAAAGCTAAGTGCCTCAGGTAAAGTAAAACTTGCATCTTTTAAATCATTTGATTTAGGATCTATAAAGTAGTTTCTTGATGTCTCAAAATTTGCTTTTACTAAACTATTACTTATAAAAGAAGAAAGCTCTAAATCACAATTATCGAAAATAGAATTTTCTAAATTACACTCTTCAAAGCCTGTATCCTTTATAATAGAATCTTTAAACAATATTTTTCTTAAATCTAAAAGATGAAAAGAGTTTTGAGATATATTACAAGAATCAAAGCTAACATCAAAAGGTTCATCACAAGAACTCCATGAAATACCTATAAGTTTTGAGTTTTCAAATTTCACATCATTAAAAGTAGATGATTTTAAAGTAACTAAAGATAAATCACAATTTATAAAAGTACATTCAGTAAACTTACAAGAATGAATAAGTGCTTTAGAAAAGTCACATTTTGTAAATATACAATTATCAAAATAGATTTTATATATCTTTTTTGATTTATATTCATTAAACTCTTCTTCCCAATAATCGTCAGTTTTAAACATTTTTTTCTTTTTAATTTAAATTCTATCATCATTATATTGAAAATAAATTTTATTTTAAGATTAAATAAGAGAAAAATAGAGTATAATGCTTATAATTAAAAAGATGGTTCGAGTTACATCTTTAGTATGCGTTTTATTGATAGCCCTTCGTTATACAGTACAATCCACCTATAGAGAGTCTCATATTATACTTTTAAAGGCCAATTTTTGGCAAAATTTAACAATTAAGGAATTACAATGGCAACATTAGTAAATGGAACAGTAAAATGGTTCAACAGTGAAAAAGGTTTCGGTTTTATCGAACAAAAAGATGGTGGAAAAGACGTATTTGTACACTATAGACAAATCAATAACCCAGGATATGGAAGAGTTTCTTTAGAAGAAGGTCAAGAAGTATCTTTTGAAATTGGAGAATCTGATAAAGGTCTTCAAGCAGAAAACGTTACTGTTTTATAATACCATACTATAAAGTAGCTTTTGCTACTTTATAGAAACTACTTCTTACTTACTAAAACCCCTCCAACAACAATCAAAACAATACCTACAAAAGTAAAAGAGTCAGGAAATTTATCTCCTAACATAATACCAAACCCTAATGCAAAGGGAATATTCGTATAACTAACAACGCCAATAATACTAGCTTTGCTCAAACTATAAGCTTTAGTTAAAAACCATTGTGAACCTGTAGATATAATTGCCATAAATCCAATTAATGCCCAAATAAAAGGATCTGTATGTATTTTAAATTGTACATAAGGAGTAAATAAAAATAATCCCAAAGGAATAAGCATTCCAACTGTCATAAATGAAAGCATAATTATTCTTGCATCATATATATCTTTAATTTTTTTAATAGTTGCATATGCAGCTGCTGAAAAAAATCCACTTAATACACCAAATATATGGTCTATTGATATTTCTATACCAAAAGGTTTTATTATAAAAACCACTCCTATAAAACCTAAAATAAGAGCAATAAAGGTAGGAAGATTCACTTTTTCTTTCATAAGATAATATGCAAGGATAGTTACAAAAAAAGGAGAAGTTTTGTTTAAAACAACTGCCTCACCTAAAGGAATTGTAGCAATAGTATAAAAAAATAGTACCATTGCAGTTCCACCAAATAATCCTCTTAAAAAAAGTAGATGAATTTTTGAAAGAGAAAAAGATACTTTTACTCTTTGTAAACTATATAAAACTATTAATCCACCAAGTAAATTTCTATAAAAAACCACTTCTATAGGATCCATAGAATCTGAAAGTATCTTTGCTACTGCTCCATTAAGTGCTCCAAAAAACGAGCTTAGAAGCATAAATAAAGCACCCTTGTCTATAGATAAAGAGTTACGTTCATTTGACATTAAATTCCTTTATGAACGCAATTGTATAGAAAATATATAAAAAAGATTTTAAATATATTTAATTAGTAAGCAAAAAGATATAGATATTTAGTCTATATCTTTTTTTTAGTTTAAAAATTATTTTTTAGGGTTTGTATATAAAGTACACCAACCATTAGCATCAATTGAGCCTTTTACAACTTTACAGGTATTTGTTTCAGCTTCAAAATGTATACAATCTTTACAGGCTTGACCATTTTTTGGAGTATCTTGATACTTAAACTGAGACTTAGAACCTTTTGCATGAAGTTTAGTTGTTGAAAAAGTTACTAAACCAAGAAAAGCTATACTTTTAAAAAACTCTCTTCTTTTTAACCTTTTACTTAGACTTTTGCTGTTTTCTTTAGATTCATGTATCATTACTTATCCTTTCTTATGACCACATAGTTTCTTTTGATTGTTCTAACACCTAACTTATCTCCCTTTTTATTGTCACATATTTATTCTTAAATAAGATTTTTATGTCATATTTAGTTATTAAATAAAGTTAGATTAACTATTTATTAGCTTTTTTTAAATTTATAAACCATAACTTGCAAATATGTTTATATATTTTTATATAAGAATGAAGTTTTTGTATATCAATTTTATTTGCAGTTTTTTGATAACTCTTTAATAAGATATTTTGTTCTTTTTTATTTAGTTTGTACTCAAAACATAAAGTTGCCAAATCAAAAAAACTGTCATTAACTCCTGCATATTCCCAATCAATAAATTTAATACTATTTTTATGAAAAAGTATATTTCTAGGATTTAAATCATGATGAGTAGTCACTAATGTCTTTTTATACTTTTTCAAGTTCTTTAGTTCTTTTTTACAAATACTTATACTTTTTCGTGCTTCTTTAGTGTTAAGATTTTTTTTGTAATGATTTAATGTTTTTTTTAAATCATATGAATTTATATTGCTTTTTATTCTGTGTATTTTTTTAATCATCTTTGCTAGACGTTTTATTTCTTGGATATTGATACTTTTTTTATGTTTTCCTTTTAAATACTCACATACCATAAAGGTTTTATTGCTATCCAAAAATATTGGCTTTGCGGCAATACCTTTATTAAAAGCTTTTTTTTGAACTTTAAACTCAAACTCTCTACTAATATTTACAGTATCATCATTTTTAAAGACTCTTACTAAGTATTTCTTCTTTGAAGTTTTTAATAGATAGTTTATATTACAAAAACCTTGAGTTTTAAGTAGTTTAAGGCTTAAAAGCTTTTCATTTTTAAATATATTATATTGTTTTAGTTGCTTTTTTGTCATACTCTTCTTTCCACTTTTTAAAAGCCACAAAGGCTAGAATTGTATAAATCACAAATAAAATAGCCGTAAGATTAAGTCCTTTTTGAATATAGATATAAATAGAAACTACATCAATTACTATCCAATAAATCCAGTTTTCTAATATTTTCTTTGCAAGCATGTATGTTGTAAATATTGCAAATACAGTTGTAAAAGAGTCAATATATGCAAAATCTGCATTTGTATAATTTGCCATCACATAACCAAAAGCTAATGATATCAAAGTTAATACAAATATGATTTTTATATTTTTTATTAAACTAAAACTAGTTACTTCAAGCTCTTGCTCTTGTAGTTTTCCACCATATTTCCACGAGTACCAACCATAAACTGCCATGATAAGATAATATGCATTTAAAGCTGAATCCATAAGTAAAGAGACATCAAAAAATAATATTGTATAAATAAGTGTTGATATAAATGCAGCAGTCCAACACCAAAGGCTTTGTCTTACAGCAAGTAGTATATAAGCTATTGCTAAAAGCATGGCTATAGCTTCATAAGTACTCATCACATTTAGTGACTCAATAATTGTTTGCAAAAATTCTAAGATAGTTTATCCTTCATATTCTTTTTAGTTTTATTTGTAGCAATTGCTTCAAAAGGATTATCAGGCCAATAGTGTTTTTTATATTTTGAAAACAACTCTTTTTTAACCTCAGCATATGAATTTTCCCAAAAGCTTTTTAAATCATAAGTTATTTGAATAGGTCTTAATGCAGGACTTAAAAGATGAACTTGCAGAGCTATTTTATTGTTAAGTATTTTTGGTGTTTCATGCATACCAAACATCTCTTGTATTTTTACTGCTAAAATTGGTGTTGTACTATTGTTATAATCTATTTTAATATTTGAACCACTAGGCACTTTTATATGAGTTGGGGCAAGAGTATCTAAAAGCTGTTGTTTATCCCAAGGAATGTATCCAAGTAATATTGAATATGTATCTAAAGTCTGTAACTCTTTTACTGTTTTGATATCATGTAAATAAGGCTTTAACCAATCAAAAACATTTTCTTTTAAATCCTCTTCTTTGAAACTTGGAAATTCTAAATCACTATTTTCATTTATAAAATTTACTCTTTGTCTTAAGGCTTCTGCTTTCTTACTCCAAGTTAAAAGCTCTAACCCTTCTTTTTGCACAAGTTCACAAAGTAAGCTTGAGAAGTCTTGGTTTTCATCACTTATAGGTTTAAAAAAGAGTTCTAACTCATAAAAGAAGTATTGCTCTTTTATATCAAACTTTTTATTCTCTTTATTATAGGTGATACTTTTTTTTATATTTATATCATCTTCAAACTCTTTTAAAATAGTATCTAATGATATTCTTGATGCAAAACTTATATATGAGTCTTTGTTCTTTGCATTTAGACTTGGGGTTACTAAAAAGCTTTCATTAAATAGTATATCTTCAATATTTAAAATAGCTCCCTTACCATTACTTAGTTTGTATCTATTATCATTTTTGCCTCTTTGCTTGGCAAGTCTATCTGGGTAAGCAAAAAGAGTTAAAACAGCTACAATCTGCTCATCTATTTTTTTATTTGGCTTTTCTATACTCTGTACTACTTTTAACTTGCTAAACAGAAATTTTGCCCCTGCTAAAATATTTTTTGCTCTATGTTTATTTATAAAAGAGATATCTATATCATTTTCATACAAGTGTACAAATCTTGAATATATATTTGTATCTTGGAAACTGCTTTTAAAAATATCTTTTTCAACTAAAAGTGAGGCTAAAAGGCAAGCTTCATAGGCAAAGCCTAAATTATTTGCTTTTAGTATCATATATGCAAACCTAGGATGGATTCCTAAAGCAAGTGCTTTTTTACCTATAGTTGTTATCTCATTTTTCTCATCTAACATCTTTAGTTCTTGTAAAACTATTCTTGTACTATCTAAAACTTCTTTTGAAGGAGTATCTAATAGTTTTAGCTCACTTATATCTTCACCCCAAAGAGCAACTTCAAGTAAAAATGAACTCAAATCAGTTCTTAGTATCTCAGGTTTACTTGAATCTTGCAATATCTTACTTTTATGCCAAAGTTTATAGCACTTTCCATTACTTAGTCTTCCTGCTCGCCCTGCTCTTTGAGTAGCTGAGTCTTGTGAGATAAAAACTTGTTCTAAATGGTTCATTGCATTTGAATAGTTATAAAAGGATTGTTTTTCTAAGCCTGTATCTATTACTACTTTCACACCCTCTATTGTTAAAGAGGTTTGAGCTATATTTGTTGAAAGGATGATTTTTCTTTTATTTGATTTTGATTTTAATATAGCTGTATCTTGTTTGTCTTTACTCAAACTTGAATATAAAGGTAATATTTCTATTTCTCTATCTTTTAGTTTTTCATTTAAAAGCTCTTGTAAACTATTTATTTCTTTAGCTCCTGATAAAAAAACTAAGATATCTCCTTCATCTTCATTTACTGCTTTTTGTACAGTATTTAATAAAACAGTATTTATGGTTTTAAAATCAGGTTGCTTGATACTTGCATCTAAAAACACCTCTTCTACTTCATAAGTTTTACCCTTTGAGCTTACAACAGGAATATCTTCACCTAATAGTTTAGTTAGTTCTTTTGAGTTTAAAGTTGCAGACATGATAAGAAGTTTTAAATCTTCTCTTATTAACTCTTGTACTTGCAAGGATAAAGCAAGGGATAAATCAGTATGAATACTTCTTTCATGGAACTCATCAAAGATGATTAAGCCTACATCTTCTAAAGCTTGGTCACTTTGTAGTTTTCGCACAAGTATTGCTTCTGTTACAACTAGAAGTTTAGTTTGCTTTGATTTGCAACTATCCATCCTAACTTGATAACCAACAGTTTGCCCTACTTCTTCCCCTAGTAGCTTTGCCATTTGTTGGGCTACCATTCTTGCAGCTACTCGTCTTGGTTCTAAAATGATTATCATTCTATCTTCAAGCCAAACCTCCTTTAGTAAAGAAATAGGTATAACTGTACTTTTCCCAGCTCCTGGAGGTGCTTGTAGTATAAGTGTTGAGTTTTGATTTATTGTTTGTTTGATGTCATCTAAAACATCATATATTGGTAAATCTTTCATAATAAAGCTATGAGTTAATCCTATTAATTTTTATAAGTAAATAGAAACATGCTAATAAAAAAACTACAATATACATAGGTACAGGATTAAATAAAAAAACAATAACTAACCATATAGTACCAAGAGCAGAACTAATTAATATTTTATAAAAAGTACTATTTAAAACAATAAAAATTAATAAAATAAGAAAAGAAGAAAGTACAACACCTGCTAACCAAAGTAAATCTTTGTTAAAAGATAAGATTGGACTTTTGTTTTGTTCTGCTTCCATTTTAATACCTAACATCATCCTTCTTTCCATGATAAAATGAAAAGGTATAATCAATTCATTTTTAAAAGCTGTCAATAGATTTGTACTTTTTATTTCTTGAGTTCGAATAATTAAACGTGTTTGATCTTTATTTTTACTTTTAAGTAAAAAAGTTCCCCAATTTTCTAAAACAATTGCATCTTTAGGATCAATATCTAAAACCTTAAAATTATAAGAACTTAATCTACCATCTTCTTTTGATGAACCATGAATAATATCACCTATTTTTAAATCTGCATTTTTTTCTTTACTTTTTAGATTCTCTTCTAAAAAGTCATAACTATAAAATCCTTGTTTTTTTGCACCTAACTGCATGAGTAATTGCCATACAGTATTTTTTGAGGCATTTATTGTAATAGCTCTTGTAGATGTTATAGGTAAAGATTTATTATCTCCAAGCATTTGCATAGAAAACTCTTTATTAGATGAACCCCATTTTATGATTATAGGTTTTATATAAATAAAATATATTAAAATTTGAAAAGATAATAAAAATAGAAATAGAAAAATTAACTTAAGACTATTTTGTTTTTTGTATTTTTTAATTTAATAACTCCAATGTTATATTTTGTGGTATTGTACTTTAAAAGAAACTATTTTGCAATATACTTCATTGATAAAATATTTCATTTTTAAATAGTTGCTTAATAAATTATATTAATATTATTTGTTATAATAACATTATACTTTATAAGTGAAGAATAATATGAAACTAAAACTATTACTTTTATCAACCTTTTTTATATTAAGCCTTTGTTATGGAAAAGATAATCCAATTAAAATTGGTATTGCTCCACACTCTTCTACTAGAGTTATTTTACAATCCCATCAAGACCTAAAACTTTTTTTAGAAAACTATTTTAAAAGACCTGTTAATATTTTAACTGCTAAAAACTTTAGTGAATTTACAAAACGTTCAAATAAGGGAACTTATTATGATTTAATTTTAACTTCACCAAATTTAGCAGTTCTTGCTCAAAGACTTGCTGGATATACACCTTTAATGACTTATAAAAAAGGTCTTTCTACAATTCTTTTAGCAACTAATAAAGATATTTTAAAAAGTAAAAAACTTCCACTTCATGTAATTGGCTTAGATCCCGTCTCTTTCCCAACATTAGATGCACAAGATTGGCTAGCAAAAAAAGGTTTTAAAGAAGGGGAGAAAATAAAATATACTTATACAAGTGCAACAGATAGTTCTATATCTATACTTTTGAATAACAACGCAGATATGATAATTATGTCTTTACCAAACTACATAAAACTTATAGTAAAAAAGAATAAAGACTTAGTACATATAATATATCAAAGTGAACCAAAGCCAAGTAGAATATATTTAGCAAAAGATACAGATAATATCACTTTAAAAGAATGGGAAGTAGCATTAGAAGCATTTTCTAAATCTAAAGAAGGTAAAAGGCACTTAGAAATTACAAAACTAGAAGGGTTTAAAAAAATAGAAGAAAATGATCTAAATAATCTAGACTCAATAGTAGATGAAACGATGAAAAGGTTATATAAATAAATGAGATTATCTCTATCTTGGAAATGGGTAATTGCTAGTTTATTAATTGAGAGTTTAATGCTCACACTTATGGTAATAAAAAATGTAGAACAACTAGAAGATAACCTATCCACTCAAACAAATATAAGATTAGATGAACAAAAAATATTATTAAGAAGTGCCTTAGTAGCACCTCTTGTTCAAATGGATTATGCAACAATTAATGCAATCCTAAAAGAGACTAAAAAAATCTCAACAATTGATTATTTAGTTGTTGTTGATAATCAAAATAATTGTATCTCTACTATAGGATGGAGTGATTGTTCAAATTTACCACAAAAAGAGATAAATCCTTTTAGTGAAGATTCACTAAAAGATGAAAGATTTGATACACATATTCCAATAAGCTTATTTTCTCAATCTTTAGGTAAAGTTTATTTAGGTCTTTCCACGAAATTTTATATTCAAGCAAAAAAAGAGATGATTACTAGAAGCATTATTATTGCATTAATAGAACTAATCTTATCGGCAATTTTACTTATAACTGTAAGTAAATGGATTATTAAAAACTTAGTCAAACTTACCCAAAGTGCAGATGCAATTGCCCATGGAGACTATTCTCAAAGAATAAATCTAGGAGATAGTAAAGAAACTTTCGAATTACAAGAATCTTTTAATCTTATGGCAAAAAATATAGAAAAAAATATAATAGATTTAAAACATCTAAATAAAAAAGAAAAGAAGTTATTTGATAAATTAAAATCTCAAATAGAAAAAAATCATGAACAAGATATTCTTTTAAAACATCAATCAAGAATGGCAATAATTGGAGAAATGCTTAATAATATTGCTCACCAATGGAGACAACCTTTAAATGCTATTACTGTTCAAATGAGTAGTTTAAAACTAAGAAAAGAGTTAAATCTTATAGAAGAAAATGAGATAGAAAGAACCTCAGATAGTGTAATGAAATATGCAAACTACTTAAGTAATACAATTGATGATTTTAGAGATTATATAAGTGATGATAGTAGTAAAAGAGAATATTTTAGTATTGAAACTTCCCTAAATAAAGCTCTTGATATAGTCTTGGCATCTTTAAAAAATAATCATATTGAACTAAATATAATTAAAGCTGATAGTGACTTAATAGTAGATGGTGTAATAAATGAATTAAATCAAGTTTTTATAAATATTTTTAACAATTCAAAAGATATCTTAAATGAAAATAATATTGAAGAAAAAGTAATAGAAGTAAGATTCTTAAAAGAAGATGACAAAATAATTATCACTATACAAGATAATGCAGGTGGCATCAATGATGATATTATTGATAAAATATTTGACCCATATTTTACTACGAAACACAAAAGTCAAGGTACAGGAATAGGTTTATACATGAGTGCAAAGATTATTAAAGAACATTTTTCAGGAGAGATACTTGTAAAAAATGAAAATATAACTTTCAATGAGAAAACTTATGTAGGTGCAAAATTCTTTATAATTTTACCAATATAAAGTTTACTATTTAATTTTTTTGATTTTCTTGTTCTTCTTTGTATATTCCAGAAACATGAATTAAACTTGCTACTTTTATTAATGGTTTTATTAAAAACTGTGCACTCCCTACTATAAACAGCCATGTACCACTTTCCATAAGTGAATCATTCAAAAAGAAAATACTTCCAATTAAAAACCAGATTGCAATAAGTAAATCATTAAAAGCACCAATAAATTCATATCTTCGTTGTATAATAATATATCGATTCCCTATTTCTAAATCTAATTCATCTTCTTTCTTATAAAAAGTCAATTTTTCTCCTATATCTTTTTCAAATTGTAATTTTATTATTCACCATTTAATACAGACATAACTGTAGCCCTGCTTGTTTTAAGTTCTTGAGTAATTTTACTTATATTTATATCCCCATTTTCTGTATAATAATCTTCATCATCTAACATTCGCAAAATTTCATCTTTTTTATCAAGTATCTCTTGAGGAGTTTGTCTTTTTTGAAAAGTAAAATCCTCTTCACTCATGCTTTTCATAGCTTCTAAATCTCTTTTAATAGTAGCAACAGTCACTTTAAGCTTAGCTGCAAGCTCTTTTGGGTCTTCTATACCTTGAGAAATTAATTCTTTTATTGCTATTCGTCTAGTTTTCATCTTTCGTCTACGATGATAGGAAATTTTCATACCTTAATAACCCTTTTTCGTATCTACAAAATCTGGAATGATACCTTTTTCAAAATATTCACAAATATTTTTTGAAGCTATTTTTGAAGCACTTTTCATATTTGTAGGAGCCGAAATATGAGGTAATATTGTTATATTTTCATTTTCCCATAAAGAAGAGTTAGAAGGAAGTGGTTCAACATCAAATACATCTAAAACAGCATGTGAAAGTTCTTTTTTATCTAATTTTTCGAGCAAACATTTATAATCTATAATTGCACCTCTTGCAAAGTTTATAATTGAAGCTTTTTTATGTAGTAAATCTAATTTTTCTTTGTTAAGTAAGTTTCTTGTTTCATTTGTAAGTGGTAGTAAACAAACTACTATATCTGCTTTTATTAAGGCTTCATTTAAACCTTCATTGCCATAATAAGTATTAACCCTATCAATACTTTTTTTACTTCTTGCCCAACCTGATACATTAAAACCATTTTCTTTTAATTTTTCAGCACTCTTTTTTCCTAATTTACCTAAACCTAAAATTAATATATTTCTTTCTTCTGGTAGAACTTCTACATGTTGTTTCCATAATCTTTGCTTTTGTTGTTTCAAATATAGTGGCATATCTTTATGTATATACAAACTCCATGCTAAAACTGACTCTGCCATAGTTTTGGCTAATTGAGGATCAGTCATGCGTACTATTTTAAAGCAAGCTTGGGGAAGTTCTTGTAAAAGTTTTTCAACCCCTGCCCATAGACTTTGTATCCATTTTAAATTTTTTAATTGCGCTATATCTTTTGGATTAGGATTTGCTACAATTGCAATATTTGCAGATAGTTTTTCTTCTTGAGTCAAATTTTCAAAAAGTATTACTTGGTATTCACTTATTTGTTCTTGTAAATGTTCTAACCAAAGTTTTGTAGCATCTTCATCACATCCACTTACAAAGGGTATTATTTTTTTCATTTTCTTATCTTTTATTATATATTCTTATCAATTTGAATCTCTCTCATAAATAAAAATAAAGGTAAACCAAAAGAAACTCCAACTAATAAAGTCCCAAATATAGGTAACCAAAGTTTATTCATCTTTTGTTTTTTTCCTTCTATTAGAATAAAAACAATCAGCACAATAGCTGAAATAATAACATCAATCCAAGCAAATAGAGTTATCTTTGATTCTATAATTTCTTGGAATAATAATACTACATCTAATCCATTTACGCTTAGCCATGAAATAAATTGTGTATAAGGTAATATGAATCCCAGTATAGCTAAGACTATATAGAACTTTTTCATTAATATCCTATTTTTATATAATAAAAAAGTATAACAAAGTTTTTAATATTTTTTCTTAATCATTATAAATATTAAATCTTAAAATAATTTTTATTATAATATAATTTCTAAATAGAAATTATATTTAAGAGTAATAAATGAAAAAACTAAAAACAGCTTTAATAGATTTGCAATGTGAAATGGTCGCCCAAAGAAATATGGTCAATCCTGATAATATTTCTTGGTTACAATATGATATTTTATATCAGTTAAATAAACAAAAAGAGATTCTGCCTTCTACTTTAAGTACTACAATGGGTACATCACGCACTAAATTATCAAAAGCATTAAAAGAGCTAAAAATATTGGATTATATTTATCAATATCCAAATAAATTAGATGGTAGAGAATTATATACTTCTATTACTAAAAAAGGTAAAGATTTATTAGACAATATATCAAAAGAACATAACTGCTTATATGAAACTACACTTCAATCTTTAAGCAAAGAAGAACAAGATAGATTTGAAGAACTTGCTTTAAAAGTTTCAAAAGCATTAAAAGAAAAAAGAGTTAATAACTATGAATAAAAATATAGTTATTAAAAATGCAACAACTAACAATCTTAAAAATATATCTATAAATATTCCTAAAAATCAAATAATTGCAGTTACAGGAGTATCTGGTTCTGGCAAATCTTCTTTTGTATTTGATACTATTGCAAGCGAATCCCAACGTTTATTAAATGAAACATATTCAAGTTATATTCAAGATTTATTACCAAAATATAAAAAACCTACTTTTGATTCTATTTCTAATCTTCCTGTTTCTTTGGTAATAAATCAAAAAAGAATTGAAGGTAATTCAAGATCTACTGTTGGAACTATCACTGATATTTATACAAATCTAAGACTACTTTTTTCTAGAATTGCTATTCCATTTATTGGGTACTCTATGAATTACTCTTTTAATAATACACAAGGTATGTGTCCTTCTTGTAAGGGCTTAGGGGAAGTAAAACAAATAGATATAAATAGATTGTTTGATTTTGAAAAGTCATTAAATCAAGGAGCAATTTTATTTCCAACTTTTCAAAAGAAAGGTTGGAGATTATCAAGATATACTGAATCTGGATTTTTTAACAATGATAAGAAAATATCACAATATTCAAAAAAAGAGCTTGATTTACTTTTATATTCAAAAGAGATGAAACCTACAAAACCTACAATAAATTGGCATAAGACCGCTACTTATATTGGTGTAGTACCTAGAATAGAAAATGCATTTATTAATTCAGAAACAAACAAATATAAAAAAGAGTTAAATGATATTTTGACTATAAATATATGTTCTAGTTGCAAAGGAACAAGATTAAATAAAAGAGCTTTAAGTGCAAAGATTATGGATAAATCAATTGCTGATTGTTCAAATATGTCTATAAATGAATTGTTTGATTTTATAAATAAAATAAAAAATGAAGAAGTAAGTGTTATTTTAAATGAGTTAAAAAAGAAATTAAAAAGTTTACAAACTGTAGGTTTAGATTATTTATGTTTGAGTCGAAGTACAAATACTTTATCAGGAGGTGAGTCTCAACGTATTAAAATGACAAAATATCTTAATAGCTCATTGTCTGATGTATTATATATTTTTGATGAACCAACTATAGGATTGCATCCATATGATATAACAGGTATTGGTAATATATTTAAAGAGATTAAAAACAAAGGAAATTCAATCTTATTTGTTGATCATGATAAAGATATTATTTCAATATCTGATAAAATAATAAATTTTGGAGAAAAAGCTGGAGTAAATGGAGGAAATATCACTTTTTATGGCACATATGAAGAGTTACTAAAATCAAATACAATAACTGCAAAAGCTTTTTTAAAAAAGCACACTATTAATGAAAAAGAAAAAAAATTCTCATCTTTTTATACCCTTGACAATGTTTCAAAAAATAATATTAAAAATATTTCAATAAAGATTCCTAAAAATGCATTGACTTTAGTAACTGGAGTTGCTGGTTCTGGTAAAAGTACATTGATTCGGTATCTTTTTAAAAATAAATACAAACAAGCTACACTTTTAGATCAAAGTTTACCCCATGCAAGTAGTCGTTCAAATATAACTACATATTTGAATATATATAATGAGATAAAAAAGTTATTTAGTAAAGAAAACTCTGTAAATTCAAGTATATTTTCTGCTACAGGTGAAGGTGCATGCAATATTTGTAAAGGTAAAGGTTTTATCAAACTTGACTTGGCTTATTTGGGAAACTCAACTCAAATTTGTGAAAAATGCCAAGGTAAAAGATTTAATGATGTGGCACTTTCATATTATTATAAAGGTAAAAATATAAGTGAGATTTTTGATTTAACTGTACAAGAAGCAAATGAAATGTTTTCTGACAATTTAATAATCAAAAACAAATTAGAAGCTATGATTAATGCAAATTTGAATTATGTTAAATTAGGACAAACCCTTGATACTTTTTCAGGTGGGGAGTTACAAAGACTAAAAATAGCAAAAATGTTATGTGAAAAATCAGATGAGATTATAATCTTAGATGAACCAAGTACAGGATTACATGAAGCAGATATTGAAAAGCTAATAAAACTATTTAAAGAATTGATAAATCAAGGACATACTTTAATTGTATTAGAGCATAATTTATCTATAATAGCTCAAGCTGATTGGATTATAGATCTTGGAGTAAAAGGTGGGAGTTTAGGTGGTAAACTACTATTTCAAGGATATTTAAAAAACTTTTTAAATAATGAAAATTCATTTACCTCTAAATATTTAAAAGAGTTTTTATTTATTCAATGATTTCATAATGACGCGTTACATTTGCAGTTACATTACCCCATTTAGAAGCTTTAACTCTTTTTTGATGTTTTTCAAAGGCAACTTTATCAACAAACTTTTCATAAACATCAAAACGAAGAGGATTCTGTATACTTAATTAGTATTTCTTTTGTATTTATATTTAAAAGCTTAAAAGAAATATCAAACTTTTCATTTGAGTTATTAGGACAAGTTCTTAAAAAATCTCCAGCTTTATGAAAAGAAAGCTTTCCAGTATAAGCTAATAATCCTGCAACTTTTCCTTCAAGTTCAAAAGCAATACTTTTCTTCATACTTTTTATCTTTTTATATTCACTAAAACTAATATTATTTAAACTAATCATATCTATTCTTTTGATATTTTCTGATTTCAAATTTTTAAAATAGCTTCTATTTATATAATCAGTTTTTAAATATGTATTTTTATTTTCAAAAACAGATATCAAATCAGCAAACTTTTCTTTTAGATATATTTTTAATATTTTTGTTTGTTTATCATAATTTAAATTGAGAGTCTTGTTACTTCTAACTCTAAGGTTATTAAAACAAAACTCAATACTATTTTCTTGAGATTTAGTGCTCCACCAATTTAAAATTTTATATAATAATACTTCGTTTTTCTCTAAATAATATAAATCAGATTCATATAATTCACTATTTGCATATATTGTAGTATTAAAGAATAAAAAAAAGATACAAATAATTTTTTTCATTTTTCACTTTTTACTAAACGAACAAACATTGAAAAACCTTTACTATGCACATCCATTGTTTTATTAATAAAATCTACATAATATATAAGATTAGGTAAATTATCTACTGAAGTAGAACTCCAATAAGGTGTAAAGTTAGATAAAAGTTTTATATCAGGAAACAATTGAGAATTAATAGCATTTTTTTCACACTTATCATCAAAAATCGTTCTTAACTCTTCTATAGTAGGAATACGCCAACCATTTATTAGTTTTTTTTCTAAATCATTTGCTTCATAAAAACTCATAATTTGAGGATATTTATTACATCCAACACTATTTTCCCATTTACTACCAACGCTACAACGCATCCAAGTTAAATTTGTTTGCTTATCAAATACTTTATTTTCAATAATAGTAAAACGTGCATTATTTAATTCATCACATTGGGCAAAAAGAAAAGTACTAAAAACAAAAAATACAAATAAAGATTTTAGCAAATACATCAATAAATACTTTTTTAATAATTGTTATTTTTAATCATATCTACATGGGGAATTCCATCCTCATCATATGGTTCATCTACAACTTTAAAACCTAATGACTCATAAAATTTTTGTAAATAAACTTGAGCACCGATTTTAATGCCCATCTCAGGAAACTGCTCTTCTGTAAAACGAATAGCTTCATTCATCAAAGGACGTCCAATTTTTAAATTTCTAAACTTTTCTAAAGTCATTACTCGACCAATAGATGGTTGTTTATATTTAATTCCTGGATCAACAACTCTAACATAAGCAGCTAACTCTCCATGTAATGAAACAGTAAGGTGCCATGAATAAAGGTCCATATCATCAGTTTCTTGATAAGGGCATTGTTGTTCTACTACAAAAACTGATTCACGTGCTTTTATTATATTAAATAACTCCAAAGCAGTTAAAGATTCCAGTCGAGACCATTTAAAATCTAATTTCATTAATCTTATCTCCTATTTATAAGGACATAATTCTAACCACTTATTCTATAATTATCTTTAATAAAAATTACATTCTTTAAATTTACAAAGATAATATATTTTATAAACTTATAAGTTTTTTTTTATAAATTCTATTGTACAATTCTTAATAATAGTTTAAAAGGAAAGAATATGCTTATAAATCAATTAGACTCATTACAACAATATACTAATGATATGACTCAACAAATGAAACAAGTTCAAAAACTTGAAGGAATTACAAAAAGTGATAATAATATTGAAATAAGCAATCTTCCTACAGAATATATTGAAGAATCACAGATGAGTGAAGAAAAGCTCATCGAAAAAAAGATTTTTGAACAAATTTTAAATACCTATTCAAGTTCATCATTAGAAGATTCCGATTTTTGGAAATTTAACCATAATAAAGATAACAGCAGTATTGATAAAGCCAAAGAAAAGATAGAAAGTCTTGCCAAAGATCTTAATTCAGGAGAACAAACCCAAAGAGTAAAAGAGTTTTTAGATTCTAATAAGAATGACTTAGTAAAAGAAAGAAATACCTATAAAACAGAAATTGGTTTTTCAAACTCATTTAATATCTCAACACAAAATGGAAAATATAACGTTGATATTTCATTCTCTTTCACACAAAGTTATAACAAAGTTAATGAACAAAATGATAGTACTGAAACATCAAATATACTAAATTTGATAAATCAAGTTGATTACAAAAACATATCTATTGAAGTTTCAAAAACACAGCAAGATAATACAGAAAACAAAACTCTTGAAGAATTAAAAGATTGGTTGGATACACAAGGTCAAGTTTTTAATGAAGTATATACAAACAATCAAACAAGTGAAAACTTTAAAGTACTAAATAACTTTCAAACAAAAACACTATTTTATAGTTATTTATAATACCAATAGTATATATCTTAAAAGCAAGCTAGATAAATAAAGAAACTATCAAACCACCAATTAACCATACAATTGCAAGAATAACTATAATATATTGAATTTTTTCTGTAATTGTTGAACTTGAATCAGAATGATGATGATGTTGATGTTGTCCATTGCTTTTAGACCAGAACCAAATAAGTAAAAGATTAAATAGTATTAATATAATATTTAGTACCATTTGATAATTAAATTTAAAATATTCACGTTCGTTTGGAGCTATTACGCTAGAAAAATCAGGAAGTAAATCTAAATATACTAAGGCATAGTGCATAGATAAAGCTGAAATGATAATGCCAACAAACATAATTGCTAAAAGATAAAGAGCCATCTTCCATCCATAATAACTTGCATTTATTCTAAGTACAGGAAAAACAACAAGATCTGAAAAAATAAATGCCATAACACCTGCAAAAGTTACACCTTGACCAAATAAAACAGCTGCTAAAGGGATATTTCCCATAGAACCAATAAATGTAAAAAATGCTGCAATAGGTCCAACTAAAGTTTGCATAAGTACTGTATAAAAACTAGGGTTTGCCATATTAGCATTTCCTGAACCTATAAATAAAGCTTGAAAAAAACTATCTGGTACCATCGCAGAAATAATCCCTGCCACTGTAAAACCTATAAGCACATCTTTCCAAACCATTTGCCACTCCATGACATATGTTTGCCCTATTTTTTGCCAACTTTTAAAACTAAAGATTTTCTTTTTCCAACTAAGTTGTTCCTCTTCTTCGTCCTCATCACTATCTAGTTTTTTTCTTGCTTGAGCTTCTAAACGTTTTGGTCTTGTAATACGTATTATTAACCATGAGATTAAAATAAGCATTATTCCACCTACATATTCACCAACAACAAATTGCCATCCAAGAAATATAGCTATAACCATCCCAAGTTCAATAACTAAATTTGTTGAAGCTAATAAAAATGCTACAGAAGGTGCAAGTCCTGCTCCTTTATTAAATATAGCACGAGTAGTAGAAAGAGCTGAAAAGCTACATGAGCTTGACAGAAATCCGAAAAATGTTCCAAGAAAAATACTTTTAGCACCATCTTTTCCCATACTTTTTTGCATACGCGTTCTTGTTACTAAGACTTGAATTAAACTGCTAATTATATATCCTAAAATAAAAGCCCATAAAGCCATCCAAAAAAAGCCTAAACTTGTAATTACTGAATCATTCCAAAGTTGAAAAAAGTTTTGCATAATAAATTCCTAGAAGACAAATTTAGAACCAAAAAAACAAATAGGTTATTTCTAATATTGTATTGGATGTAACTTAAATCTAACTAATTTTATATGCTGTATTTTGTATTAATAAATTAAAACTTTAAAAGGGTTTTCCAAGTTCCTGCATTGTAAACATTTTCAAATCCATTTGATATTAAAGTACGTTTTGCTAAAGCACTTCTACCTCCACTAGCACAACAAAGAATTATAGGTTTAGTCTTATCTAATTCTTTCATTCTACTTTCTAGATAAGTGATTGGAATATTGATACTTCCTTCTTTGTTTGATGTATTAAACTCTTCTGTAGTTCTAACATCAATAATTTGTCCACCTTTTAAAAGTAAAGTTGGAACAAGTTTTAATACTTTGTATTGAGTATATTTTTTATAAGCAACATACAGTACTAATATAATAAATACATAAATTATGTTTTCGTTCAAAATTATCCTTAATAATATTTATAATGTTTTTTTTACTTAGATTTTTTAGCTATAAACTCTTCTAAACCAGAGGTTTTCATAGAAAATTGCTTTGAATACTTTATTATCTCTTCATCTAATGTGCTAACCCCAGCTTTTGTTTGTATTAAATAGATATTGAAAGTATTACCTTCAATAGTAAATTTTACATGATTAAAATATACCTTTGCATCTTTAAATATATAATCTAAAGTAAGAGTATCTTTTCTAAAAAATGGAAATGCTTGTTTAGCTTCACCCAAAACTTCTGCAATAAGAAAGTACCCTAAAGTATCAGCTGTTAAGTTATCACAAGGAATTCTTTTATTTTCTTTATTAAAATATTTATCAACTAATCTTAGAAAAAAGTTATAAGACATAGTACCTATATCTTTTAATATCACACTATTTATATATTCATGTATTAAGTGTGAATTTTCTTTTATGAAAGTATTTAGTTCCTTTTCTTGCATATACTATTCCTTTAAAAATTTTAAATCTTATTTTAGCAAGTATGTGCTTCATTTAGATTGTCTAAGGCAATTACATCACCTGGAAGCAAGTTTCCAATATGGATATTACCAATACGAACTCTTACTAATCTTAAAGTAGGAAAACCAGTAGAGGCTGTCATCTTTCGTACTTGTCGAAACTTTCCTTCAGTAACAGTAATAGATACCCAAGAAGTTGGTCCATGCTTTGATTTACGAATATTTCGACCACGAGAAGGCAAAGATGGTTCACCTTCTATTTTAAAAGCTTTGCATGGAAGAGTTTGATAAATAGTTCCATTTATACTAATCTCAACACCAGCTTGTAACTTTTGTATTGCTTCATCAGTGATAATTCCATCTACTTGAACATAGTACTCTTTTTCTATGCTTTTATCTCTAACTTTAAAGCTAGCCATTCCATCAGTTGTAAGTAAAAGTAAACCTTCTGAATCTAAATCTAGTCTTCCTATTGCCATGGTGTCTTTTGGAAAACTATAAAAGTCACCTAATAACTTTTTGTTTTTTCTTGGTTTAGGTCTAAATTGACTTACACAACCGTAAGGTTTAAACATTTTGAAATGATAATGAGATTGTTCTATTAGATTTTGTTGTTTTGTAATTGTTATTTCCTTATTGTTTTAAAATTATTCATGTATTTGTTTATTAGCTATTTTTTGTAAGTGCTAATTTAGTACCAAAGCCAATAAATACAATACCTGTTATTGAGTTTAACCAGATTTTAAATTTAGGGTGGTTGGTAGCTCTTTTTACTTTATTTAAAGTAAATACCATAGCTGAAAACCATACAAGATTCACTAATGAATGAGCAGTGACAAGAGAATATGCACTTAGGGCACTCCCATCCAAAGGTATAAACAGAGGAAAAGCAGCAAGATAAAATATAGAGACTTTTGGATTAAGAGTGTTAGTCAAAAAGCCTTCAATAAAAGCACCTTTTATTGATATTGATTTTTGCTGTTTATCTGCAAGTTTATTTTTTGTCATTGAATTTTGACTTATGGCATTTTTTAATGCCTTTAAACCAATCCAAATCAAATAAGTAGCACCTAGCATTTTAAATATAAAAAAAGCATGGGCTGATTGTACTAAAAGAATAGAAATACCAAATATAGACAAAGTTCCATGAACATAAAATGCAGCAACAAAGCCAGCAACATTTGCTAAACCTGCTCTATGACCAGACAAAGGAACTGTTTTGGCAATAAGGAACCCATTTGGGCCTGGTGAAATAACCAACAAAGTTGCAACTGCAACAAAAGTAAGAATATTGTTTAAATCCATTTCAATCCTCCATAAAAAAACTAATGTTATTTGTTAACCTTAACTAGAGATAGTATTTATTATTATATTCTGAAAAGAATGTAAAAGAATTCATAGCATTACCATAGTTTTGAATAGTTAATGTGTCACCTTTTATTAAACCACTCACTAAAATAAATAATAGTTTTTAAATCTCTTCATGTTTTTTAAGACCATAATACACTGTTGTAAGTAAAATAATAGGAATAATAAAACTTACAAGCAATGGAATATTATTCAATAACGATGAAAGTGTATATTCAAGTATTGAATTAGGTTTTTCTTCTGGCCAAAACTTAATAACTAAGGGAATGAATGTAAAAATAATAGTTGGTACAAGAAACCAAATAGTAGCTTTTGTACTTTTTCTAGCCATTTTAGCACAATATCCATATATAACAATTACAAGAATAGCACCCAAAATAGAAAAAAGATTAACTACTTGCGAAAATAATTCAGATAAAATAAGTATTACAATTGTTATAAAAATCAGTATTCTTGAGGTATGTACTTTCATGTTTTTCCTTACATTGTTTTGATTTATTAATATATTATATATATCAAGTCAAATTACAAGTGCATCTGAGAAGAAACAATCTTTTTATCAGGAATATATGTATTATAATTACTTGAATTCTTTGAAATAGGTACAGTTGTCAATTCCTGTGATTTATTAAGATAGATACTACTTAAATCTTCAATTATCTTTTTTGCTAAAAAGTATGCTAAATTTGGTGGTACTGCATTACCTACCATTTTGTAACCAGCACTTATGTTCTTATAATAAAACTTATGACTATCTGGAAATGTTTGAATTCTAGCACATTCTCTTACACTTAATCTTCTATATAAATGTTCACTACCCGGTACAAAAATTCTTTTATTTTGCTCAACAAGTTCCATTTTTGGAGCCTGAGGATGTATAGGAGCATGTCTTCCACCTGCTTGAATTGTAAATGAAGGTTCATCCCAACTTCTAACCCTATTTCTAGACATAAACATAGAGGAAAATGTACCAGTCATATATTCATGATTATCTATTAAACAATTATCATTTGTATAGTTTTTATCTTTTGCAGATACAACATTATCTTTTAAATCCCAAATCACATCTTTTAAAAATATTTTTTTAGGAAATTTCAAAGGAAATCTAAAATTTATATTTAAATCTTTTCTAAATCCAATAAAAAACACTCTTTTTCTATCTTGTGGCACTTTATAATCATGAGCATTTAAAAGTTTAAAGGATAAATCATAACCACTTTCAGTAAAATGCTTTTTAATATTTTCAAGGGCTTCTTTATGACGACTAGCTAACATACCTGAAACATTTTCAGCTAAAAAAAACAAAGGTTTTTTATCTCTTAAAACTCTAATAAATTCAAAAAACAATTGTCCTCTATGATCATTTATACCTTTTGATTTTCCTGCTTCACTCCAACTTTGACATGGTGGTCCACCTATAAGACCAATTGCATCAGGAATATCACTTGATGGAATATTAATAATACTTCTTCTATCTAATGTAGTATCAGGGAAGTTTTTTTCAAATGTTTCCCATATTTCTTTATCATATTCATTTGCCCATATAGTTTTAAAACCTGCTTTTTCAAAACCTAAGTCTAATCCTCCAGCACCTGAAAATAAAGATATTATATTCATTGTGTAACCTTAAAAAGAATTAGTTTTATATCTATTGTATTTGCTGCATTATTTGGGTCTGATATTTTTTCATCTGTGATGCTTACTGAATCTATATTTTCGATAATATTTCTATCTTCCTTTGGAAAACTATTGTACTTATCTATAGGAATAATAGCTACTAAACTAAATATTTCATTAGTCTGTTTATATAAATCGTCATAAATTTTTGAAGGATGCTTTATAACCCACATACCTCGAACTCTGAGATATGTAATTTTTAAAGAATCAATATTTTTTACTTTTGCTAATTCTTTGCACTCAAGGTCAATATCCAATTTATCAGAACTTTTTAAAGCATTTTTAACTTCTGAAATTACCTCTTTGTATACTTCTTCGTTGGCAGCATAACAAGTACCATATACAAACCATAGAGATTTTAGTATTTTTGAGTCTTTTGGGATATGCCCCATTGCATAAATAATGTCCTTTTGTATCCAAGGCTGTTCTTCACAATTTTTACATTCAGCAGAAAGATTGTAATTAGATTTTAATATAGCTTTTGGATGAGAACTATTTAACTGCAAGTCACCTAAAACTTCAGTTTTCTTTATTTCTATTGCATCCCCATTTTTTAAAATTAAATCAGGAATCCTAGTTTTAGAACCTTCATAAGAAAAGTTATCTCTAAATTTTTCTTTTTTCTTTTTTTTATCTACTTCTAAAAATGTACCTGAAAAAGCATCCTTGATATATGTTTCAAGTCCCTCTCCCATATTATTTGCTCTATTATTTCCATTTATTACATTTGATACATTAACTTGATAATTATTAACAATATTAACTAATGCTTTTAATATATTTGACATAAATTATTCCTATTTTTATTAAAATTATTTTATCTAAAATGACTTATCATTAAAGTTAATTAGTAGTTTATAATAAATTATTGTAAATATTTAAAAATATGTCAGATAGCAATATAATTAAGAAAAAAACGATTCAATTACTTAATATTTGATTTGCAAGAAAATGTATAGAATTAAATCATCCTTTTCCATCTTTAAAGATATTTTCCAACTACAGACATGCAGTGTTTCACTGTACTTTCTTTTTCGCCCACTGGTGCAACATAATGAATTGCCGATTCAGCATTTTCAATACTTGATAATTTACTAATAACCCATGTTGCTAAGTATTTTGAAGATAAACAACCACCAGCAGTAGCAATATTTCCTTCTGCAAAAAATGCTTGTTCTAAAACAGTTACCCCAGACTCAATAACCCACGGTTTAGTTGTTAAATCAGTGCAAGCTGGTACTTTATTTAATAATCCAAGTACTGACATAAGTAATGTTCCTGAACATTGGCCACCAATTAACTGTGTTTTAGGATTAAGTTTTAATCTTGAAAGTATTTCTTTATCTTGTGCAATATCACGGGTTAATAACCCACTACCAAATAATACAACATCTGCATTATTTGCAAATTCTAGAGGCTGTTGAGACTCAATAGTAACTCCATTCATAGAAGTAACTGATTTTGAAGGACTTGTTATTTGGACATTCCAACCAGAATCTTTCATTCGATTCAAAATACCTAATGCTATAAATGAATCTAGTTCATTAAATCCATCAAAGGTCAGTATAGCAATTTCCATATTTACTCCTTTTGCTTAAAACCATAATATGAGACTCATATTATTGGCAAAATAATAATATTTACAGCTTATTATAAGTTACTTTCCCTCTGACAATACTGAAATTCTTTCTAAATCTCGGCTTGGAAAATCAGGATCTACATATACATACATACGACTAATAAGTTTTCCAGTAAATTCAAATACACTACAAAAACGACCTATAGATATATTGTTATCTGGCCAAGGAGTTCCATCACTCATTACGCCACCTTCTTGACCTTCGACAACAACCTTATTATCAACAGATATTATTTGAAAGCCATCTATGTCATGCCAAATACTTGTTAAAGAACTTCCAATTCTATTACCAAACTCAATTAATGCCTCTTTTCCTTTTTTTTGTCCAAATTTAGGAAAGAAAAAATCCACATCATCTGTAAACAACTTAAGATAACTAGAGTCACCACTATCTACTTTTTTAAAATATTCAATCACAATCTCTTCTAGATTTTCTTTTTTCATAACTATTATATATCCTTATTGTTTTTTATGTGTAGCGGTTGAGTTGAGAAATAGCTTTTCCCGCTAGGGTAAACTATTTCTCTCCAATGATTTGTTATAATATTACTCTTAAATACCATCTATATATTCTTTGTATGACTTGAATACAACATAATAAACGGCAATAAAGATACCTGCAATAAAAAGTATAGTAGATAAAATAGAAAAAACAAAAATTAATACTAGAATACTAGCTACAAAACTCCAAATAGCAATACCAAAAAGTTTGCCATATTTTGATTCATTCAACCATTTAATATATTCTCTACCGTTTGTTGTGTCTTTATGTGAAGCAATAATAAAAGTACTAGTTGCATTAGAAATTAAACTAACAGTAAATAGAAAAATACATACTTGTACAGAAAAAGTACCAATTAGAAAATTACTTCCTGAACCAATTAAGGCTAGAAAAAAACTCATAGATACTGCTGTTAATACACTATACAACCATATTTGATGTTCAGTAAAACTTTTATTTGATAACTTTTTATGTCTTAATTCTTCATCTGTCATTTTGTATCCTTATCATAACGGTTGAGTTGAGAAATATTTGAGCCGCAGGGTCAAATATTTCTTTCCAATGTTTTGTTAACTATTCATTTCCTATGAAGTAAAAATCATGTTCTCTAACACAATATTCTGCTTTATTGGTGTTCATCAGTCTTAATCTATAATGTAAACTTTTATTTTTATATCTTTGAATATTTCCTATATATTCCAAAGGTTTATATAGCTTTTCTGCAAAAAAATTAAACTTTCCAACATTTTTAAAATTGCATGTATAAATATTGTCTTTTTTTAAAGTCAATTCAATAGTAATGATTTGTTCATTATAAATTGCTTGAATATTATATATTGGATTTAATTTATCATTAGGAATATACAAATTACCTATCCCATAATAATTTTCATCTTCAATTTCAGATGGAAATACTAAACCATTATTATTAAAAATGGGTGATTTTGTTAAATATATTATATTTTCATTCATATAATTGTCTTTGTTGTTTGAACTGGATCATTTAATAATGTTTCAGATATTGTAGATTCCCATTTGTATTGAATACCACTTACTCTATCTGTTCCAACAATTGGAGACCAAACTAAATCAACATTAAATAAATATGTACGTGTTTGATTAGTTCTTTTTAATTCATATCTTTTGATATTGGCTTGTGAGTGATTAAGTTCTTCAATATTTAAATCTAATATATCTTCATCATTATGTTCAAATTCAATTACATTATCTTTTTTTGATTTTGTTTTTTGGTATGCCCATGCTTTGGCTTCATGTAAATGTTCACCCGTATAAAAACCTTGCCCTAATTCACCACCTCCTAGTGACACAGAAATACCATGTAAAAAAATATTACTTACAATTTGTGGTGAAGTTCCATGGTATGACTTTGTTTTGAACATATATTTCCTTTAGTTAACGTTTGAATTGAAAAACAAGGTGATTTTACCACTTGGTTATTCAAAATTTCTTTTTGAATAACCTTACAAGATAAAAGCTTAAATTAGCCGCAGTATAACCTTGTTTTTATTTCCAATGTATTGTTATACTTTTCTCTCCATACCATTATTATCCCAATCATTCCAACCGCAAAAAGACAAAGGTTCAACTTGATGAATATTTTGCAAATAATCTTCCCATTTGTTTATACTCTCTTTTAAATGTGATGTAAAATCATCAGGTTGCATATAGGTATAATCTTTGTTTTGAATCTCACCAAACAAATAAGGTGGAAGCACGGTAAAACCCATGTAATGCAGTGAAAAGTTCATAGAACGCAATAAAACTTCTATGCTTTCACCACCTCTACCATTTTTTGTAAATGTAGTAACAGGTGCTCCTGATGTAACGGAACAAATCGCTTTTTTACCTTTAAAGTAGCCTTTATCATATCTCATAGTACTAGTATAAAGACCACCACTTACAAATACTCGATCAAACCATCCTTTTAATATAGCTGGTTGTTGATGCCACCATAAAGGAAATTGAAATATAAGTAAATCACACCATTCTATTTTTTGTATTTCTTTTTTTATCTCTTTGGGTAATGAATCTGTCATGTATGCGTTTCGTTGTTCTGATAATAAATCAAATCTATCTTTTTCAATTCTATTATGACTATAATGTTCTTCTTTTTCTACAGGGTCAAACCCTTGAGCATACAGATCAGATATCTCCACACAATGTCCATCTGCTTCAAAAGTTTCTTTTGCAGTATCTTTTAACGTACTATTAAACGAAGTTGGCTCAGGATGGCAATAGACAATTAATACATTCATTTTGTATCTCCTACTTTAGTATAACTATTTATTGAATATACATTATATAAATAAAGTACTTAAATCCACTACTTTATTATATATTTAGTAGAAAAGCTTATTTCATGTATCTTTATAGATAAATATTACAAAATGCAATATTTTTTCTATATATTTTTATTATAAGTTATAATTTTTATGTTTATTTTATGTTTATATTTAGAACTTTAATATACATAATGTATGTTAAAAGTGAAAAATTTAACTTTAAATAATATTTTATAGTTTAGGAAATATTATGGGTAAAAAACTACTTGATATAATGAGGGATAAAATTAGAGTAAAACATTATAGTTTAAAAACTGAAAATGTATATATTTACTGGGCAAAAAAATATATTCTATTTCATAATAAAAGACATCCTAATACTATGGGTAAAAAAGAAATTGAAGAGTATTTAACTTATCTAGCAAAAAATCTAAATGTATCTCCTACTACACAGAACCAAGCTTTTTACTCTATTGTATTTCTTTACGAACAAGTTTTAAACATATCGTTAAAAGACCAAAACATTCAAGCTTTAAGAGCAAAAGAGAGAAAACATATTCCAGTGGTTTTAACTATAGATGAAGTAAGAAGTATTATATTAAATATGACAGGTATTTATCAACTTATTGTTAAACTTATGTATGGTTGTGGATTGAGGATGAAAGAAGTACAAAATATCCGCATAAAAGATATTGATTTTGGTTTTAATAAAGTTTATATTTGGGATAGTAAATCCTTAAAAGATAGAACCTTGCCACTTCCATTAAAAATAAAGGATGAACTTAAAATTCAAGTAGAAAAAGTAAGAGAGATACATTCAAAAGATTTAGAAAATGGCTTTGGAAGTGTTTTTATACCTTATGCACTAGAGCGAAAATTTCCCAAAGCTAAATATGAAACCAAATGGCAATATATTTTTCCTATGAATAAAATCTCAAAAGAGCCTAGATCTGGAGAACAAAGACGTCATCATATTTTAGATGTAACTTTAAGTAGAAATATAAAAAATGCAGTTGAAAAATCAAATATAGATAAAAGAGTTACGTCCCATATTTTTAGACACTCTTATGCTACTCATTTACTTCAAAATGGTACAGATATACGAAGTATTCAAGAACTACTAGGACACAAATCTATAGAAACAACGATGATATATACACACGTGGTAAAAGAATTAAATAAAAATGAGATAAAAAGTCCATTGGATTTTTAAAATAAACTAGGAAAAGCTTTCGTTATAAAATAGTTCTAACCTCGAATAAAGCAGTAGATTTTTGATTTAGACAAAGAAGAGAAGAAAATTAGCGAGGGAGTTTACTAGTAGTAAATGACCGATGCTAATTTTATTTTATGATGCAGTATCAAGTTAAAAGATACTGCTTTATTTTATTCCCACTCGATAGTTGCAGGTGGTTTAGAAGAGATATCATAAACAACTCTATTAATCCCATCAACTTCATTGATAATTCTTCTAGAAATAGTTTCTAAAATATCATGTGGAATATGTGCAAATGTAGCAGTCATACCATCAGTTGCTTCTACAATTCTAACACATACAGTGTTATCATAAGTTCTATTATCACCCATAACACCTACAGATTTTACATTTAAAAGTACTGTAAATGCTTGCCAAGTTCTATCATAATATCCAGTTGCATGTAATACATCTAACATTATAGTATCAGCTTTTCGTAGTAATTCTAAATCAGGCTTATTTACATCACCCATAACTCTAATAGCAAGTCCTGGTCCAGGGAAAGGATGTCTTCCAATCATATCTTTTGGTAACCCAAGCTCTAATCCTAAAGCTCTTACTTCGTCTTTAAAGATTTCTCTTAATGGTTCGATTAACTCAAAAGTCATCCAATCAGGTAATCCACCTACATTGTGGTGAGACTTAATAGTTTTTGAAGGTCCTTTTACAGATACTGACTCAATAACATCTGTATAAAGTGTACCTTGTGCTAAGAACTCAATTCCATCGTGTTTTTTAGCTTCTTCATCAAATACTTTGATGAAAGTTTCACCGATAACTTTTCTTTTTGTTTCAGGGTCTGTAACACCTGCTAGTTTAGAAAGAAATTCTTCAGAAGCGTCAACAGTAATTAAGTCAACTCCTCTTGCTTTAAACATAGCTTCAACTTGTTCTCTTTCATTTGCTCTTAATAATCCATTATCAACAAATACAGGAACTAGTTGGTCACCAATTGCTTCAGCTAAAAGTGTTGCAACAACAGAAGAATCAACTCCTCCTGATACACCACAAAGAACTTTTTTATTTCCTACAGTATCTTGGATTTTTTTAATTTGCTCTTTTGCAAATGAACCCATATTCCAAGTTGATTCACAACCACAAATATGTTTTGCGAAGTTTTTAAGGATTTTTGCACCCTCTTGTGAATGATAAACTTCTGGGTGGAATTGGAATGCATAAACTCTTTCTTCCATATTTGCAATTGCTGCAAATGGAGAGTTTTCACTTGTACCAATAACTTCAAATCCAGTAGGTAATTGGTCAACTTTATCACCGTGTGACATCCATACAGTTTGTCCATCAGTAGTATCTTTAAAAATATCACTTGGGTTTTCAAAAGTTAATTTTGCTTTTCCATATTCATGATGGTCAGCTGGAATTACACTTCCACCAAAGAATTGAGAAATAAGCTGCATACCATAACAAATTCCTAAAATAGGAAGTCCTAAATTAAAAATCTCTTCATCTGGGTGATATGCATCAGTTGCATAAACTGAAGCTGGTCCACCAGAAAGAATAATTCCTCTTGGTGTTCTTGCTAGAATATCTTCAATTCTTTCATTGAAAGGTACAATTTCAGAATAAACACCCGCTTCTCTAAGTTTTCTTGCAATAATTTGTGTATATTGACTACCAAAATCTAATACAACTATTGGTACATGTTTCATTAAACAGATTCCTTTGTTTTTAAAGTATGCGCGATTATATCTGAAGTGGGATTTAAAATTGATTAATAGAAGAGAAAAAAATAAAGAGAATACTGCATGAAGGAAAAACCTTCACACAATAATATTTGGTAATTACCCGATGTGATAGAAACCTAGCATTTCGTATTGTAAGAACCAAACTGCAACAGATACAAAGTATCCAACTACAATTGTCCATGCTAATTTCATGTGTGAACCGAAAGTATAAATTCCATGTAATTTACCCATTACACCAACACCTGCTGCTGAACCAAATGAAATCATAGAACCACCAACACCTGCTGTAAGAGTTACAAGCATCCATTGATCAAGTCCCATTTCAGGGTTAGCTTTTAATACTGCTGACATAACTGGTACGTTATCAACGATAGCTGATAAGAAACCTACACCGATATTTGACCAAGTTGGACCTAATACATCTGGTTGGTAAACAACAACTGCTAAACTTAACCATCCAATAAAGTATAAAGCACCAACTGCTGCTAAAATACCAAAGAAAAACATTAATGTATTGTTTTCAATTTTAGCCATTGAGTGAAAAATGTTGAAATGATCTGTACCATATTTTCTTTTTAAACCATAAGAGTAAACTTTAAGTAAAGAAAGACCAAACATCATACCCCACATTGCAGGTAAATGTAATACTTGGTGAGACATTACAGCACAAAAAATTGTAAATACTCCAAGTCCCATTACTACTTTTGCACCTTCTGCCATTTCTGGTTTTGTCTCTTTAGATGCATCAAATTGAGGTTTGTCATCAGGAACAAATTTAGATAATAAATAAGCAGTGATTAAATAACCAGTTACTGAAGCTGGGAATAAGAATAAGAAGTCTGAGAAAGCACCTTTTCCAGCAGTCCAAGCCATAAGTGTAGTAATATCACCAAATGGCGACCAAGCACCACCAGCATTTGCAGCAACAACAATATTAATTGCTCCTGGAACTAAAAAGTCTTTTCTTGTTTTTTCAATTGTAATTAATACTGTAGAAAGAATTAGTGCAGTAGTTAAGTTATCTGCTATTGGAGATAAGAAAAATGCAATAAAACCAGTTACCCAGAACATTTTTTTATAGCTATAACCTTTAGAAACAAGATTATATTTTAGTCTATCGAAAACTCCCATATGAATTAATGACTCAATATAAGTCATTGCAACAAATAAGAAGAAGAAAATTCCTGCGATTTCTAAGATTAAATGTTGAGCTTCTATATGTACAAGACCTAAGTCTAATCCATTTAATGCATAATATAAAGCAACTAATATAAACATAAAAGTACCTATAAATAAAGCAGGTTTTGCCTTATCAATTTCATACTTTTCTTCAGCTGCTACAAAATAATAACCAACAACAAAAATAAATAAACACGCAAATCCAACCCATGTCATAGTTAGATCAGGTGCAACTGCTCCTGTTCCCGAAGGACCACTTGCAGCAAATAATGTAATAGATGATAGAACTAAAACCATCAACAGTTTCAACATCGTTACTCCTTAATGAAATGAGCTCCAATTGATACTTGTCTTTCAATTGCAGCTTTTAAAATAGATTTTGCCGTAAGTAGTCTTAAATATAGCAGTCTTCCTACATTTTCTTCCAAAAATTTGTCTATTTTTTCAAGTGTAATTTTCAATGCTTCTTTGTCTCTTACTATTGCAGCATTTTCCCACATTAGCTTTCTTAAAGAGTTTTTTATCCTCTTATCTATTTCTTTATTTCTAGTATATTTTTTTATCTCTTTTATATAAGATTTTTTATTTATTTTAAACTCTTCTTTTAAACTTATTTCAACTGCAATTTGAGAAAATACAATTCCTTCAAGTAAAGAGTTTGAGGCAAGTCTATTTGCTCCATGAATACCATTACAAGCTGCTTCACCAACTGCATATAAATTTTTCATTCCTAAAACTTTTGCATTTATATCTGTTTCTATTCCACCCATTGAATAATGGAAAGCTGGAGAAATAGGAACTTTCTCAAAAGGAAGTTCAAAACCTAAATCTTTTAGGTTTGAATAAATATTTGGAAATCTTTTTTTAAAGAAGTTTTTTTCAAACTTATCAAATGATAAATATATAGAAGAGTTTGTTTTTTTATGATAATCAAAAATAGACCTGCTTACGACATCTCTTGGAGCTAGTTCACCATCTTTATGATAATCAAATAAGAATCTTCTATTTTCATCATCTACAATATGAGCGCCCTCACCTCTTAATGCTTCACTTAAAAGTGGTTTTCTAGCAAAGTGCGTTCCCTTTACTACAGTTGGATGAAATTGCATCATTTCCATGTCTTTTAATTTAAGACCCTTTTCAATACATAAACCTTGGATTTCTCCTGCTATTGCAGTTGAGTTTGTATGGTATTTATATATTGAACCAACACCACCACTTGCTATGATAGTATTGTGAGCATAAACTACTTCTTGCTCTGTTTCATTGGTAAAAAATTGAACTCCATAACAAATATCATCTTGAATAAGTAAATCATTTACTACAACATTTGTTCTCATTTCATGGTCACAAGTTGAAAGTAAAAATAGATGAACCATTCGTCCTGTTGCATCACCATCAGCATGTAAGATTCTATTTCTACTGTGAGCTGCTTCTTTTGTAAAAGCTAATTCACCGTTGTCGTTTAAATCAAATTGTAATCCTGCATTGATTAAATCATCAATACAAGCCCTTGAGTTTTCACTTAAAACCCTTACAGCTTCTTTACTATTTTGATTAACACCCGCTGTAAGAGTATCTTTTATATGTAGTTCTATATCATCTTTATCGACAGCCGTAGCAACTCCACCTTGAGCCCAAAAGGTATTGCAGTTCCAAGGGGATTTTTTACAAAGTACTAAAACTTTTTTGTCTTTGGGAATCAGTCTTGCAGCATTTAATCCTGCAACACCTGTTCCTATAATAATATAGTCATAAACCATTACTTTGATACTTCTTGTTTATTGTCTTCAACATAAGTTGGAGGTGCTTTATAACCACACCCACTAAAAGATAATAAAACTCCTGCTATAATAGCAATATGAAAAAAATTAACGAAATACTTAGTCATCTTAAGAAAAGTCCTGAATTCAGAAAGATTAATACACAAAAAACAATTCAAGATTTTATTGATTTATTACCGCCAAGTTTAAAAAAAGGCGTCAAATTTGCTTATATAAAAGCTGATATCTTGTATTTTGTATTAACCCATCCTGTTTATAAAATGGAGTTTGAGTATAACAAAGAATTAATAAATACACTATTAAAAAAATATCCTGCAATTGAAGTAAGTCAATTAAAATTTTTCGTTACTAATAAAAGAGAAAAAAAAGAGGTCATAAATGTAGAAAAACCTTTTTTTAAAGAGCGTTCTCATGGGATTTTTACAAATCACATTACAAATGAAAAACTTCGTGCAAAAGTAGAAGAAATAAGAGCTATTATAAAAAGCTCTTAAGAAGTTTTTCTCTTTGCTTATAATCATTACAATATTTATAAACTAAGTTCCAAAAAGCTTTTGAATGATTTTTATGTTTTATGTGAGCTAATTCATGTATTACTACATATTCAATTACTTCAAGGGGAAACTGAGTAAGTAAGATATTAAAGTTTAATCCATTTTTATAATTGCAAGATCCCCAAGTTCTTTTATTTTTTCTATACTTTATTGAAGTAGGGTAAAGACTCATTTTATTTGCAAACTCATCAACAAGTTTCGGAATTAACTCTTTTGCTTTTTCTTTATATAAGATATCTAAATCTTTTTGTTCTTTATTTTCTAAAGGATATCTTTTTCCATACAATAAATAACTATCTTTATTTTTTTCTTTTCGTAAAAAAACATCTCTTCTATTTACTATCCAATCTTTTTGTCTATTGATTAAATCAACTGCTTCTAATTTTGAAAAATATTTATTTGATGATATTTCTAGTAGATTTTTATCTTTAAGTCTCAAATAAACGTGTTTATTAGATACTTTCTTTTTCCATAAGACATCATAGACTTCATAATTAATTTTAACTTTAAATTTTTCTATCACTTTAAACTGACAACTTTCTAAGTAAACTGTAGTTATAATCATACTTTAAATTTATTAAAGGACAAATATAAAATGAAAATTGCAAGTAGAATGGAAAACCTATCGCCATCAGTTACAATGGCAATTACAGCTTTAGCAAGGGAGTTAAAGGCACAAGGTAAAGACATTTTAAGTTTTAGTGCGGGTGAACCAGATTTTGATACACCTGAAGTTATTAAAGAAGCAGCCATCCAAGCAATCAAAGACGGTCACACAAAATACACTGCTGTTGAAGGTACCATTGAAACTAAAAAAGCAATTATCAAGAAATTAAAAACTGATCATGGATTAGATTATGATTTAGATGAAATCATTGTATCTAATGGAGCAAAACATTCATTATTTAACCTATTTCAATGTCTAATTGAAGAAGGTGATGAAGTAATTATTCCTGCTCCATACTGGGTTACATATCCTGAGCAAGTAAAATTTTCTGATGGTGTTCCTGTATTTATTGAAACAGATGATTCTACAGAATTCAAAATCACTGCTGAACAATTAAAAGCAGCAATTACAGATAAAACAAAAATTTTACTTTTAAATACTCCATCTAACCCAACTGGTGCAGTATATACAAAAGAAGAATTATTATCGTTAGCTGAAGTACTAAAAGGTACAGATATTTTAGTATTAAGTGATGAGATGTATGAGAAAATCATTTATGATGGAGAAGAGTTCACAGCAGTTGCTTCTGTTAATGATGACATGTTCCAAAGAACAGTAACTATTAATGGTATTAGTAAAGCAGTTGCTATGACTGGTTGGAGATATGGTTATGTTGCAACTCCTCATAAAGCACTAATAAAAGCTATGACAAAACTTCAAGGACAAGTTACTTCAAATGTAAACTCAATAACTTTACAAGCAGCTGTTACAGCCCTAGATGGAAGTGCTGATGAGAATATTGAAGCTATGAGAAAAGAGTTTGAAAAAAGAAGAAATGTTGCAGTTGAATCATTCAATGCTATAAAAGGAATTTCTTGTGTTGTACCACAAGGAGCATTCTATCTTTTTGTAAATATTAAAGATATTGGTGGAGACTCTATGAAATTTTCTGCTGATTTATTAGAAAAAGAAGGTGTAGCAATTGTTCCAGGTCTTGCATTTGGAACTGAAGGTTATTTTAGATTCTCTTTTGCAACTGACTTACCTACTATTGAAGAAGGTATTAGAAGAATTAAAAAGTTTGTAGAAGAAAACTACTCATAATATGACCCCACAAAAAAAAGCAACGCTTGTATCAAGTAGCGTTGCAGCAATTCTTACATTAATCAAATTAGTTGTAGGAATTGCTAGTGGTTCAGTTGCAGTTCTTGCTTCTGCCATTGATTCTGTACTTGATATGTTTGTATCTATTTTTAACTACTTTGCAATTAGCAATTCAGAAAAACCTGCCGATAAACACTTTAACTATGGAAGAGGAAAAATAGAAGCCTTAGCTTCTGTAATTGAAGGTACAATTATTTGTATCTCTGGCTTATTTTTACTTTATCAAGCCATTAAAAAAGCTATAAATGATGAAACTTCTCAGTATTTAGATATTTCTTTACTTGTAATGACACTTTCAATTATAATTACTATAAGTTTAGTTATATACTTAAATCGTGTTGCAAAACAAACAGGAAGTATGGTTATTAAAGCTGATGCCCTACATTATAAAACAGATGTATATACAAATGCTGCTGTTTTTATATCTCTTATTTTAATAAACTTCACAGGAATTGAACTTATTGATGTAATTGTTGGTGGAGGTATTTCAATTTTTATTATCTATTCTGCTTATGAACTAATCCAAGATGGTATCTTAGTTTTACTTGATAGAGCAGTTGATGAAGAACTTGTCAAAAATATAACTGAAATAATTAACAAAGAAGAAAAAGTAAACACGCATCATCTTCTTAAAACAAGAGAAGCTGGTAACCAAACTTTTGTTGAAGTACATTTAGTTTTTGATTGTTTAATTACATTAATGGATGCTCACAAAGTTTCAGACAAAATTGAAGCTTCTATAAAAAACTTAGATACAAAAAGAGACTGGATTATAAATATTCATATGGACCCTTATGATGACTTTGTAATCAACAAAGAAAAATAGTATAATAGAAGTTATTTCTTCATTCATAAGGATTTTAAATGAACTATTTAAAAGTACTTGGAGCAAGTGGTAGTAAAACAAAACTTAAAGGAACCACTTCTTTTCAGATTTTTAAAAATATTATTATTGATGCAGGTAATGTAATTAATACATTAAGTGATGAAACTCTTTTTATAGATCATATATTTATTACGCATTCACACTCTGATCATATAATCGATTTACCTTTTATAATAGAAAGTTTTTATGAAAGAAGAAAAGAAACACTTAAAATTTATGGTTCTAAAGAGACAATAAACTCATTAAAAGAACACACTTTCAATGACAAAATTTGGCCTGATTTTACAAAAATAAATCTACTTAAATCAGATAAAAAAGCATTAGAATTTATTGAGATAAAAGAAGAACAATCAATTAAAATAGAAAATTATGAAATAACAGCAATAAAAGCTAATCATATAAAAGGAGCATATGGGTACCAAGTTATTAAAGACGATGACTTAGGGTATCTAATAAGTGGAGATACTTATATAAATCCAAAAATATGGGAAATATTAAATAACAATTATAAAATCAAATGTCTTATTATTGAGTGTTCTTTTCCTTCTCATTTAAAACAATTAGCACATGCAAGTATGCATTTAACGCCAGAACTTCTAAAAAAAGAGCTTGAAAATATACAAAGAGATGATATCCAAATCTTTTTATATCACCTTAAACCTTCATTTTATGAAGAAATTGTTGAAGAAATAAAAGAATATAAGATATTGGAAAATGGTGGAAAAATATTAAATGAAGGTGATATTATTCATATTGATACAAAACAAATAGAGTCTGATTTAATAAGTCAAAATAAGTTTGAAAGAATTATGGATATAAACCTTCAACTTTCAAGTGAACTTGATAAAAGTGCTCTTTTTGAAATGATTCTTACTTTAACAAGAGAACTGACTCACTGTGAAGCTGGAACACTTTATATTATGTCAAAAGACAAAAAATCCCTAGAGTTTAAAGTAGTTCAAAATGATCCTTTGAATATTTTTATGGGAGGAACAAAAGATGACCTTACTTGGGATTCACTGCCTTTATATTTAAAAGATGGCTCAAAAAATAAAAGTATGGTTGCAGTAGTTGCAGCAATGGAAAATAGGATTATTAACATTCCCGATGTTTATAATAATGAAGACTATAACTTTCAAGGAACAAAGGATTTTGATAAAAGAACAGGTTATGAATCAAAATCAATGCTTGTTATTCCTCTAATTAATCATGAAGAAGATGTAATTGGAGTGCTTCAACTAATAAATAAAACAAAAATCTCTAAATCAAAGATTGCCTTTACAGAAGAAGATGAAAAGATTATTAAAGCTTTAGCTTCACAAGCTGCAATGGCTTTAACAAATAGTTTTTTAATCAATAGTTTAGAAGAGTTTTTAAATGCTTTTGTAACAACAATTGCACATGCAGTAGATGCAAAATCAAAACATACAAGAAATCATATTGGAAGAGTTGCAAAAGTAGCTAACTATCTTGCAAGAGCAATACATGAAGATGAAACAACTTACAAAGAAGTAAGATATAGTGAAAATGATTTTAGACAAATAGAGCTTGCTGCATGGATGCATGATATTGGTAAGATCTCAATGCCTGAATCAATTATTGATAAATCCACAAAACTAGAAAAAATGATAGATAGAATTGGATTTATAGAAGAAAGAGTAGAAATTCTAAAAAGAGATGAAGAGATTAAACTTCTTAAAAATGAGATTACACAAGAAGAGTATATAAAAAATATTGAAAAATATGATAATGATATTAAATTCCTGAAAAGAGCCAATATTGGTGGGGAATTTATGGAAGATAAAGATATTGAAAGAGTTAAAGAAATAGCTAAATATAATTATATAAAAAAAGGAGAAAAAACAAGCTTCTTATCAGAAGATGAAGAGTTTAACCTTTGTATAAAAAAAGGAACTCTAACTAGCAATGAAAAATCAATTATGAATTATCATGCTCAGCTTTCTCTTGATATGTTATCTTCTTTACCATTCCCAAAAAAATACAAAGATGTTTTAAATATTGCAGTTAATCACCATGAAAAGTTAAATGGAAATGGTTATCCTAGAGGATTAGATGAAACTCAATTAAGTTTAGAAGATAGAATTATGATTCTTGCAGATATCTTTGAAGCTTTAACATCAAATGATAGACCATATAAAGATGCAAAAAAACTATCTGAAGTATTTAAAATACTCTCTTTTATGGCAAAAGATGGAGAAATTGATAAAAATTTATTAAAATTCTTCCATGAAAATGAAGCTCTTAAACAATATGCCTATGAAGAACTGTTTGATTATCAAATTGATGAAAGTAAACTTTTATTCTAATGAATAAGCATAAGAAAAAAGCAATAAAAAAGTTTTTACTATATTTTTTAGTATCAATTTTTATTGCTATTTTTTCTTCAACTTTCTACATCTTTTTTCCTAAATTACCCGATTCCATAGATAATAGATTAAGAGATACACTTTTTAATATAAGAGGTGAAATTTCTAATACTAATAATGTGATTATTATTGATATTGATGAAAAATCATTAAACAAATTAGGTCAATGGCCTTGGCAAAGAAATAAGGTCTCAAAAATATTACAAAATCTTACTCAAAATGAGATTGGACTAATTGCTTTTGATATTGTTTTTGCAGAAGAAGACAATAGTTCTCCCCACAAAGTTTTTGAAGAGTTTGGAATAAAAAAAGAGAATATTCCAAACTATGATTTGGATTTTGCAAAAACTGTAGCCACAACACCAACGATACTTGGTTATGTTTTTGAGTTAGAACAGAAAAAACATTTAGGAAAAAGAGCACCTGAAATACCTGCAATAATTGTTGAAAAAAATAAACAATTAGGAAATAACTCTTTAATTAAAGCATATGGAACAATATTAAATATTCCTCTGTTACAAAGCAACTCTTATAGCAGTGGTTTTTTTAATAATATTCCTGATAACTCAGGAATCATAAGAAGTGTTCCCCTTGTAATATCTTATGATGATATAATTTATCCTTCTTTGTCATTAGAAGTTTTAAGAATAATAACTCAAACAAAAAGAGTAATTGTTAATTATGATGAACAAGGAATTGAGAATATATCTTTAGGAGATTTAAAAATCCCAACTGATAGATATGGAAGAATTTTAGTTAACTTTAGAGGCAAAGAAGGGAACTTTAAATACTACTCTGCAATTGATATCTATGAAAATAAAATTGATAAAAAAGAGTTAGAAGGTAAAATTGCACTTATTGGAACCTCAGCTGTTGGATTACTTGATTTAAGAGCAACTCCTTTTGAATCAATTTATCCAGGAGTTGAAGTTCATGCAAATGTTATTGATAATATTATAAAAGGTGATTTTATCTACAAAGCTTCTTGGATAGATGGTGCTAATGTCACTTTAATATTTTTACTTTCTATAATTACTGTACTTTTAATTACATATACTCCTTTTTGGTTTAATCCTTTAGGAACTATTTTATTATTAGGTGGCTTTGGAATTTTTACTTATTATGTTTTATTTACCCATGGAATTGTTTTAAATATATTTTTTCCATTGGCAACTATTATTTTTGCAGCTATTATTGCAACTTTATTTGACTATTTTTATGAAATCAAACAAGAAGAAGCTATAAAAAAGAAATTTGCAGCAAAAGTATCAAAAGAAGTTATGGATAATCTACTTAAAAATATTGATAGCAATGAATTTCAAGCTATGGAAAAAGAAGTAACTGTATTCTTTAGTGATGTAAGAGGTTTCACAAATATATCAGAACAAATGAATAATGCCAAAAAGCTTATTTCATATTTAAATGAGTATATGGAACCTATGAGTAATATTATTACAAAATATGAAGGAACTATTGATAAATATATTGGTGATGCAATTATGGCATATTGGAATGCCCCTGCTGATGTTAAAAACCATGCAGACAAAGCTGTAAGTGCCTCTTTATATCAAATAAAAGAGCTTGAACCTTTAAATAAAAAACTTGAAAAAGAGAATAAACCTTTAATAGATATTGGAATTGGATTAAACACAGGTCTTGCAATTGTTGGAGAAATGGGAAGTTCACTAAGAAGTGATTATACAGTTATTGGTGATACTATTAATTTAGGAGCTAGATTAGAATCTCTTTGTAAGTATTATGATTCTAAATTAAATATTTCAAACTTTACAAAAGAAAAACTAGAAAAAGAGTATATTTTTAGATTCTTAGATTATGTAACTGTAAAAGGGAAAAACAAACCTATAGAAATTTGGCAAGTTATTGATTTTGGTAAACCAAATGAAACATTACAAAAAGAACTAGACTTATATCATAAAGCAATAAAATTATACAAAGATTCAAAATTTAATGAAGCATTAAAGATATTTGAAGATTTACAAGAAGATGAGAACAAATCAAATAAAAAGATATATAAGCTTTACATAAAAAGATGTAAAGAGTTTATTTTAACTCCACCAAAAGATTTTAACGGAGTCTATAAGCATAATACTAAATCTTAAAACTATTTTCAAAGTTGAGAAATATACTGTAAAGGTGTAATTCCATATACTTTTTTAAAGTTTCGATTATAATGAGAAAGGTCAGTAAACCCAAATTCTACAACTGCACCATAAATGTCTTTTGTAATTTCTAAATATCTTTTAGAGTGTACTACTTTTGCATTTAAAAAAAATTGATATGGTGTTATTCCTGTATTTGCTTTAAAAAGTCTTATAAAATCGAACTTTGATAAACTTAATTGCTTTGAAATATCTTCTAAATATAAAACATTATCAAGTTCATAATATATAATCTCTTTTGCTTTTTTAATAATTTCATTTTCATTTTTATATGTAGATAAAAGCTCTTTTGATGAAAAGTTATCAACTAATTCTAAATATAGTTCATTACACAAAGCATCATCATAGTTATTTAATATTGCTTTTGAAAGATTTAAAATATCTACTTTCAATTTATCTTTATAAACAATAGGTTCTGAAAAAGTTACAATATCTTTTTTACAAATTCCCTCTAAAAAAAGTTCTGGCTTAATATAAAGCATAACATAATCAATTCCTTCTTTATAGTGCCCTGCTTTTCCATCATGAACTTGTTCTGGGTTAAAAAGCATTACACCATTTGCATAAGAAGCTTTTGACCAACCTTCTAATTTATACTCTTGAACTCCTCTTAAAGTAACACCTATAGCATACTCTTCATGGGCATGTTTTTTATAAGAAAATTTATTTATTTTAGCTGATAAAGCTGTAATTCCTAATTGACTATTTTTATATATAAATTTGTCCATTTTTATAACTTATTAATATTTTTCTATATTTTACTAAATTTTATCCACTTCTCATAGTATATTATTGCAAAGCTTTATAATATGCAATTTTAACTACTTTTTAGCTATTATATCTGCCTTTAAATAGATATGAAATCTCAGGAGAACTAAAAAATACATGGCATTAATAGACCTACAAAACATTTCAAAACAATATGATGTAAAAACAATATTAAAAGATGTAAACTTCACTTTATTAGAAGGTCAAAGAATAGCTGTAATTGGTCAAAATGGACAAGGAAAATCAACACTTTTTAAAATCATCATGAATCAAGTTGAACCTGACAATGGAGAAATATCTATTGATAAGTCTTTAAAAATAGAAATGTTAGATCAACAACCAAAATTTAAAGCAGGTCTAAAAGTAAGAGATGCAATTGAAGAACAACTTGCAGAAATCAAAAGTACAAAAAAAGAGTATGAAGAGTTAACTTTAAAAATTGCAAGTGATTATGACAATGAAGAGCTTTTAAAAAGACAAAGTGAACTTGCTACATATATTGATTTTCATAATGCATGGGATTTAGATAATACTATAGAAAGAGTATTAAAAGAGTTTCAACTAAAACAGTATGAACACAAAGATGTAAATCTACTAAGTGGTGGTGAGCAAAGAAGAGTTAGCTTAGCTGGACTACTTCTTAAAAAACCTGATGTACTACTTCTAGATGAACCTACAAACCACCTTGATGTTTATATGGTTGAGTTTCTAGAAAGCCTTCTTTTAAAGAACAACTTTACTCTACTTTTCATCTCTCATGATAGATATTTTATTGATAATATTGCAACTTCAGTTGTGGAAGTTGAAGGGGGAGACTTAAAAAGATTTAATGGTGGATATTCTTCATATTTAGAACAAAAACAACAAATGTTAGAAAATATGCAAAAAGACCATGAAAATTTACTAAGACTTGTAAAAAGAGAAGCTCATTGGATGCAAAGAGGTGTTACTGCGAGAAGGAAAAGAAATGAAAGAAGAAAAGCAGAATACTTTGATTTAAAGAAAAAAGCAAAATCAAATCCTGCAGCTATTAAAAAAATGTCTTTAGAACTTCAAAGGGAGCAAAAGTCATTTAATAGTGAAGAAAAACAAAAAAATAAAAAGAAAATGCTTTATGAGTTAGACAATATCTATAAATCTTTAGGAGAAAAAGAGCTAATAAAAGACTTTACTACAAGAATTTTACAAAAAGATACTATTGCAATAGTTGGTCCAAATGGAAGTGGAAAATCAACTTTACTTAAAATCTTTATGGAAAAAATGAAAATAGATAGTGGAAGACTTAAAAAAGGTGATTTCAATATAGGATATTTCGATCAACAAAGAGATATGCTTGATGATTCTAAAAACCTTATGGAAACTTTTTGTCCAAATGGTGGAGATAGAGTTGTTTTAGATGATGGAAGAACTATGCATGTATTTGGATACTTAAAGAACTTCCTTTTCCCTAGAGAATATTTAGATAAAAAAGTTGGTGTTTTAAGTGGTGGAGAGAAAAATAGAGTTGCCTTAGCACTTTTATTTACTAAAAAAGTTGATTGCTTAATCCTTGATGAGCCAACAAATGATTTAGATATCCCTACAATTAATATTTTAGAAGAGTATTTACAAAACTTTCAAGGAGCATTGATTTTTGTATCTCACGATAGATATTTTGTAGATAAAATTGCTAAAAAGTTATTTGTATTTAAAGGTGATGGAACAGTTGAAGAAAGCTATCAACCTTATACAGAGTATTTAGAAATAGAAAAAGAGTTAAAAGAACTTGATTCTTTAGAAAAAGAGAGTTCAAAACAAGACAACAACTCATCTAATATAAAATTAACTAACAAAGAAAAAAAGCAAACAAAACTTTCATATAAAGATCAAAGAGACTATGATTCTTTACCAAAAGACATAGAAGAGCTTGAAGAAAAAATTGAACAAATAAATGAATGCCTTGCAACACCCTCTTGTTATGAGCAAAAAGGAATTGTTGCTGTTTCAAAAGAGCTAGAAGAAATAGAAGAACTTTATGAACAAAAAGTTGAAAGATTTTTAGAGCTAGAAGAGCTTGTCGAGAGTTTTAACAATTAGTTTAAAATAGTTAAGATATAATGAAATATAAATAATTGATAAGGAAATTTTATGAGTTTAAAACAAAAATTAAAAGATGATTTAAAGTTAGCTATGAGAGAAAAAAACATAGTAAAAAGAGATTCAATTAGAGCTATAAATACAATGATAAAACAGATTGAAGTAGATGAAAGAAAAGAATTATCAGATGAAGATGTTTTAAAACTTATTCAAAAAGGAATTAAGCAAAGAGAAGAATCTATTGCACAATATAAAGAAGCTTCAAGAGATGATTTAGTTGCAAAAGAACAAGAACAAGTAGATATTTTCAAAGAGTATATGCCAAAACAATTATCAGATGAAGAACTTGAAAGTTCAATGAAAGAAATCATTGCTGAAGTTGGTGCAACAACAGTTAAAGATATGGGGAAAGTTATGGGAACTGCTTCAAAAAAACTTGCTGGTGTTGCAGATGGAAAAAGAATTAATGAAATGACAAAGAAACTATTAGCATAAAACTTTTAGATACTAAAACTAGGAATAGTAATTATGGAAAGAAATATAAATAGCATAGTAAAAGAAACCTTAATAAATATAAAGAAAAAAGGTCTTGATGCTACACCAAATGAATATCATAAAGAGTTTTGTAATGTTTCTAAAACTTACAAGTTCTCAGTTAAAGAGTGCGAACAGTTTAAAGAACTAATAAGTAAACTTAGTAAAAATGAACAAATAGAAATCCAATCAAAAGGTATTCAAACTTT